>JAJRWU010000219.1 GCA_024276655.1 Planctomycetota bacterium
CCAACAGATGCCGCCTCACAATCGCTACTTTCTGTTCAGGCGACAAATACGTTCTTTTCGACATTGAGCTTCTCCTTTTCGTGAGTGCTAAACTCTAGCACACTCTTAAAGCTCAGCGTCCAACTGGGGCAAAACAGTTTTTTATTCGGTTGAAAACCGGCTACTCAGCTACTTTCGCCGGCTGGGGCGGTAAAACCCGACGTCTTCCAGCGCTTTGAAGACCTCGTCGAGTGTCTTTTCTCCAAAATTCGAGATACTCAGCAGGTCGTCTCGCGAACTGTGCAGCAGGTCGTTGACGGTGAAAATCCCTTTTTCCTCCAGGCAGTTCGTGGTCCGAACCGTAAGCCCGATTTCCGCCGTACTCAGCTCCAATCGCTCTTGAATACCTTTCGTTTCCTCTTCCACAAGACTCAAAGGTATGCGTGTCATGGGGGTCCCTCCCGACTAGGTTTTGTGCCGACGACTAGCGTTAGCCAGCATGTTACGCAACAGCCCTCCGCTGCTGCTTTCGCGGCGGCCAGTATAACACTTGAAAGAAGCAGTTCCACGGAGAATTGCGAGATTTTTCGGTTTTTCGCCGAAAACCGGGAACACCAGAATTGGAAATTGCCGTGCCGGTAATGAGGTTCCCGGGGCCTGTTGCCTTCCGGCAACAGGCCGGACATCTTTCCTAACCGGCGCCGTCGCGCGGGCAGTGCTCCTCGCACGTCGGCGCCGCGACTTGCGTGTGGTTTCCCGCCTCGCTTTCTGCCGATTTCCTTGATATACGCGATTCTGTCAAACCGTGCCGAGTGATGTCTATGCGAACGGAACAAAAACTCAAATGGTTGGCGGGCGTCCTCTTTTTGGGCGTGCTGGGAGCGTTGCCGTTCCAGCGAACGAGGCCGGTCCGCACACGTGGACAACAGGCGAAAAGCCCGGCCCATTTGACCGTTCGCCGCGGTCCGGTCGTGCTTTCCGTTCCAAGCGCGCCCCAGACCCGCGCCTTGGAGTCTCCGGCTTCGGTCCCACGAAAATCCTCTCGGCACAACGCCCAGATCGCTATGAGGGAATCGACGCCGCCGCCGTCGTTCGAGTCGTCTTACCGATCGCTCGCATCTCGGAGCGGCTTCGGGCGGCGCACATGGCGTATCCTTAAAGACCCCGCCAACACTCTATCTGGCATCTCGCCCAGCCGGGATATAGAGGCCGACCAAGTAGGCGATGCTCTAGAAGGCGCCGCTGCCGGCTCGTCCTCCGGACGTAAGGAAGAGGAAGAGCCGATCGTTTGGAGAGTGCATCGACTCAAAGACGGCGACACGCTGGCGAACTTGGCACAGCGCTACTTAAAAGACGCCCGATATGCCGAGCTGCTCCTCAAACTCAATCAAGACCTGATCACCCAGCCGGAGATTCTGCCGCTGGGCGTTGAAATTCGCATTCCTCCCCAGGACTCGGTCGATTTGCTCGTCGAAAAAGCTCTCACTGCGGCCGCCGTACAGCGTTCAAAAAGTGGAAACGCCAACAGTAACCGCATGGTTCCCGTGCCCACCGCCACGCTCAAGCGTATCCATCCGGCAATAAGCCCCTAGCCGCTACCGCTCCCAAACTCAGTATTTTTTCCAAGGGTAGTCGTCGGCCTTGGCCAGCAGCCGGAGTTGGAGAAAACCCGAGATATCCCGATCGACGCCAATCCGGGCATTGATGAGCTTCACGCCCTGGAGAGAGGTGCTGCGAGTGATGAGAAACAAATCTTGGCGGCGGAGCCGTTCTTGCTTGTCGTCTGGAACCGGCGCCCGATAACGCGTGAGTGTGCCGTGAATACGTTTGGCGTCGCTGTAGGCCGAGCCCTTTTTGCCGGCGATGATCATCACCGAAAGCTGGCTCCGCAACACCGGGCTGGCCAGCGCAGTACGGTTGCGCAGGCCCTTGAAGGATGTTTCTGGCGATATGAGCACTAGGGCTCGAACGTTGCGAACGCGTTTGTACACTGGAATATCCGGCCAATTTCCATCGAGCATGGCCCAGTTCATGGCCACCAAGGCGCCCAATTCCGAGCCGATCACGCATAAGAGGTCGATATTCAATTTACCGGCCCGATGCTCTTTCATCAGAAACTTTTTCACCGTGCGCACATCGAGCACCATGGCTTCGAGATCGCCGGTGCGCATTTTGTCGCGTTTGATCGCGATATCCTGTCCGCCCACGACGCGCCGCCGAATGCTGCCGCCTTGCCCTCTCAGGTCGGCCACGATCACCGCATACCCTTGTTTTTGTAATGCCAGGGCGAGAGGCCCGAATTGCGTTCTGCGTCCTTCCCAGCCGGGCAGGATGATAATCGGCGCGGCTTTCTTCCCTTTATTGCTGGCAAAATAGGTAGCGAGAATCACGACGTGGTCTCGTGTTTCGAGGGAGACATTTTCGGGCGGCGGGATTTTATCTTTGTCTTGCGCTCGCGCCGCCAGTTGCGGCAGCATGAAAATCGCCAAACACGCCGCCGCGCAGCCCAAAACAAACGGTTTATGGAGAGTAACAGTCATCTTTGGCAGACCTCTTGAAAAATACATTTACGCCGGATGTTACGTTGGCGTGGAAATGCGAAAACAAGCAGTCTTTATAGTAGATCGCCGAAGCGCAGGCGTCAAATTGCCGGCCTTTGCCGCTGGCGTCCTCTGCTTGGTTTTGAAGAGTCCGCCAACGAGCGGCTTGCGTCAAACTGGGGGTTCATTGACGATTTTCCCGTCCGTTGCTAGACTCGCCGCATTCTCTCCACACACAAAAAAGGTTCATGGCAATGGCAAAAAAGAAGGCCGCTCGAAAGAGTCGGATGACCTACTACTTCGGCAAGACTCGCACCGACGGCAAGGGCGTCGGAAAAGATATTCTCGGCGGCAAGGGAATGAATTTGGCCGAAATGACGAGAATCGGTCTGCCGGTCCCCCCCGGCTTCACGATCACGACCGAAGTCTGCGCCCAATACATCAAGGCCGGCGGCAAACTTCCCAAAGACCTCATGGCCGACGTGCGGAAGAATGTCGCGACGTTGGAAAAGGAACTGGGCAAAAAGTTCGGCGACAACAAAAACCCGCTGTTGGTTTCCGTGCGCAGCGGCGCCGCCGTTTCCATGCCGGGCATGATGAACACGATTTTGAACCTCGGTCTGACCGACGAAGCCGTGGCTGGGCTGGCCATCGCCACTGGCAATGCGCGTTTTGCCTACGACGCCTACCGCCGTCTGATCAACATGTTTGGCGATGTCGTGATGGGCATGGAGCATGAGTCTTTTGAAGCGGCGTTCGACAAAATCAAAAAGAAGTACAAAGTCAGCCAAGACACCGACGTCCCCGCGCAAGGCCTGATCGAACTGTGCGACGCCTACAAGGCGGTCTACCGCAAACACGCCAAGGAAGACTTTCCGCAAGACCCCATGCGGCAATTAGGGCTTTCGATTGAAGCGGTGTTCGGCAGTTGGAACACCACGCGCGCGGTGCGATATCGTGAAGTGGAGAACATTCGCGGCTTGCTCGGCACGGCGGTCAATGTGCAGTCGATGGTCTATGGCAACATGGGCGAAGATTCCGGCACCGGCGTGGCTTTCACGCGCAATCCATCAACGGGCGAAAACAAGTTCTTCGGCGAATTCCTCATCAATGCACAAGGCGAAGACGTCGTGGCCGGAATTCGCACGCCGCAACCGGTCAGCCAGATGCCGAAATGGAACCGCAAGGTGCATCGCCAACTGCTGGACATCAAAAAGATTCTCGAAGACCACTACCGCGACGTGCAAGATATCGAATTCACGATCGAACGCGGCGAACTTTTCATGCTGCAAACGCGGGCCGGCAAGCGAACCGGCGCCGCAGCGGTGCAGATTGCCGTCGATATGGTGAAAGAAAAACTGATCGATGTGAAAACGGCCTTGCTGCGAATTCCCGCCGGCGACCTCACCCAGGTGTTGCTGCCCAGTTTTGACCCCAAGGCGAAAAAATCGGCGGCGGTGCTGACCATCGGCTTGCCGGCGTCGCCGGGCGCGGCGGTAGGCACATTGGCCTTCTCGGCGGAAGAGGCGGTGGCCCGCTCGCGCGATGGCGAATCTGTTCTCCTAGTGCGCAAGGAAACCAGCCCCGAAGATATCGACGGCATGCATATCGCGGCGGGAATTCTGACCAGCACCGGCGGAATGACCAGCCACGCCGCCGTGGTGGCGCGCGGCTGGGGCCGTTGCTGCGTAGCCGGCGCCAGCGCAGTGGTGATCGACGAAAAAGCCCGCAAAATTAAAATCGGCGGCAAAACATTCACCCATAAAGACACCCTCTCCATCGACGGCGCCACCGGCGAAGTCATGGTCGGCGCTATCGCCCGCCAAGAGCCAAAACTCTCGGGTAGTTTTGGCAAGGTCATGAAATGGGCCGATGAGCACCGTCGACTCAAGGTCCGCACCAATGCCGACACCCCCGCTGACGCCAAACGCGCCCGCGAATTCGGCGCCGAGGGAATTGGCCTCTGCCGCACCGAACACATGTTCTTCGAAGGCGACCGCATCACGGCCATGCGGGAAATGATTCTGGCCGAAGAGGAGCCGGCGCGTCGTAAAGCTCTGGCGAAACTGCTGCCCTTCCAGCGCAAGGATTTCATCGGCATTTTCAAGGCCATGAAGGGCCTGCCGGTGACCATCCGGCTGCTTGATCCGCCGTTACATGAATTTCTGCCCCACGAAGCCAAGAGTCAGGCGGAATTGGCCAAGGTGTTGAACATCAAGCCGGCCAAGGTCAAGGCGTTGGTGGCGCAGTTGCACGAATCGAACCCAATGTTGGGCCATCGCGGCTGCCGTTTGAGCGTGACCTACCCCGAAATTCTCGAGATGCAAGTCACGGCGATTGTCGAAGCGGCCATCGAATGCAAGAAGAA
The DNA here is from genome assembly GCA_024276655.1 of Planctomycetota bacterium. Classification (GTDB taxonomy): domain Bacteria; phylum Planctomycetota; class Planctomycetia; order Pirellulales; family Pirellulaceae; genus SZUA-33. The sequence goes on from JAJRWU010000219.1 coordinate 4,888, forward strand.
GAAAATCGACGCGCATCCTGAAATCATGATCCCGCTGGTCGGCGCCGCCACGTAACTCAAGCTGCTGCGCAAGTACGTGGAGGACACGATCCAGAAAACGGTCGACAAGAAAAAGTTCACGGGGCAGCTCGATATCAGCATCGGCACGATGATCGAAATTCCTCGCGCCGCATTAACGGCCGATCAGATCGCCGAACATGCCGACTTCTTCAGTTTCGGCACCAACGACCTCACGCAAATGACGTTCGGCTACAGCCGCGACGACATCAACAGTTTCCTGCCCGACTACCTCAAGCAGGAACTCCTGGAGGCCGACCCGTTCCAATCGCTCGACACCACGGGCGTGGGGCAGTTGGTCGAGATGGGGGTGAAGAAGGGCCGCAGCACGAAAAAAGGCCTGAAAGTGGGCATCTGCGGCGAACACGGCGGCGACCCGTCGTCGATCGATTTCTGCAACGCCGTGGGCCTCGACTACGTGAGTTGCTCGCCCTTCCGCGTGCCGATTGCTCGTCTGGCGGCCGCCCAAGCCGCACTGCGAGCCAAAAAATAACGGCGGCGAAACCCAAACGATTTGCGAAGAAAATCAAAAGCCCGGCATTTTCAAAATGCCGGGCTTTTTTTTGCGGCTTTGCGGCTTTATACTCCGCACGGCTAGCATTTTTCAACCGTGCGAGGTTCCCATGACAGGCGAAACTCCCCAGAAGCGGCGGCCAGCGGCGCGGCGGCAGCGGCGCAGCCTGCATGTGCTGGCGGCGGTGTTGGGTGTGCTGGCGGCCACGATTATTCTTATGGTCTGGTCGGTTTTTTCCTCGGGTGAACGTCTGCCGCCGATCTCGCGCCAGCAATTCGAGGCGGCGAAATTGAAGTGGCGCAGCGTTGCCATCGAAAATTACGATATCGTGGTGAATGTCGTAGGACGCCAATCGGCCGTGTACCGCGTGGAAGTGCGTGATGGCGAAGTCGCGACCGCCACGCGCAACGGCCACGCGCTGCGGCAGCCTCGAACCTGGGGCTCCTGGACCGTCGACGGCATGTTCGGCACGATGGAAATTGATTTCAATAATATCGAGCGCGTGGCCTCCGGCGACATCGATCCATTCACGCCTCGGGTTTCGGTGTTCGGCCGATTCGACGCCCAAAACGGCCTGCCGCTTCGTTTTCGCCGCGTGATGTCGGGCTTCGGCCAGGAACAGAGTTGGGCGAGGAAGGTGGGCGAACCAAATAGTTCGCCCGCCAACTCCCTACCCGAAGCAACCTGGGAAATTGTTTCGTTCCGCTCGCTTCAGTAATACAGTTCCCCACATTCCCGCCGCCGGTCAACGTTCCGGCTGGGGCTCAGTTCACATCTATTTGAGTTCACGACGATGGCTCAATCTTTTGACAGCGAAAGCTGAGCGGCTTTATCGTAGGTAATCAACGAGCGGTCTTCAGTGTCTCGCCAAGCCGCCTCTTGGTGTGAGTAATCACCGAGCTGGCCGGGTGAAAAATGCGCGAACTTGTGCGCCACTGCTTCAAGAGTTTTCAATTCGCGGGGCGTCAATTGCGAGGGCAGTTCATCCGCCTTGGCGCCGGCGTGAATCTCCTCGCCCATGTTGCCGTTTTGGTATTCGACTTCGCGCACCTCGATCACTTGCTCCCATTCCAAGTGTTCGCGTAAATCACCGTAAGCCGCTGGAACCGGACCATAAGGCGCACGTCGATAGGCTGCACCGGTGAGTGAAACGGACTCGCTTTGAAAATGTAAAAAATCGGCATAGAACAGCAGCTTGTTCAGACTTGTGGCAGTAACCGTATTTACATGACCGCAGAACCAAGTGACGACAGCGGCGTATCGTCGATAATCGAACTCTCGAAATCCTGTCGCCAGCGATTTTTCCTTTGGCATACACCACGAGGGAGCCATGTCGAACATGATATCCGAGAGATTGCCGGAGGCGCCCTTTAAGGCGTCTTTGACTCGCTGGAGTTGCCAATCCGAGAGTCGGTCGCCACGCCTGCCAAGTAGGTCTCGCATGCCTTCCGTGGAAGCACAGGAGCGAATTGCTTGGTCGTGTGCTTCGTCTTGAAGTCCGCCGCCTTCGTAGCGATTAATGGTCGCCTCGCTCATTCCCAAAAGCGCCGCCAACGACTTTTGGCTAAGCTTGTAACGCTCGCGGACGCTCTTGATTTCTTCGGGAGTTAGGAGCCCGTTCCGCCGCCGATACTGTGCGAAAGCCAGTTCCGCAGGATCAACGTCTGCTTGTTCCATGGCGCCGCACGCTTCACAAACCTGGACAGGTAGGTCGATTTGCATGGTTTCGCCGCGAACATCGAACTCCACCTGCTTGTTGTCTTGGCGAACATGCTCATCGCCACAGACAACGCAATAATTTGTCGTCGTGGTGCTCATGCCATCTCCTTTTACAATCTCTTTGCTTCGTCGCGCATTTCATCCACGATGCCGTCCGATTGCTACGCGTCCTCTCGAAATGGATAACGCAACGGGTGTTCCGCCGCATGAAACGACCAAATCAATGCGTTGATAACCGTTTTTCGACGAGAGTCTGGGTGCATTGTCAACTTGATGTACGCTTCGGCGCCGGATACGTCGCATCCGAAAGTCCAGACTTGGCGATTTTCGTCGTAGTGATCCGGTTCGGGGCCTTTGGAGTAGTTGTCCGGCGTCAGCCCATGCAGGTAATCGACCGCTTGATTCTGTATGATTTCCAGCCCTGATAGGTGTGCCTTGGTTTCATCTGCTCGGTTTAACCAATGGATGTACCCCAAACTTACGGCTGCCTTGAAATCACCCAGAAATGAAGCGACTTTTTGACGTGTCGGCATGCGTCGCTCATTGACGGTCTTGAACGTACGACTCCGGTGCTCACACCGACTTGGCGCCGACAACTGCCCGAATAAACCAATTATCGCCAAGGAATACTATCATTTGATAGTGTTTTGTCAAGGTGCTATACCGCACGCGGATGAAAATGTCTTTTTTTTTCGTTTAACGGCAAGCCGAAGGCGGCTGTGTTTTGAGCCCATGCGTTCGGACAGAACAGAAAACGCAGTCGCCTTCGGCTTGCCGTTAAACGAGCCATTGCCAGCCGCGTGAAGTATATCAACCTTACCCGGAAAATACCTGTGTAGGTGGCCGCCGGTCAACGCTCCGGCTTGAAGATCGTCACGCCGAGCGGCGGTAGGTCGATGCTGAGCGAGAAGGGCCGCCCTTGGGCTTCGATTTCCTCGGCCTGTACGCCGGGGTGGGAGCCGACATTGCCGCCGCCATAGTATTCCGAATCGCTGTTGAAAATTTCCCGGTACCAGCCGCCGTGCGGAACGCCAATGCGGCGCCCCTGCCGCACCACTGGCGTGAAATTGCAACACACCAACAGGAAGTCGTTAGGATCGGCCGCTTTGCGCAAGTAGGCCAGCATGCTTTCATCGTAGCAGTGAGCATCGATCCATTCGAAACCGGCGCCGTCGAAGTCGACTTCATACAGCGCGGGCTCGCGGCGAAGCAGTTGATTCAAATCGGCCACCATGCGTTGCACGCCGCGGTGCGTATCATGTTCCAACAATTCCCACTGCAACGAAGCCTCGTGATTCCACTCGTTCCATTGGCCGAATTCGCCGCCCATGAACAGCAGCTTTTTGCCGGGGTGGGTCCACATGTAGGAGTAGAGCAAACGCAGGTTGGCGAATTTTTGCCAGAGGTCGCCGGGCATCTGCTCTAGCAGCGCTCCCTTGCCATGCACGACTTCATCGTGCGAAAACGGTAAGGCGAAGTTTTCGCTGAAGGCGTAGATCAGGCTGAAGGTGAGTTCATCATGATGGTGTTTTCGGTGGACCGGTTCGTCGTGCATGAAGCGGAGCGTGTCGTTCATCCAGCCCATGTTCCACTTCAAGTTGAACCCCAAGCCGCCTAGGAAAGTGGGTGTGGTCACGCCGCCCCAAGCCGTCGACTCCTCCGCAATGGTGAGCACGCCCGGAAATTGGCCGTGCGACTGCTCGTTGAACTGCTTGAGAAACGACACCGCCTCCAGGTTCTCTCGCCCGCCGTACGCGTTCGGTATCCACTGCCCGTCCTCCCGGCTGTAATCGAGGTAGAGCATGGAAGCCACGGCATCGACGCGCAAGCCGTCGATGTGGTATTTGTCGAACCAGAATAGGGCGTTCGAGATCAAAAAATTGCGGACTTCGTTGCGTCCATAATTGAAGATCATGGTTCCCCAGTCAGGATGCTCGCCCTGGCGGGGGTCACTGTGTTCGTAGAGCGCGGAGCCGTCGAACTGGCGCAATCCGTGTGCGTCTCGCGGGAAATGGGCGGGCACCCAATCGAGAATGACGCCGATATCGTTCTGATGGCAATGGTCGACAAAATACATAAAATCGTCGGGCGAACCGTAACGGCTCGTGGCGGCGAAATAGCCCACCGTTTGGTAGCCCCAACTGCCGGAATAGGGGTGTTCGTTGATCGGCATCAATTCCAGATGCGTGAAGCCCATTTTATGGCAATACTCGACCAAGCGGTGCGCCAGCTCCTGGTACGAGAGCCAACCGTTGACGCGGCTTTCGTCGCGCATCCAACTGCCCAGATGCACCTCATAAATGGAAATCGGCCGGGGCAAGGTTGGGTCTTGCCCGCTACGCTCCTGGAGCCAAGCATCGTCCGCCCAACGGTGCTTCGATAAGTCGGCTACTACGGAAGCGGTGCAGGGCGGCAACTCGGCCGCGAAGCCGTAAGGATCGGCCTTTTCCAATATTTGTTCGCCAACTTTCAGGCGATACTTGTAGACCGCGCCCTCCATCAACTCCGGAATGAAGATCTCCCAGATGCCGCTGGGAACGTGCTTCTTCAACTGGTGGGGGCGGTCGTCCCAGCGGTTAAAACCGCCGATCACGCTGACACTATCGGCGTTCGGCGCCCAAACGGCGAAATTCGTTCCCAGCACGCCGCCCTGCCGACATACCTGTGCGCCCAGCCGTTCGTACGAACGCCAATGGGCGCCCTCGCCCAAGAGGTGAATATCGTAGTCGCTCAAGAGCGTGGGAAAGGAGTAGGGGTCGTGCATGGTGCTCATAAGACCATCTTTACCGGCAACACTCAACTGATATGAACCAGCGGCAACGTCATCTGGCAACGGACAAATCGCTTCAAAAACTCCCGCCGGGTGGATCTTTCGCATCGGCGAGCGATGACCATGACCACCGTGAACCACCCACGCTTGTTGCGACTCCGGCAGGAAGGCTCGCACCGCCATCGATTGCCGGCCGTTTTCCTCCACCACATGCGGCCCCAACAACTCGAACGGATTTTCATGGTTTCGCTCGACGACCGCTCCAATACTCTGTAATTTCGCGTGTGTCCGCACCTTGGGTACTCTCCTCATGATAAACCAACAGGGCCGTGGCCAGTTAGTGGGGAAGCGCCGGTAATGCGGTTCCTACTCACTGGGAAAAGCCGACGGCCATAACCAATCCATTATTCAGGCGACTTTTAGACGCCCGCCGCCACTGCCTGCTCTCGTTGCCTGCCGACGCGCTGCCCGGCGGCGCCCAGCGATTGCAGGCCTTTCCGCCGCCGGTTTCTCAGATGCTGATACGCCGGCGCTGCGGGTGCATCGCTATTTTCTTCCCCGCCGGAGGCCGTGTCCCCGCCGGAGGCCGTGTCCCCGCCGGAGGCTGCGTCGAACCGCCATGTCCGGCATTCCAGGCTATGGTACTGCAACGCTTGGTCGACCCGTTGCCAGAGGTCGTAGTTCTTCACGGGAACAAGACGCCCGAATCGCTCCCATTGCCAGCCATTCTCGCGCCAATCGGGCAAGCCGTTCCGAACCCCCCGGCTGACATACTTGCTTTGCGTGACGAGCGTCACGCGAGACGGTTGGTGCAGAGCTTCCAGCCCCCGCACCACGGCCAACAATTCCAAACGCTCGCCAAGTGTTTCGGGCTCGATATCGGAGGCTTCAAACGTTTCGTCGCCATCGACCGATTCCAAGACAAATCTCCAACGTCCAAACGAGCCACGGCCGATTTTTCGCCCGCCGCTCGATTCGGAATACAACAGGAAGTGGGGAGCGGGAAGGATCATGGGTGCAATAGCGCCGTCGTCAAGGAGTTCAGCGAAAAACAACTCGGTTATCATTCCAATCGACAAGGCGGCCGCAAAGCTTTTATCTTGTTTGTTTTGCGCAGTTGATCGGGCTGTGGCGAAGTTAGGGGCGTGAAATTCGGCGGCCAATAATTGTCGGCCGCCGGCGAATAGATTGTCGCAACACAGCGAGACTCTTATTGTGCCGAGGGGATTTGCACGCGATAATCGAACTACCGTTCAGAAGCTGGGCCGGCCTTGCCTGGACACGCCGCTTGGAGGTGCTCCCATGACAACAGTATCATTCCTTCGAGAGCAGAAGCAGTACCAAGTGCCAACCCGTTTCGGCATGAGCGCGATGCTGGTCTTCATGACGTTGTTTGGTTTCCTGTTTGCCGCCCTCCGATACCTCGACGCCTGGCCGGTGATGTACCTGTTTTTTGCTTCGTTGGCCATGGCCACGGGCATCACGCAAATGCGTATGGGCGGCGTGCCTCGAATTGCCTCGGCGGCGGCGGGCGCTATTCTCCTGCCGCTCTGGATCTTCGCCGGCGTCTTTTTTATGGGCCAGCAAGTGGGACAGCAAAACGCCAGGTATTTGCTGCTGGCCGCGCTTACGTTACCAATAACCGCGCCGGCCGGCGCTCTGATCGGTTATTTCTCCGGGACGCTCATGGCCGGCGTTTTTCTCACGCTCGACCTCACCGAGAAATGGTTTGTCGCTCGCCACGCCAAACTGCGCGCCGCGCAGACGCCCCCCGCAGACGACGCACCCGACGGATCCAACGCGCACGGTTGAAGTCAGAAAAAGCCCGGCATTTTCAAAATGCCGGGCTTTTAGGCGTGTATCAGCCCAGCGCCACCATCGCGGTTATCAGGCCAACCACCGCCAAAACCAGCAACACGCCCAATGCCACAAAGAGCCATATGGGTTTTTTAGGGGCCGGGCGATTATGCTCCGAAGCGCCGCCCACCACCTTCATTTTTCGGCCGCAAGCAGGACACGAATCGTCGTTTTTAACGAACTCCCAGCCTTCGCCTTTGTGGCCGCAAGGACAAGCCACCTTCGACAAATGCGAACAATGCGGACACTGGCCCAAAACATCAAACTCTTCAAACGTTTTTTTGCAAGCTTGGCAGCGATACATCTTTTCCGAGTTTCCCTTACAACACCGCGGATCGCACGTGAATAATTCGGGGCTGGTCTGAAAATGGGGCTGGTCTGAAAATAAGTCGCCGGCTGGCGCCCGTGAAGCCCGGCTTTTTGAAAAAGCCGGGCCTCTGAACGGGGAAGTAATTTCCGGTGTTTTCTTAGCTGTCGCGTCTGACTTGAACCTGCAGCGCGCCCAGCAAGCGGGTGATCTTTTTTTCCTTCGAACTGATGAACGGCACGTTATCGAGGATAATCGCCCGATCTTCATTGCTAGGATTCAAAATCAGCCGGCCCGATCCCAGCAACACGTACTCGAATACGTCGTTAATTTCCTTTTCGATTTTCAAATTCGGCGCCGAGTAGCGTTTCAAATCGCTCAAGATACCGTGGTGGTGCAACAGTTCGTTGGGGCGAACTTCCCAGTAGTCGAAACGCACGCTCACCATCACGATGGCGAAAATGAAAGCGAAAATGCCCGCAATCGAAAAATAGAACGTGGCGTTGGCCAACGGCGTGATGCGGGTCAGGAAAGAACTCGCGGCGGGAACCATGTCTGGCTTTTTCGAGACAAACAGCACCCCGCACAAAACCAACACCACGACGAAAAAGAACAACGTCAGCGAGGTGCCGCGAGGGAAGTCGAACGCCAAGACAATCAAGTTCACGGCAAACACGAACATGAACGCCGTTCCCATGCCAACGGCCAGCCCATTCTCGGGAGAAAGAGCCGATTCGCCGCCAAACGCCATCGTGACGCCTGCAATCAACGACATCAAAAAAGTGGGGTAGAAAAAAACGACCTTAGGATAAGGTACGAGAAAAATATGCGTCGGCTCGTCGGGAGTTTTCTTTTTCGCGGGCGCCGGCTTGGCGCGCTCCGGGGCGGAAGAATCCTGCGCAGCTTGTTTTCCCTCATCGGTCATGGCGGCTAAACCCTCTCGTGTGTGCATCCGACAAATCAGCAATGGAACAGAAACAAGGCAATGAGGTATAACCCGCACCTGACGCCGACACAATACCCGCAGGACGCGACGGTGATTTTTGTACAGCCGCCAACCGTTGGACTCCAGCCTTGAGGCTGCTGCGACCGAATTAATGCCGACGAAAACATGCTAAAGCATGAACTCCAACCTCTCGCATTGAAAGCTGCCTTTTCCGTTTAGGCCATCTTACGAAGTATCTCGCCAAAAATCACAACGGAGGCGGGAGGAGTTCAAAGTTTTTCGTATGGGCGCCCAATGGGTATTCGCCTGACTCAAGCCACTCTTGGGCGAGCGAATGTGCTTGCCGCCTTGCTGACGACCGTGAATCGTTATCGGGAATAATCCGGAATGAAACACGGGTCTGAAAAGTGAGAACAGGGCCGGAATTCAAAATTCCGGCCCTGTTCGCCGCTGTGCGGGCAGCGGTTTGAAACGGGTAGCGGTTTGAAGGGGCGTGTGAAAGGCGTGGAGAAATTACTGCCTGGTTCAAAAGCCCGGATTTTCAAAAAGCTGGATTTCTCGGACCCCATTCGGGATTTTGTTAGTCCACACTTTCCTGGCCGGTTTAGTTATCGAGAAAACGAAGGCCGGATTTTTTCTTGGCGGTCGGCCGCGGAACGGGTCGGTACGGCGTTCGCGAAGCTGCGCGTTTGGCGGACGCCGTGGATTGGGTGTCGACAAGTTCGCGGAAATTCAGCGGCGCCGGCTCGCTGTAGGAAGCCTGCCGCACGCTTCGACGGACCGCCTCACGCCGAACATGTTGCGTCGACCGCCTAGCATGCGCCGGCGGCGGACCGATGCGCGTCTTCACGCCGCGTTTGCTGGGCTTTCCGGCAATCGGCTGCACCAGTTTCCCCGAGCGCCGGTAACTAGCGGCGGGCGGAATGGGCGGCGTATCTTCTTCGATCGGCTGCGGCGTCGGCGACATGGATTCCAGGGAGGGACTATAATATTCGTGGCCATGTTCATGGCCGCACGCGGCGCAACCCGCGCGGCGAACCGAGTGACGCGGCTGGCCACAACGGAAGCAATCTTGAATAGTGAGCCGCCGCCGCGAACCCCAGCAGGGGTCGTAGCAAGGCAGGGTAAAGATCGCCTTGAGCGACCGATCCACAAAACCAACAAGTTGCTTCAGTGGGCAGATGCATACACACCGGTGGGGCGCACAACCTCCGTTGCAGTCGGGGTTGTAGTGGACGTCGTGATCCTGTTCGATCACCACGCTGGAGCGTCTGGCGGCATGATACACGGCCGGTTTGGCTTTGGTTGTGCGCGTCTTCGAGGCGACGCGATATTTCTTGACGTGGTCCGACTGACGAGATTCGGCGAAACCCTGGGTGGTAAGCAATGCAACGATCGTGAATATCGTGGCGCGACAGGTCCAATTCATGAGAACGACTCCATTGAGAAATGCTTCGCCATGCGGAGGTTGCCATACCACGCGGGCGTCGACGGTCGGGGCGAATGCCGCGGCCATTTGATTCGTTTATCGAATCGACAATACCGCTTTGATCAGATCTTTCCGGATGACCGGAATCCTCGACGAAAACGTCAATGTCAACCCAGGCTCGCTATTTTTACATTTCCGGCGGGTGAATCAGGCGCCGTTCCATCTCGGCGGGCGGCGGATTTTCGCCGCCAGGACGTCTGGTATTTCACCGCACTCCGTTGAATAATCGCGACTCCAGCGGCGTGGAGTATACAATGGAGGCTCGGCTTGCCGTGAAACAAATCGCCCCTATTTCTCCTTCGCTTCGTGGCTTCGCGTGCGAATCCGTCTCGCGCCAAGACATGCCGGCGTCGGGTGTTGTCTTCAGGGCGGGAAGGTCTAGATCCCCTCTCGATGTTCGGTCTCGATTCTTGGCGTCAGCATGAACTCGTCTGAAAAAATAGTTGATTTCGAATCCCTGGCCAGCGTGCTCGACGCCTATCGCGCTCAAGGACAAACCGTGGTTCACAGCCATGGCGTGTTCGATTTGCTGCATATCGGGCACATTCGCTATTTGCAACAAGCGAAGCAACTGGGCGATATTTTGCTCGTCACGATCACGCCCGATCATTTGGTCAACAAAGGTCCTCACCGGCCTGTATTCGATCAAACATTGCGGGCGGCGGCCTTGGCGGCTTTGGCGTGTGTTGATCATGTTTGTGTGAACATCTGGCCGACGGCTGCTGAAACCATCGCGCATGTGAAACCCTCGGTATTCGTGAAGGGCGCGGAGTATCGGGACCACAAAACACCGGAGTTACTGCGGGAGGAAAAAGTCGCGGCTGAGTTGGGCGTGGCGGTCGAGTTCATTGAAGAACTGACGTCCAGCTCCTCGCATTTGATCAACAATCATCTATCTCCGTTTTCGGAGGAAGCCGACCAATACCTGTTGGGGTTTCGTCAAGCACACTCCGCCCATAATGTTTTGGCCCCGCTGCAAGCCGCCCAGAAAATGCGGGTGCTGGTGGTGGGCGAAGCGATTATCGACGAATACCATACCTGCTCGATGTTGGGACAGTCGATGAAAGCAACCAATATCGTGACTCGCTTCCACTCGCACCAGCGTTACTTAGGCGGCGCGCCGGCGGTGGCGAATCATCTGGCTTCCTTTTGCCAAGAGGTTTGCTTGGTGGCCATGCTGGGCGCCGACCAAACGCACGAAGAGTGGATACGCAACCAATTGCGCGGCAACATTCAGCCGCGTTTTATGCATCAGCCGAATGCGCCCACGATTGTCAAGCGGCAGTTTCGAGAAGCGTATTTCGGCACGCCGTTGTTCGAAATCGATTATTTGAACCAGGAGCCTCTGGCGGCTGCGGAAAGTGCTGGCTTGCGCGAACTTTTGGAGCATGAGGCGCCGCGGTTCGATTTGGTCGTGGCGGCCGACTACGGGCATGGCATGCTCGATGCCGCCGCCGTGCGCGTGATGTGCGACGCGGCAAAATTTCTGGCGGTCACAACACAAGCCAATGCCGCCAATGTTGGCTATCACACCATCTCGAAATACCACCGGGCGAACTACTTCTCGCTCTCGGAGCATGAATTGCGTTTGGACCGTAAAAGCCCCGCCGGCGGCTTGGCTGAATTGCTGGAGCAGGTTCGCCAAGAGCTTGAAGCGGAAAACGCGGCCGTGACGATCGGAAACCGGGGCTGTTTCTGCATGAACGCCGAGCAACGGCAATGCACATCGCCCGCGCTGGCGACGAACGTGGTCGACCGTTTCGGCGCTGGCGAGGCGTTTTTCGCGCTCACGGCAATCGCGGCTCGCGCCGGCTCCACTCTGGAAGAGTTGGCCTTTCTGGGCAACGTGGCGGGTGCGGAAGTGGTGGCGGTTGAAGGCAACGCTGCTTTCCTAGATAAACTATCTGTTGCGCGGCATGTCGAATCATTGTTAAAATAGTCGGAGTCTGCTGCAAATGAAACGTGTTTTAGTTACCGGCGGGGCTGGCTATGTGGGCGCCGTGCTTGCGCCGAAATTGCTTAACGCCGGTTTTTCCGTACGCGTGCTCGACCTCTGCATTTACGGCGAGCATGTGTTGGACACTTCGCAAGAGCATCTGGAGTTAGTCAAGGGAGACCTTCGCGACGCCGCGCTGGTCGACCGTGCATTGCGCGATTGCGACGCCGTCATTCACCTAGCCTGCATTTCGAACGATCCCAGTTTTGAACTCGATTTGGAGTTGGGCAAGTCGATCAATTTCGATTGCTTCCGCCCGCTGGTGGAAGCCTCGAAGCGAGCGGGCGTGCAACGTTTTGTGTATGCTTCGTCGTCGAGCGTGTACGGCGTGAAGAAGGAAGATAAAGTCACGGAGACGCTGCCCCGCGAACCGCTGACCGACTACTCGCGTTTCAAGGCGCTGTGTGAAGACGTTCTGCTGGAATACCAATCGCCCGAATTCACCACCGTGATCGTTCGCCCGGCCACGGTTTGCGGTTACTCGCCGCGTTTGCGGCTCGATTTGACCGTCAACATTCTTACCAATCATGCGGTGAACAATCGGAAGATTCGCGTCTTTGGCGGCGGGCAACACCGGCCGAACATTCACATCGAAGACATCACCGACCTGTACGTCCAACTGTTGCAATTGCCGGCCGGCGCCATTGGCGGCAAAACGTGGAACGCCGGTTATGAAAACGCCAGCGTGGAGGAAATCGCCCATACGGTGCGCGGCGTCGTGGGTGATGAGAATGTTGAAATCGCGCATGAGCCGACCGACGACTTGCGCTCGTATCGGATTTGCTCGGAAAAAATCGAACGCGATATCGGCTTCAGGCCCAGCCACACCATTTCAGACGCCGTGCAAGATTTACTAACCGCCTTCGAGGCGGGGAAAATACCCGATTCCATGACCGACCCTCGATATTTCAACATCAAAACCATGCAGACGCTGGGTCTCAAATAGCGAGTAACCGTTCGCGATGGCGAAGAAAATCGAGATAACGACTATAGCCGGCAGAGAATATCCCGTGAACGGTTGCGGAGAAGGGAAACGCAGAGGCCGAAGGGAAACGCAGAGGCCGCAAAGTCGCGGAGGGCCGCTGAGAAGAAGAAATCGTTTTGAAACGCCAGTGAGTTCAGACCACTCGACCAAGTCATGCAATGAATAAACCACAGAGAGCGCCGGGCACACAGAGTTTGATGCGGCGCGCCGCTGCCTTCCATTCATGAAACGCCGGCCTCTTCTTCCCCGTTTCTCTGCGTGCCTCTGCGTGCTCTGTGGTTAAAATATTTGAAACCGTTCGCGGCGTCGCGGGAATTTGCGATAACAATCCAGCCGACAGATCAGAATCTGTGAACGGTTACAATAACGCTTTGGCGGAAAGGTTCATAAACTGATGACAGACGCCGCAGGCCAGAACCCGCCCGATTTGGCGGCCTTGGCGCGTCGCATCCGGGCCACGGTCGTCGAAATGTCGCACCATGGCGGCGCGCCGCACTTGGGTTCGGCGCTGTCGTGTGTCGACATTCTCGTGGCGGCGTATTGGAGCTATTTGAATGTCGACCCCGCGAATTCCCAACACCCGCTTCGCGATCGATTTATTTTGAGCAAGGGCCACGCCTCTTCCGCCTTGTACGCGGTGTTGGCCGCACGCGGCTTCTTCCCACAGGCGCAACTGGCGGACTACTGCCGCGCGGGCAGCGGGCTTTCGGAGCACATGGCGCCCGGCTGTTTGCCCGGCATCGAAGCGGCCACCGGCTCCTTGGGGCATGGGCTGTCGCTGGGCGTTGGCTTGGCGCTGGCCGGAAAAATACAAGGGCGGGGCTACCGGGTGTGTGTTGTGCTCAGCGACGGCGAATGCAACGAAGGCTCGGTTTGGGAGGCCGCCATGTTCGCCGCGGCGCAATCGCTCGACAACCTGCTCGTGGTCATCGATTTCAATCGCTGGCAGGCCACCGGCCGCAGCGAGGAAATTCTCGCTATCTCTCCGTTGCGAGAAAAATGGGAGGCGTTTGGATGGAGCGCCGTTGAACTCAACGGCCACGATATACCTTCATTGCGCGAGGCGATGTCCGCCAAGCATTTCCAGGTAAAGCAGCCGAAATGCATTGTGGCGCGAACGATCAAGGGCCGTGGCGTTTCCTTCATGGAAGACGACAACAACTGGCACTATCGCATTCCCACCGAAGAGGAAGTGCAGTTGGCGCGAGGGGAGTTGGGCCAGCCATGAGAAACGCCTTTGCACAAGAGCTGACCCGCCTGGCCGCGCGCGACGACCGCGTCGTGTTGCTGATGGGCGATATCGGCAACCGCCTGTTCAACGAATTTCGTGATCGTTTCCCCTCCCGGTTTTTCAACTGCGGCGTGGCGGAGGCGAATATGATGTCGGTGGCGGCGGGCCTGGCCATGGCAGGACTGCGGCCCGTGGTCTACACCATTACGCCGTTCGTGACGGCGCGTTGTTTGGAGCAAATTCGAGTGGACGTCTGTTACCATCGGCAGCCGGTGGTGATTGTCGGCGTGGGCGCCGGGTTATCGTACGCCAATCTGGGGCCGACGCATCACTCCTGCGACGACATCGGCTTCTTACGCATGCTGCCGCACATGCAAATCGTGTGCGCGGCCGACGCCCACGAAACCGCCGCCGGTTTGGAAGCCGCCTTGCAACAAAACGATCCCGTCTATTTAAGGATCGGCAAAAAAGGCGAACCGCTGGTGCATGCCGAGCGGCCCAAGTTGATCATCGGCCAAGGTATTCCCCTGCAAGCGGGCGAGCAGATCACGATTCTGGCGACCGGCAACATGCTCCCTATCGCCCAAGAAGCAGCTAGCCGACTAGCAGCCTCCGGCCTCTCCACGCAGTTGGTCAGCCTGCATACCGTGAAGCCGCTCGATACGGCCTTGCTGCGGACCTGCTTTGAAGAAAAGTCGCTGGTGGTTACCGTGGAGGAACATAGCCTGATCGGCGGTTTGGGCGCCGCGGTGGCGGAATGGTTGGCCGACGGCCCGCCGCAACGCGCTCGTTTGCTGCGCATCGGAACACCCGACGCCTTCCTGCACGGCGCTCCCAGCCAAACCGCCGCCCGCGCCGCTTGGGGGCTCGATGCGGAGTCGGTGGTCAGCCGCATTACCGATTTTCACCAACAGAGTTGCAACCGGTAATATCCGCCCGGAATTTTGCTAACCGTTCACGGCATTGCGGCTACTTTGGCGGGAGCGAGGGGGAAGGTGATCACCCGGCAAAGGGTCGCCACTCAACTTCGCATTGGAGGGCCACTCGCCAATCCGGTCTTCTCGCAAATTCTTGCGGTAGTCTCGCTAGTAAATCAAAACGTCACTCCTATCTTTTCAGATCGTTTATCAAGCGGGCAGCGGTACGATCCGCACCTTCTCTTCCTGCGCCACGGCGAAGTGGCCTTCCCAATCGATCTGTTCATTCCGGACAGCCACAACGAACTGGCTCACATAATCGGGCGACCGTAACCGTGGCCGCAACAGAATCACATCACAGGTTGTGTTTTTGCCCTGCCGGAATGCCATCTCGCCGAAGTCCTTGTCGAATGTCATCAAGACCCGGCCTTCCGCCAGTGACATCGACAGCACGGCCTCATCGTCGGCGCCGGGAGAAGCCTCCTGCACCCACGCCATGTCGAAACCGGCTTGCCGAGCGGCCTCGACTGCATCGGCAGGGACGTTTTCATCCGCCAGAAATCTTGCCATGCGTCATACCGACAGCGGATAAATCCGCTCCTGCTTCATCATCTCGGCGGCGTAGTGCAGGGCTGCCTGAATATCCTCGGCAGTCAGTTGCGGATAGTTCTTGAGAACTTGCTCCTGCGTCCAGCCTTCGGCTAACAATTCCACAATGAACTCGACGGCGAGCCGGGTTCCCTTGATAAGCGGCTTGCCCACCAGCACTTTCGGATCGACTGTAATACGATCTTCCCATTTCATAACGGTTTTCCTTTCGTTTCATTCATCATTCATCCTTCCGCCTTTCAAAACAACTCCCCTTGCCTTGTTGCCTCTTCCCAACCTTCTTGTTGGTTGAGGAGTCCATGCTTTGTCTAAGGTTTTGATGCGATGGCCGCGATAATGTCATCCTTGTTCGCCATGAGCGAACTTAGCAAAATCCGCTATCCGCCGCCCTGCCGATTCTCACCCATGAACGGTCACGAATCTTGCGGCGCGATCACAACACCGGGTCGTCTTCCAAGAGATGGCAAAAACTTTCGTAACGCCGGACATCAAGGCGGCCATCGGCCACGGCGTTTTTCACCGCACATTCAATTTCGTGAGTGTGCGTGCAATCGGGAAAACGGCATTGGCTCACATAGGGCCGCATCTCCGGAAAAAAACCGGCCACCTCCTCGGGGATCACATCCCAGAGTTGGAACTGCCGAATGCCGGGCGTATCGACCACGAAGCCGCCGACTTCCAGCGGAACCAACCACGACGCCGTGGTGGTGTGGCGTCCTTTTTGCGACTCCCGGCTGACCGTCGCGACGCGCAGTTGCAGCCCGCTTTCCACCGCATTCAACAACGACGACTTACCCACGCCGCTCTGTCCCGCCACCACGCTCTGCCGCCCGGCCAACACCCGCCGCAACTGCGGAATATTGAAACCGGTGCTGGCCGAAACAGCCAACACTTGGTACCCCAATTGCGCGTACACGCCGGCCAGCGGTTGCAGGTCGGCTAGATCGATCAGATCGACTTTGTTGATGCAGATGATCGGCCGAATGGATGTTTTTTCCGCCGTGACCAACATCCGATCAATCAAATTGGGTTTGAGCGCCGGCTCGGCTGCGCTGGCGATGATCGGCAGTTGGTCGACATTCGAGACGATGATATGCCGCCGCCGCCGGCTGGCCCGGCTGATCACTCCGTGGCGCGGTTCGACGCGCTCTATCACGCCTTCTTTTTCGCCAGTGGGCAGAAAGAGCACCCGGTCGCCAACAGCCACGGCGTTTCGGTCTTCGGTGTTCAACGACTTAAGAATCTGCCGCGTCGAGCAACGGTATTCGACGCCGTCTTGCGTCTGGACCACGCTTTTGGGTCCATGCATTCGCAACACGACGCCGGGCAGGCAGGCGGCTCGATCGACTTCAATCTGGAGGGAGAGGCCGTCTTGGGAGGTGACGACATTTTCGGCCACGATGGTGCGTTTGCGCGTTAGTTCGCCCTTGCCGCTGACGCGTTCGTGCAACACCGATTCATCGTTGGCGGGGTCTTCCTGCTGGAACCGCCGGGTGAGATCCTTGGTTCGGGTTCGGGTTTGCCTGTTCTTCCGCAAGGCCACGCGAAATTTTTTCTGTTTGCCTTTCTTGGCCATGATCTCCCGTGGCGATATGGAAAGCCTAGGTGACTTGTTCGGAGTTTGCTTGCCGAATTAAAAGCCCGGCATTTTGAAAAATGCCGGGCTTTTTCTGAATCGCAACTGGTAACTAATTTCCGCTCGATTTCTAGGTGACTTTATCTTCAGCCTTGGCGGCAGGCGTTTGATGCGTTCGGCTGGCAGCGCCATTCGACTCCGCCGACCGTGCGGCCGGCCCGATCAGTTTAATGATATCTTGTTCGTCGATTTCCTCTTCCTTGAGCAGCGCCTGGGTGATTTTTTCGAGTTTATCTCGGTTGCTGTCGAGCATTTCCTCGGCCTGTTTGGCCGAAGCGTGCAAGATTCTCGCGACCTCGTCGTCGATGATTTGCATGGTGTGTTCGCTGAACGCCCGATGCGCGTGCATTTCGCGGCCCAGGAACGGGTCTTCGTCGCTGAGTTTGTAACAGACCGGCCCCAGCCGCTCACTCATGCCCCACTGCGTGACCATGCGGCGGGCAAGGTTGGTGGCTTGTTCGAGGTCGTTTTCCGCTCCCGCGCTATTTTGGTGATAGATCAAACGCTCCGCCGCCCGGCCCCCCAACATGAACGCCAAGCGGGCGTACAGTTCGTGTTCCGCGATGCTCAGCCGATCTTCCTCGGGAAGCATTTGAGTGACGCCCAACGCCTGCCCGCGAGGAATAATCGTGACTTTATGCACGCGGTCGGCCCCCGGCAGCAGCCAAGCCACCAACGCGTGGCCAGCCTCGTGGTAGGCGGTTTTTTCTTTTTCCTTATCGGTGATCAGCTCCTCGCGTTTGGCGCCCATGAGCACTCGATCGCGAGCGTATTCAAAGTCTTCCATGAAGACCTTGTCTTTGTCGTGCCGCGTGGCCCATAAGGCCGCCTCGTTGACCAAATTCCGGATGTCGGCGCCGGTGAGCCCCATCGTCGCCGAAGCCAGTCGATCAAGATCAACGTCGTCGGCCAGGGGAACCTCGCGAACATGCACCTTGAAAATTTCCAAGCGGCCCTGATGCGTCGGCCGATTGACGGTCACATGCCGATCGAAACGACCCGGCCGCAACAAGGCGGGGTCGAGAACGTCGGGCCGATTCGTGGCCGCCAGTACAATCACGGAATCGTTCTGGGCGAAGCCGTCCATTTCACTCAGAATTTGGTTCAGTGTTTGCTCGCGTTCATCGTGACCGCCGCCCAAACCCGCGCCCCGCTGACGCCCAACGGCGTCGATTTCGTCCACGAAAATAATCGCCGGAGCACTATCCTTGGCGTTTTTGAACAAGTCGCGAACGCGGCTGGCGCCCACGCCCACGAACATCTGAATGAATTCCGAACCGTTCACCGAAAAGAACGGCACGCCGGCTTCGCCGGCCACCGCTCGGGCTAACAGAGTTTTCCCCGTTCCGGGCGGACCAATCAGGAGCACGCCCTTGGGAACGCGGCCTCCCAGCCGCTGGAATTTCTCAGGATCGCTCAAAAAATCGATGATCTCTTGCAGATCGGCTTTCACACTCTTCAAGCCGGCCACGTCCTTGAAGGTGACCGGCTCTTTGTCCGACTCATATTCCTTGGCCGGACTTTTGCTAAACCCAGAGAGGAAACCGCCTCCCATGATTTGACTTTGGGTGCGGCGGAACATGATCCAAATAAAGGCGATCAGCCCAATCGGCAACACAACGCCCACCAACATGGTGAAGAACCAGGCGCTGTCCGACGGCGGCAGCACGCGGTAATCGACATCGTGCTTTTGCAGAAAATCCCGCAATCTTTCGCGGGCGGCGTCGCCGGACGTCAAATTAACGCGAAAATGTTTGCGCAGTTTCGTCGGATTACCGTCTTTGTCTTTTTCCTGTTTATAAACCCCATCGTTGAGCGTGGGCGGCGCATCGGGCGCTTTTTTGAACTGGCCAATGGCTTGCAACTCGCCAATGCCAAGCTCCTGGACGTTGCCCTTCTCGACCTGCTCAAAGAAAAACGGCTCGCTGATCGTGGAGCGGCTTTCTTGTTGCGTCGTGAAGAGCAGAATCACCAGGGCAATGAATACAAGCACCAACACCCAAATATTTGGGCTGGCGCGCATCGGCGTTTTTGGGTCTTGTCGGTCGGGCGATTCGCTAGGCGACTTCTTCTTCTCCATGGATATATCCTTGTATGGCTCCGCGACGCCCGCCTTAACATCGTGCGAGAATTAAGTGTACGATTTGCCTGTACGATAGCCTTCCAAGGCTGTCGGTTTTCTGGTTTCGACGGCCTTGGAAGGCCATCGTACGACAGTAATTTCTCGCTCGATCTTTAAGGGGCGTTTGTTATTGGCCAGAGCCTTGATTCGATTCTGCAAGTCTGCGTGTGTCTAAAGCTTACATTGAAGTTGCCCGGTCATTGTATCCCCCATGGCTGGAAAAACGGCAGTCCATTCGCCAATTTAGAGGCCGACTAGGGCCGAAGCACGATTTTTCCGCCCAGAGTGCCTGCCCTTTCCAACGTATTCTGCTCTTGCAGTCGATGCGCGGCAGCGGCTTCGGAAAGCGGCATCACGCAGCCGATTTGGGCCTGAAGCTTGCCTTCCGATAACCACCGATTGATGGCTTCGCCCGAAACACGCATTTCCTCGGCCGACGCCTTGAACATCACGAAGCCTCGTAGCGAACATTCCTTGACGTAAAAGGGGCCGACGGGAAACTCCGGCCGTGCATCGCGTCCAGCCATGAGAATAATACGCCCCCGCTGGGCCATGTGGGCCACAATTTCGTCAAAATCGGGTTCTCGTAGTGTTTCCCACAACACATTCACACCGCCGGGGGCGAAATTCTGCACGGCCTCCGCTACATTTCCCGTCTTGTAATTCACCACGGCGTCGGCGCCCAATTCCAAGCAGCGGGCCGTTTTTTCCTCGCTCCCCGCAGCCGTTATCACTTTGGCCCCCAGCGCCTTGGCCATTTGCACCACCATGGAACCAACGCCGCCGGCGCCGCCCCGCACAAAAATCGTTTCACCCGCCTGCAACTGGGCTTCGCGAACCAGACCGATATGCGCCGTCACGCCGACCAACGCACAAGCCGCGGCGGTTTCATCGCTCACGCCCTCTGGAGTCGGATACAACCACGATTCATCGACCGCCGCGTACTCCGCGAAGGTTCCCTGTCGGCCCATCAAACCCTGGTTCGTACACCACACGCGGTCGCCCACGTTATATCGCTTCACATCGGCGCCAATAGCCTCCACCACGCCCGCCAAATCGCAGCCGATAATGAACGGCTGCGGAAGCGGCCAGTAATTGGCGCCATTTCGGATGTACGTATCGACGGGGTTCACGCTCACCGCCCCCATTTTCACCAGCACTTCGGTCGGCTGGGGCGTGGGAGTGGGCAACTCGCCGTAAATGATATGTTCGGCGGGGCCTGTCGACTCGATATAAGCAGCTTGCATGGCGATGTTGGGTCAGGTGATGTTGGAAACTGAGCAGTGAATGGCTTACGCCGCGTGGCGGAAAAGAATTTACCAATAGATTTGGACGACCCTCTTCTTACGGTATGTTTTCAACCGCTGCTCGCCGGATCAGCCTGTCGTTCCTGTTCCTGTTGGGCGAAGGCCTGTTTTCACCGTAGCCTGGGGCATTGCCCCAGGTACGATGGCTGCATGATGGCGGGTGAACTTGGCCTTCGGCCAAGATGAGATCTGTTTTTCTCCCCGTTCCTGGGGCGATGCCCCAGGCTATGATGATCTTGGCCTTCGGCCAAACAAAGGGATGATCTTGGCCGTTGCTTACCAATTCAAACCGAACGCGTCTCCGCCAGAGCCTTCGCCCGTGCCGCCGCGTAAAGGACCCTCGGGCCGTGGAATAACCGGCTCGCGCGGCGGTTCGTCTTCTTCGGCCTGCTCCGATTTTCCCGCAGGCGCCGGCGCCTGCAAAGTCGCTTTCAACGAAAGGCCGATCCGCTGTTCTTGAGGATCGACGCTCATCACTTGAACCTCAACCTCCTGCCCTTCCTGCACCACATTTTCGACTTGCGTCACACGATGATGGGCCAATTCGGAAACATGAATCAGGCCTTCCACGCCGGGCTCCAGTTTTACGAACGCGCCAAACTTCGCCGTTCGCGTCACCACGCCCTTAACAATTAAGGAGGGCGTATATTTTTGGTCGATGTTGGTCCAGGGGTTGTCTTGGCTGTCGCGATACGAGAACCCAATGCGGCCGGTTTCGGTGTCGATCTTTTCGACCTTCACCTTGACGGTTTGGCCTTCTTGCAGAACATCGCTAGGATGCTTGACGCGGTCCCAACTGAGTTGGCTGATATGAATCAGGCCGTCGACGCCGCCAATGTCTACAAAAGCTCCGAAATCTTTAATACTGCGGACCACGCCTTCGTGAATCTGGCCGACTTCCAAGCTGGCCATCAACGCTTCCTTGGCGGCTTCGCGTTCGCGCTCCATGATGGCGCGGTGGCTCAACACCAAATTCTTTCGGGAAGGATTGGCCTCCATCACCACGCATAACAGTTGCTGGCCGATGTATTCGCTGAAATCTTCGACGCGATGCACCGATATTTGCCCCGCCGGGATGAAGCCGCGAATGTTATTCACCTGGCATTCCAGGCCGCCTTTGTTGGAGCCGTTGATGTTCGCCTTGACCACGGCGCCTTCGGCGATGTCGGACCAATCCGACACTTCAACCGCGGCGCCGGGCAAGGCCAGTTCATAAAGGCCGTCGGCGGCGTTGTAGCCGGTAATAACGACTTCGATTTCGGCGCCGGCTTGCGGCACGTCTTCCAGGTTTTTGATCGCTAGCGCGCCTTCGTGCTCCGCGCCTAAACTGACAAACACGTATTCTTGGTCTGACTTGACCACCACGCCCGCGCGGCGCGAATCGATTTCGAGTTCTTCGGCGCCGAGTTTTTCGCCGCCTAGCAGGTCTTCGAGGGAGGCGCCGGCCAACGCTTCCTCGATTTCTTTTTCGACGTCTTCCGGCAAACGCATCGGCCGGGGAGGCGGAAAGTTTATGTCGGCCGCTACATTATCGACCGCGTCGGGCGACAATTCGACGTTGGTCGCTGCGGAGAGAGCCGGTTCCGCCGAAGCGGGGCTCTCGGGAGCAGCGTCTTGCGAGACAGCGTTTTCAGAAATGGGGGAGGGGGTTTCAGAAATGGGGGAGGGAATTCCCGCCGCCGCGTTGGGTGAGGTCGCGGGGGCCTCTGTTGGATTGGCGGCCTCTGTTGGATTGGCGGCGAGCGCTGCGGGCGGCGTTGTCAGCCGAATGGCGCGGTCAGGCGCGCGTTCCCCCACTTTGTGGCGTTGCGAGCCGATTTTAATACTCGGCTTTTTCCGCGGTTGGGATTCGTCGGCTGCCGGCGTCGCCGAGTCCGCCGGAGCGGCGCCCAGCCCGGCGGGCGTTGCCGCAGCAGACGCGGAGCCGTCCACTGGCGGCGTCGCGGCAGATGGCTGCCCCAGACCGGAAGCCTGGTTGGCGGCGTCTTGAGCGGGAGTTTCTGGGCGGACCGAATCGTCGGGAGAGGGGGATTCTGGAGAACCGGAAGACATCACAAAAAGTTCCTTCGACAATACTGCGGCGGCCGTTGCCTGAAGACCGCTTTCTTCGTTCGGAAAAGCCGTATTAAGAAAGTGTAACAATCATCACGCCACGGGGGTAGTAAGTTGGCGGAAGGTTTCGCAGGACCGGGCTGCAATGCTCCTTCCTGCTCCAGCGAGATGGGGCTTGGCTATTTGATAAAGGGGTGATAGACTTAGGCGATTACGGCGAGACCGGTGTGCCATCAATCAGAGACATCACTACAGTGACATCGCTTCTGGCGGTCGTGTGACGACGTGTGTTCGCCCCTCACTCGTATTAAAATTGCCAGCGTAGCTTCAATTGGCAGAGCACCGCATTCGTAATGCGGGGGTTGTGGGTTCGAGTCCCACCGCTGGCTCTTCTAGATGGCTCCCCTTGGCGCGGCCCACTCCCGACAATATTACATTACCTTATTATTTGTAGTGTTTTCTGAAATGCGGCCTTGAATCGCTTGTTCGCGCGGCTTCCCTGACGAGAACATGCCTTGGGCGTCTGACGCAGCCACCGCGATCCCCCCCCAATTCCGGAGAAAATTTGAAATGGCGCACGGCCTGGAAGTCGACCTCAAGGAAATCGTACTGTCGAACAGCTCTTTCGGTCCACAAGAAATCGAACAGCTTTCCTCCTCGATATCGGACGATTATCTCCAGTTTGGCGTATTGCGAGATTCGGTTTCCGAGCTGGAGGGCCGCGAAGGCCGCACGCCGGCAACCGCGGTGCGGTTGGGCGTCTGTTATTACTTGCTGGGCCGGTATGCCCGGGCCATCGAAACGCTGAGCAAGGCGGACGGCGGCGCATTGGCGCATTTTTACCTGGGAAAGTCGCATTTCGCCGAGCACGATTTTGACCAGGCCCTGGCCAGTTACAAGTCGGCGGCGCGTGCCGGTTACGATAGCGATGTCGTGAACGTGGCGACGGCTGAAGTGCTGCGGCGTCAGGGGAAGGCCGAAAAGGCGCTGGCCAAACTGAATGATCTTTCCGGTGCGATCGAACAAACCGCCGAGTATCTGTGCCAGCGAGCTTGCACCGTGGCCGCAGCCGGCGGAAACTCCGCTGAAGTGGTGGCCTTGTTTGAACGGGCCGTTGAGGCCGATGGCCGCCACGCCGGCGCGTTATTCGGCTTGGCCCTGGAAAACGACCGCCGCGGCAACGATGAAGTCGCGATGGATCTTTACCAGAAAGCCGCCACTGCGTTCCCGGCGCATGTCGGCTCTTTGGTCAACCTCGGCCTGCTCTACGAAGACAGCGGCGCGTATGATCGCGCCCAGCAATGCTACCAACGCGTGCTCGATGTTTTCCCCACCGAACCGCGGGCCATGCTTTTTCTCAAAGACGCGTCCGCCTCCGGCGACATGTTCTACGATGAAGAAGCACAAAAACGGCGCGATCGGCTCACGCAAGTGCTGAGCGTGCCCGTGACCGACTTCGAACTCTCGGTTCGCAGCCGCAACTGCCTGCAAAAAATGGGCATTCGCACCCTCGGAGACCTCACCCGAGCCACCGAGCAGGAACTGCTCACCAGCAAAAACTTCGGTGAGACTTCGCTGGTCGAAATTCGCGACATGCTTCATTCCAAGGGGCTTTCCCTAGGACAATTCTCTCACGAAAAGTCCGAGCCCGAGCCGTATTACGAAACAGAAAATATGTCGCCCGACGAGCAAGCCCTGCTCGAACGGCCCATCGCCGACCTGAACCTTTCCGTGCGGGCGCGCAAATGCATGGCGCGTTTGGGCATGGCCACCATCGGCGAATTGACGCGCCGCACCGGCGACGACCTGCTCGAATGTAAAAACTTCGGCGTGACCAGTCTCAACGAAATCCGCGAAAAATTGACGCAGTTCTCCTTGAAGCTTCGCAACGACTAAAACGCCAACTCAAAATTTCCTCACCCAATTAAAAGCCCGGCATTTTCAAAATGCCGGGCTTTTTCGCAACTTCGACGGCTCCCCGTATGCAAACCGGCTTTTCATTTGAGTTGCATCACGTCGACGCCCACTCGTGCGCACGCCGGGCGGCGCTCCAAACGCCCCACGGCGCCGTGGAGCTCCCCGCCTTCATGCCGGTCGGTACACAAGGCACGGTCAAGGGACTTACCGCCGACCAAATTCGCGACACCGGCGCGCAAATGATTCTCGGCAATACCTATCACCTCGCCTTGCGCCCCGGTGAAGATATCGTGGCCAACCTGGGAGGACTGCACCCGTTCACCGGTTGGAGCGGACCGATTCTCACCGACAGCGGCGGCTTCCAGATTTTCAGCCTGGGAAAAATGACCAACGTCAGCGAGGAGGCCGCTGTTTTCAAATCGCATATCGACGGCCGACGCATCGATCTTTCGCCCGAACGCGCGATCGACATCCAACAGCAACTCGGCAGCGATATCGCCATGGTGCTCGACCATGTCACGCCGCTGCCCTGCGACCCGGCAACCATCGCCGATGCTTGCGCCCGCACTATTCGCTGGGCCCGGCGCTGCAAGGAACACGCTAGCCGTAGCGAGCAAGCCCTCTTCGCGATTGTGCAAGGCGGCCTCGATATCGACCTGCGGCGAGCCTGTGCCGAGCAGTTGGCCGAGCTTGATTTTCCCGGCTACGCCGTGGGAGGATTGAGCGTCGGCGAGACGCCCGAGGAAATGTACGCCATGCTCGACGCCCTTTGCCCCGTCATGCCCAGCGACCGCCCGCGTTACCTGATGGGCGTGGGCCGTCCTCAAGATCTGTTACAGGGCATCGCTCGCGGGATCGATCTTTTTGATTGCGTCATGCCGACCCGCAACGGCCGCAACGCGTTGGCCTTTACCGACCGAGGACCGTTGCGGCTGCGCAATCAAAAACACCAGAACGATCGTCAACCTCTGGAAACGCACTGCCCTTGCCCGGCCTGCCGCCACTCGCGCGGCTACCTGCGGCACCTCTTCCAGGCCAAGGAAATGCTGGGCCCGATTTTGCTCTCGATCCATAACCTGACCTACTACCAACGCCTGCTGGCCGATGCGCGCGCCGCCATCGAAGCCGACCGCTTTACCACATTCCTGGAAAAAAAAATGCAAGGCTGGAGCGCCGCGGCGCGGGAGTAAGGACCGTTCGAGAATTTAGTGTCGCCTCCGGGATTGGGCAAAGTCATTTGTCAATAGTTATTTCTCATTTGTCATTGGCCATCTGTTCGCCTCCCATCTTTGTTTCTCTTTCTTCAATGAAAAATGGTAACTACTCAGCGATGATCGTACGATGCTTTTTGCGAGAACCACGAATGGACACAAATTCACACGAATGAATTCCCACGGGCTCTCAGGTTTTCTCCTGGAAACAAGCGACGTCAGCCGTGCCATTACATGGAGAGCTCGCCACATGAATTCGTGTCTATTCGTGTTCATTCGTGGTTCCATCAAGTACCGATCGAAGCTCGTCGCTGAACAGTTACCAAAAATGAAGAATTACCACGGAGGCCAGTCGAGTAGAGGAGGAGCGTCAATGACGCCCCTCCCCCCTCATCAAACCGGACGTGCGGATTTCCCGCATCCGGCTTACCAAAGGCATTTCGTCGGTCGGCACACGCAGACTCAGAGGTCGCCACGGAGCTTCTTTAGTCC
>JAJRWU010000014.1 GCA_024276655.1 Planctomycetota bacterium
AACGAGGGTGCCAAAACGAGGGCATAGCCACTTGAAACCGCCACGCATGTTTCATCTTCCCCGCAGCTTGCAAGCCCTAACCTATGTGAGAAACAGCCTACCCAATCTCGCTGTTGGTTTCAAAGGGATTCCGTCGGCTGGGCGGTGCTGTCTTCATGAGGTTCGGGCTGGGCGATGGCGCCAGAAGTTTCCAGCCACGCCCACGCCTCCATGATTGCTCGCTGCACGGGTTTGGAGCGCGCTTTGAATCCCCCGCTAAAGTTTTTGCGGTTTGGTATGCCACAGACCTTGTCCTTTTCTTGTGCGACGATGGCTTGCAACACAAGCAGGGCCAACTCCTCCGGTTCAAGAGCGAGCAGCACATCCTCCTTTTTAGCGATTTCGTTCAGCGTGGCCATAAGGGGTGCATTCGAGTATTTGGTGCGTTTCCAGAGGGGTGATGCATGGCGTTCGCCGCGCTCAGTGTCCCACTTCGTTTCTTGTCTGCGAACGACCAGGATCATCGGGCGACGAGAGAGTCTCGGATTTCGTATCGTCTGGCTTCGCGGATCCGGTATAACGGATAGTTCGTTGCTTGAGCTTCGCGATCGGGTGGCCGGATGTTTTCGTCCGTTCGGCGGCATCCCGCAAGTACGCACCGAGATCGTTGCCGTATTCGGCCATGATCTGGGCGCGGGCTGTATAGAGTTCCTCCAATATCGGATTAGTTGTCATCGTCTGAACCTCCAAGGAACTCAGCCGGAGTATAGATCAATAGTCCGGGTAGTCCCAATTCATCCAACAGTTGATAAAGGCGAGGCAGGACGGCGGCATTCGCGATGTGCCTACAGTTCTGCGTCAAGAGAAATTGTACGCCTCCCAGCGCCGCGGCGGCAACGTGAGACGCGTCAAGCTTCGCGGTTTTAGGAATAAGTGAACGTGCGACAATTTCGTCGGCAACGGTTTCGACGTCTGGGTTAGGATCGAGAATGGGGATGTCTGCGAGCATTGCCAAACGTCTTTGTGCGGCGTCTGAGTCACCACGAGCGGCTTCGTCAAGTACAAGCCGTGAAGTGACGACGTAGAATTTCGGTCGTTGTTCATTCATCCAGCGTTTCGCTTGATTCTGGAGAACGGCCGTCGCCGAATCATTGCTTGGCCGAGCAGTAGCATGGCTGACGATAGATGTTTCGATGTAAACAGTGTCCATCACAGTATTCTACTGCAACAAACGATTGAGGCCACCGAGCATGCGAGTAAGCAACGGCCGGAAAAATGCTATTCGTGAGAAGTATAATCCCCCTTGGTAAGGGAGAAATTCTTTTCCGCCGGCCGCCTCACTTCGCCGCCCGCCCTTTTGTTGCGTGCAATTGTTTGGCTAATTCGGCGGTGTCTCTCTTGCGCAGTTCGGCAACATTGACGTTCTCGCCGGGATCAACCGCGTGGTCGTAGAGCATCTGGGAGATCAGCCTGCCTTTCGCATTCGTGTATTCCGTGAAGCGAAAAGTATCGGTTCTGATCGTGTCGCCGTTTTTAAAACGGCCAACGGCCGCCTGCTTCCACTCGGCTTGTGGGTCGTTCATTAAAGCGGCGAAACTGCGGCCCTGCAAATGTTTCGGCAGTGGAAGCCCGGCCAACTCACAGAGCGACGGGTACAAATCAATCGACTCGATGAGCGCCGCTCTTCGCCCGCCGCCCGCGATTCCCGGCGCCCGCACGATCAGCGGGATTTGCATCGAGGTTTCGTAGCAACTGTGCTTGCACCAGAGCGTGTGTTCGCCGAGGTTCCAGCCGTGGTCGCCCCACAAAACGACGATCGTGTTGTCGCTCAGTTTGAGCCTGTCGAGTTCGTCGAGCAATTTGCCAATTTGTGCGTCGGTGTAGCTGACGCAGGCGTAATATCCGTGAATAAGATTTCGGGCGGTTTCGTCCGACACCGGACCCTTGGCGGGAATACCGGCATAAGCGCGCAGTTCGCCAGAGGAGTGGATCGATTCCTTGGGTGCGTTTTTGGGCGGGTGGTAATTGCCGGGGAGCTGGATTTTTTCATGGTCGTAGAGATCCCAGTATTTCTTCGGCGCGACGAACGGCAGGTGCGGCTTAAAGAAACCGACCGCCAAAAAGAACGGCTCTTTCCTGGCCTTCAATCGCTGTAAATCGGCAATGGCGCGTTCGGCCAGCAGGCCATCGGCGTAGGCGTTGTCGGGGACGTCGGCCGATTCCCACGCCGGCCCTCTTTTGCGCCGGCCTTGTTTTTGCCGCTTCACGTGCAGCTCATGGTTTTCTGGTCGGCGATACCAGCGGCCGCCCTTCGGCCGCCACGCCGGCTCCGACCAGCCTGCGGCGTTGTCTTGCGGGTGATGAAATATTTTTCCCAGAGAGACGGTGTAATAGCCGTTCTTTTTGAACTGCGTGTTGAACGTCGTGATGCCGGGCGCATCTTTTTCCGCCCACGCCAGATAACTGACGAACCGTTTTCGCGCGGGCCGAATGCCGGTCATTAAACTCGCTCGCGACGCGCCGCACGTGGGAACCATGCAGTAAGCTCGCTCGAATAGAACGCCCGATTCGGCCAGTCGGTCGATGTTCGGCGAGTGCATGTGTTGTTTGCCGTAACAGGCCAATTCCGGACGCAGATCATCCACCGCGATGAACAGAACATTGGGCCGCTCGGCAGCATGGCTCTGGCCGGTAAGTCGCTCGGTGGCGAGGAGCGAAACAAGCAGGAGTGGCAGAATTCGGTGCAGCATCATTGTTCGCCTTTGAAATCGTGAGCATCATCCCCACTCGCTACGTTCGCGAGCAATGGGGTTTTGGAAGACATGCAATCCAATAATTCTTGTTTCAGTTCGAGATCGGCTGCTCCATGGGCGGCAACTGTTTTTCGCACCACTTGGCAATCTGGAGCAGGCGGTCGTCGGCTCCCCACGATCCTATCAATTGCAGGGCGACGGGCAAGCCATCGGCGGCGAGTCCGGCTGGCAGGCTGACGGTCGGCTGCCCGCTGTAACTCCAAGGCGAATTGAAGGCGGGATCTCCGGTCGTTTCGATGCTTGGCGCCGTCGTATTGGCGGCGGGCGTGATGAAAGCGTCGACCTCGCCAAAACGCGTTTCCATTTTTTGGCGGAAACGGTGTTGATGCTCACGCGCGGCGGAAAAATCGGCGCCGCTGGTGTGTAAGCCCTCTTCGATCAGGCTCGCCAAGTGGACGCCGAATTGATCGGGGTGGCGAGTGAAATCGTTTTTGTGCGTTTCCGCCGCGCCCACCGCCATGATGCAGCGATGCAAACGATGCAGGTCTTGAAAAGATTCCGGCAAGGCGATTGTTTCCACCACGGCGCCGCCCGCTTGCAATAGCGAGATGGCCCGTTCCGTGGCGGCGCGTACGGCGCCGCTGCATTCGGAATGGAAGTAGGTGGAGAAAACCCCCAGTTTTGGAGGGCGGGCGAAGGACGTTGTTGCCTGCCCGTGGTCGGTCGATTGCCAGTTGGGCTGCCGAATCACTCGCCAGATAATTTCCAGATCGTGGACGCTGCGCGCCAGCGGCCCGACGTGGTCTAGGTGAATGCTCACCGGCGCCACCCGCTGGCAACTCACGCGGCCGAAGGTTGGTTTCATGCCTGCCACGCCGCAGTAGGTCGCCGGCCGTGTGATGGAGCCTCCGGTTTGGCTGCCCAACGCCGCGACGCACATTCCCGCCGCCACCGCCGCCGCCGAACCGCTACTGCTGCCGCCCGGCGTGCGTGCTAAATTCCAAGGGTTGCGTGTTTCGGCGGGGGCGAACCCGGCAAACTCCGTCGTGACTGTCTTGCCCAAAAAGAGGGCGTCGGCCCGGCGCAGCATCGCCACGACGTCCGCATCTTGCTCGGCAATCGCATTCCGCCGCAAAGGCGAACCAGCGCGTGTGGGCAGGCCGGCGACGTCGATGATGTCTTTGACGCCCAGCGGCGCCCCACAAAGCGGCCCTCCGGGCGCACCGTTCCGCAAACGTTTTTCTAAATCTAACGCCGCTTGGCGAACGCCCGACGCATTGACCTCCACCCAAGCGTGCAAACGCGACTCGCCCGCCTCTATCTGGGAGAGAAACCAATCCGCCGTTTCCACCGGCGAGCGTTTTCCGGCGATCGTTTGCCGAACAATTTCACAAAGGCTGAGCATCGAATGAAAACGTTTCAGTAGGCGACTCAAGAGCTAAGGAACAGTCCTGAAATAAATTACCGGTTGTGGTTCAGGAAAGCCCGGCATTTTCAAAATGCCGGGCTTTTTATTCGGGTAACCGTTCATGATTTTCATCGGTCGTAAGAACGCTATCCTCCGTTCTCGCTCGCGCTAACTCTGGGTGACGCGAATGGAACAGGAGAGAACGGAGGCAACAGAGAAAAGTGCGGAATCATTCGGTGTTGGCGCCGGGCAGGATCAATCTGGAAACGCCGTCCGACAATTTCAAAACATTCAAGTTGATAATCAACCCCAGCGGAATATTGAGGAGTTTCATGTAACTTAGCATCGAGCGGAAAATTAGTGTCGTAGCCATGCTCGCCAGAGCGTGGGATGGTTCACCGCTCACCCACCGTCTGGCGACGATGGCTACACAAATGCGACCGTTATTTATCGAGCGGTGCTTAGTAATTGC
>JAJRWU010000002.1 GCA_024276655.1 Planctomycetota bacterium
CACCTAAGAATACCGTTTTCTACCTGTTTCTGGGGTGTTCTTTCATGGGTGATAGCCGGACAAAACCGCTTGTTTTGTAGTGTAATACTTGTTTTCAAGAGTGAGCGACAGATACCCCATTCCTTATGTATAAACAACAGGGTCAACGGCTTGAGTCGTTGTTTCAATCGCCTGCGAGAAAAAGCCGACAAGGCCCGTTGGGATACGTTACCATCGGGTTTATTGGCGTTGACGGAATGCCGCGCCGCGGCGGACGTCATGGCTGGTTTTCCCAGCCGCGTCTTTTGGAAGCAATAAGCGTTAGAATCGCCAGGAAAGCGGGAACATCGCCGTGTTCATGATCACCGGGACGGATGCCCCCATCTATCATTATCCGGTCACGACGATCGCCTTTATTGTAGCCTGCTGTGTTGTGTTCGCCGCCGCGTTGGCCAACCCCGAAAGCATCGCGCCGTATGCGTTGGAATACGGAAATGGGTTGCACCCCGTGCAGTGGGTCAGCTCCAATTTCATGCATGCCGGGTTCGGCCATTTGTTGGGCAACATGCTGGCCCTGTGGTCGTTCGGATTGGTGGTCGAGGGCAAAGTGGGCTGGTGGCGCATGGCGCTCGTGGCGTTGGGCATTGGCGTGGTGCAATGCGCCGTGGAACAGACCATGATGCTGGGCGCCGAAGAAGGCGGCTCGCTGGGCGCGTCCTCCATTATCTTCGGCTTGATGGCCATCGCCCTGATTTGGGCGCCCAGCAACAACATGGACTGCGTATACATCTACTACGGTTTTCGCGTGTGCGAGTTTCAAATGACCGTGGCGAGTTTGGTCGGGCTGTTCGTGGTTTTGGAGCTTGTCGTTTCGTTTTTTAGCGGGTTCGCCATGAGCAGCCAGATTTTGCACTTGATGGGCGCCGCCTTGGGAGTTGGCGTTGGAATCGGGTTGTTGAAAACGAAACTTGTCGACTGTGAAAATTGGGACGCCTTCTCCGTTTGGGCTGGGCGCCACCAAATGACGCGCGAAGAAATCCTGGAAAGCGATACCGAATACCAACAAAAACGCGCCGAGAAAATCGAGAGCGAAAGCGCCGGCGCCGTGGCGCAGATCACACAGTTGCTGCACGATGGCGAAGCACTGTTTGCCTACCGCGCACATGAACAGATGTCGCGAAGACTACCCGATTGGGTCCTCCCGGAGGAATTGCTCCTGAAGATTATTCACACCCTGCACAAAAACAATCAGTGGGCGGACTCCATCAAGCCGATGGCCGAATATCTTCAGAAGTTCACTTCGCGCCAGATTCCAGTTCGTTTGAAACTGGCGCAGGTTCTGGTGGTCAAGGAAGAGAACGCGGCACAAGCCCTGCGCGTGTTGGCGAAACTCGCCGCCGACCAACTCGACGCGAAACAAAAAGACCTTTATCGGAAACTACAAGCCGGCGCGAAAGAATTGCAACGGCGGAATCCGTACGATGTTGCGGAACACGATTGGTAAGGGGGCTTTCATGCGTCGGGGCGGCGCGTCAAACCAAAAAAAACAGGGGCGGCTTTTGGAAAAGCCGCCCCTGCCAGTAGAACGAATCGTTGCTACGGTTCGTCTCGACGCTTACCAGGTCCATTCCATCCCGCCGCTGAAGCCGTGGTAAAAAACGCTGCCGCTTTCGTTGAGCCGCGAGGTTCGGGCGCCGCCCAGGAAGGTGGTGTCGGGGTTGATGTTTTCGACCGCCAACGCCACTCCGTTGAGATACAGCATTTGGTAACCGGCTCGTATCGTCAGACGCTCGGTGGCTTGCACCAGTGCGAAGAAGCCTGCTTCTCCCACGGCGCCAACGTCGTTGTTGTTCTGCGATTCCGAGAACACAGCCGCGTTGGGACCGGTGAGCGTGATGTTGGTGCTTTGTTCGTTGATCGTGCCGAATACGCCAGCCTTGATTTCAGCCCCGATTCGCACGCGGGGAATGACGGCCATTATCAATTCGCCGCCGATTTGAAAACCGACCATCTGGGCGCTGGTGTCGGTGCGGTAGTCCATCGAACCGTTCACCTGGGAGCCGGAGTCGGTGAAATACTGCATGCTCTCGTCGAGCACGATGTATCGGGCGCCCGCCAGAAGCGAGGAATGGAAGCGGCAATTCGGAGACACATAACGACGGCGAACGTTCATCTCGACGCTGTTCAACGCCGAGGAGTAGCTCAGGCTCTGCGAAACGGAGGCGTCGGTTTCCGGGAAACCGCCATTGGGGTTCGTGCCGAAGTCGCTGAGCAAGGAATAAAGGCTGTTATTACCGCTCGTGACCGCCGCCGCCGTGCTCCAATTGAACGAGCCGAAATAGCTGGCTTCCAAATTCGTTCCGGGACCCAGCAGATAATTACCCGTAATGCGGAAGCCGGGCGCCGTGCCGAAATCGAGGTTGTCGGTGCTCAATACCGTGGGGCCGGCGATGCCGTTGCTGGCGTAAGCAATCTGGCGGGAAACGTTTTCTCGCTTGAGCAGCATGATTTCGGCGTCGAAATCGAACCAACGTGGCGTGCAGTTCGCGCCGGTGCCGTTCGGACCATGCTTGGTCCAAAGGCCTCGACCATTATTGCGGGCGAAGTTTCCCAAGAGCCGTTTTCCACCATGACCGAACAGCCCGCCGCCGCCGCCAGGTCCGAACAGCCCGCCGCCGAGACGCGCCTTGCAATGGCCGCACTTATTGCCGCCGCCGCAAGACGGACAGGCTTCATTTTGTCCGTTGCCGCAAGTGCTGCAACCGGCGGCGGCGGAATCTCCGCCGCCACAAGAGGTGCAACCGCCGCTGGCAAAGGCGACAGGCGCCGCATCGTAGCCCGCCAAGGCTGCTTTATATCCTTGCCCCCCTTGGCCCGCCAGAGCTTCGTAATACGCCGGCGCTGCTGCGTACGCCTGTTGGGCCGTGTAAGCTTGCGGGGCGGCGTACGCCTGTTGGGCCGTGTAGGCTTGCGGGGCCCCGTACGGGCCTTGCGCAGGATAGTTAGCCGATTGCGCCTTCACATGCGAGCCGGAAAGACAAACTAGGGCGACCAGGAGCATTGCTGTGGTCCCAACGGAACTCCGCTTCATCAGATTGCCTCCGACACAGACCTGAAACACGTAAATCATGATGGTGACGACGCCTTCATTCGCGTTTTTCTCATTTTCACCGGCGCATTCCGTCGGAAAATATCCCCACGGCACGCCTAGTGTCATGGTCTAACCCATCGACCCAGCAGAACGGGCAAAACCAGAACTTCCCGAACTGCCGTCAATGTTGCTCCAAACAACCTACTTTGACATCACCTTCATTTTTCGCGGTCACAGACAAGGCAACAGGGAAATCATCGGGATGGGTCCACAAAAAAAGGCCATGGTGCGCCGGTCCATCGGCACACCATGACCTCTATCTCGAAACGAAGCGACAGCGTCGCTTCGCCCTCCCGGCATATTAGTTGTTAGTTTCTTCGGCCAGATGTCAGTCGACTCATGAGCCGGTTTTGCGGAATTTGCAGCTTCTTCCGTCTTAACACGCTGAAGCGTGAACTCCAACGGCGGCGGGAATGGGACGCCGCCAATGGCCGCCGTTCAGACCGCTGCTTCTGGCATCCCGCCGGGATGCGGGAGTTATTGCGCGGCCGATACCGGCGGTGGCGCTGCGCTGACCGCCGGCTAATGGCTGTCAAGCCTCCGGCTTGGGGGAGATCTCACTAAGGCGAACGGCAGATAAAAATTCACCTAATACAAGCACGAAGCGCAAGCGAGTGAATCAGCAAACGGTCATTCCCGCGTAGGTGGGAACCCAAAAAAATTCACGGACTCCCACTGCGTGCGGGTAAGTTATTTTCCGCCGCTGGGCCTAATGAGCCAAATCGCATCCTGCACATTCGTCGGGGCGTTCGATTGCGCTGGGCTCGGCATTGCCGCACGGTGCGGCAACGCCCAAGAGCGCTCGTTCGGCGGGGATCCAGGCGGCTAGGAACTCCGCCACGGCGGCGTAGAACCCGTCTGGGCATTCGCGGGCGAGAAGGTGGCAGAAGGCGGGTGTCCAGCCGATAAGATGTTCGCCCAAAAACCTCTTCTGGGCGTCGTGGCAGATTTCCCATTGCTCTTTTTCGGGGACAGCCGCCAGGGCCGCTTGGCGCTCCATGCCGATCAAGAACGCCATGAACTCCAGTTCCAGGGTAATATGATCTTGCCGTTCAGGATGTTGCGCGGCCAACTTCAAGCCAAATGCGTTATAAAAACCGCTAACATCGGCCAGGGCGTGTGAGCGTTGGAAAGTAAGTTTGGCGTCGATGTATTCGGTTTCACAGGGCGGGCAGGCGCACGACGCCAACAGTCCGAACGTCTTTTCAAACAGTTCGTTGAGCTGCTCCACACTGGCGGGCAGACGCTCCAACGCGATACTGGAGTCGAGTTCCAACAGCAGTCGTTCGCCCATTCCCAGTTCACTGGCCACGGCGGCGGGTTCGTCGCGCAATATGGCCGCCGCTTCACGCACCAATTTTTGGATGTCCTCTTGAACGAGCCGGCGCCAGACGCCGGTTCGCGGGTCGGCCAGCGCCAGCGAGATAAAGCGATAAACCGATTGCCGCGCCAAGTTCAGCGCGGGGTCGAAATCAACAGGAGTGGTCGAGGTCGTATTAGGCGATGTCGTGCTCATCGGTGCGGCAGCCTCAAATGGAGTTGACGTGGTGTTCGGGCGAACGTTCAAACGTCGGCTCTTCAACGGTAATACGGACCACTTCTTCGTCGAATTTATTGTAGCCGAGAACGGTATCGTTGAAGATTTCTTGCGTTTTGGAGCTTCCATCGGGCATCGTGACTTCCACTTCCGCCACCTTGGGCCCCTTTTCAATTTCATAGCGAAAGATGATTTGCTGCTGAGCGCGGAAAAGTTGCAAGATGGCTAGCAGCTCGCGGTCGGGGCAACTGTATTGCTCGATCGCGTGTTCGACGCCGGGGCCGAACATTTGCTTCAAGTAATTGCGAGGAACCCATCGCGGCGGTACGTAATAGCCGTTCGGTTCGGTGCCGAATTGCGGGTAAAGCGGCAACGCGAGTTCTCGTTCTCGGATCAGGTAGTAGAGCGGGTTTTTGGGGTCTTCGGTCCAGTCGCCGTTGTCGTCGATTTTAACCACGCCCTGGAGTCGAATGTTTCCCACGCAGGCCGCCATGCAACGCGTTTCAGCCGGGGCGCCGGTGGGGCTGGCGTTTTTGTCGCGTCCTTCGATGCGTGGGTAACAGCCGATACACTTTTCGCTCGTTCGCGTGGTTGGCCTGTAGTAGGCCTTTTTGTAAGGACAACCTTCCACGCACTTGCGGTATCCGCGGCAGCGGCTTTGATCGATCAGCACGATGCCGTCTTCGGGGCGTTTGTAGATGGCGTTGCGCGGGCAGGAACCCAAGCAGCCAGGATAGGTGCAGTGGTTGCAGATACGGGCCAAATGGAAGAACCACACCTTATGCTCGGGCAATTCCACCGAACCGCCAGACTGGGCGTCCTTTTTGAAGTCTGCTCCAGCGGCTGTATCTTCATGACGATTGGGGGCGCGCCATTCGTCGTCGGTGGGTAGGTATCCCAACGCTTGCTGCGGCCCGCCGGTGCGGGGCTTTTTATCGGCCGCCTCGAAGATCGTCATGCCGTCGAAAACGCCGTAAGGTTTTTTGGTCGGATCTTTTTCCGAGGTGTCCCAGACCTGCCCTCCGGGATTTGCCTGTTCCAGCAAGTCGAGGAGTTTGGCGTCCCAGTTATTGGGGTAGCCTCCGTAAGGCTTGCTTTCGACGTTGTTCCACCAGATCAACTCCTGGCCTTTGGAAAACGTCCAGGTGCTCTTACAGGCGATTGTGCAAGTCTGGCAACCAATGCAACGGTTGAGATTGAAAATGAAGGCGAATTGGCTCTTAGGATGACTTTCCTCATGCGGATAACTCATCTCACGACCAAGTTGCCAGTTATTGACGTTAGGCATCTGCAGCTCTCCTTGACAACGAAGCCGAAAGGTTGATTTGCACGAGATTCTCAGGAGGCATTGCTGCCTCAGACACCGTCACCCGCATCACGCCGACCCGTGAAAGGATTGCCGTGATGCGGTCGCGCATTGCATCTTCACCTAGTTGTAAATAGAGGCCATGGAAGGCCTGATAGTTGGGATCTCGCGCCAGATCCAGAATCGCTGGCAGGCTCCAGCCCATGCTGGCGTACTCCTCGACCAACAGACGCAGCATGAGGTCGGCATCGCCGTCTAATTCGATGGCATGCAGATTCATCGGGTCGTCGGGAAGCACTTCACGCGAAGCGGGGTGAACCTTTGGCGTCGGTTGGGGGGTGTGGTCTGACAACGTACTTAACTCCGATGCAAAATAAAACTATTCATTGATTTTGGAATAAGCCCCAGACAAATAAAGCTGACTGAGTTCCGTTTTTTTGGCTGGGCTATAGGCCGATTGAGACGGTTTCCAGGGGCCCTCGCCGCCAATGCCGCCATCTTCGGCCTTCGTGATCCTGATCAGTGTTTCCTTGGGAACGGTGTTGATGGCGTGGTTGTCGACGTCGAAGCCAAAGGTGAACCCCATGCCGCCGGTTTTCTTATGAAACAGGGTGTCGGTCTGGTGCATGGGCATCATCCAGTTGCGGGTGATGCTTTGATGCGAACCGTAACGGTAACTGGCTTGGTATCCGGTGTCGGGCGACAACGCACGGCCATCGGGGCGTGTTTCGGCCGCTTGACCGTCCGTTCGGTGGCGATCCAACCGGTATGCTTGAGGATGGTGAAGCTGTACGGCAGGCCCGGATTGACCTTCACGCGGACCATGCAGCGAAATGCTTTGTGGCGTGGTCCTGCATCGTCTTTCCAGCCGATGTACGGCCGGTCGAGTTCGTTGGCGTCGACATAAACGTAGTCGCCTTCGTTCAAACCACGGTCTTTGGCGGCCTGCGGATTCATTTGAATCTGACGGTCGGCCACGCCGGGAGCACGTTTGTCGGTGCGGTGCGGGTCGCCGAACTCATCGCTCCAAATCCAGTGCCAATCGACCGTGGTCCACGACGAGTGGGTTGAGTGCCGACTCTTGGGCGTGCAACAGAAAAGGTCGTAGCCTTGGCTCCAGAGCGGGTTGACGGTTTTCTTGACTTCGGCCCAGGGCATTTTTACGTTGCGCACTTGCCGCAGATCGGGGTCGATGGTGTCGGCGGGAATGCCGTAATCGACCGGCCTGACGAACGGACTGGTGGAAACGATCACGTTGGGCAGATACGGCGTTGCTTCGACGCCTTCGCGATGCACCACCAGATTTTCGCCGTATTCAATCGCTTCGGGAATGTCGCAGTAACCGTGCAGCCGGCCGCTGTCGGTATAGAACGGAATTGAGTCGTGACTTTGCTCCCAGAAGGGAACGCGCGGGTAGGTGCGAAAGAGCATCAGCCAGGCTCCCGGTTCGCCGCCGTATTCGCCCGCGATGAACTTGTCGACATCGTAAGGGCCATCCTTGCCGCGAGTGGTCGTGGAGTTGTCGAACACGCGCTGGATGTAAACCTTGGACTTCTTTTCCGTGACGAACTTGAAGTAATCGGCGAAACGTTTGTCGCCGGTTTTTTCGGTAAACGCGTCCGCCACCTTGGAGAATACTTCGGCGTCGTCGATCGTGTCGTGAACCGGGTCGATGCCGCCTTTCCAAATTTGCAGGAACGGATTGGAGCAAGAGCCGCCGCATTCGTCGTCTTGCATTTCGACCCAGGAATTGACCGGCACGACGACGTCGGCGTATTCGGCGCTGCCGGTCCATTCGATTTGTTGGTCGATGATCATGTCGACCTTCGGCAACACGTTGACAATAATGTTGTAAACCCACTTGGCCTGATTGAGGAAATTGGCGTTGTTGTACCAGACCACTTTCGTCGGCGTGGGAATGTGGCCCTTGCCGGTGAAGTTGCGTTCCTCGCCGTTGGGCAGTTTGACCGTTAGCGTGCGTTCGCCGCTGGCCCAGTAAGACGGGTCTTCAACATCGGTCGTGTGACGAATGTTTTTCGGCGTGATGCGAGCCTTCTCGTCAAGCACCGGATTGAACGGGTCTTCGTGGGTGAAGCCGCCCACGCCAGGCCCGCTCCACGAAGAGGCCTGAAACAAGGCCCCCTTGTAGTTGCCGGCCCAAGTCATGCAGCCTGATCCATGCTCGCCAATGTTGCCGGTGAGCATGAGCGGCAGATAAGCCGCTCGATTATGCAGCGTGGCGTGGAAATAGTGATTGATTCCCTCGCCAACATGAATCGCGACCGGAAGGCCCGCTTCGGTCGTCTTCCAAATATCCTCGGCCAAACGCCGCACCAAATGCGCCGGCGCGCCGGACATCTCTTCGACCGATTTTTCGTCGTAGTCTTTCAAGTGACGCCGGTACATTTCCATCACGGGCATGACTTCGACTTCTTTACCATCAGCCAGTTTGACTTTATAAACTCCCTCCAACGCCGCGGGGATTTTCATGTTTTCGCCGACGTCGTCGCGCGAAATATACGCGACCTTTTTCTGGTCGGCGTCCCATACGCAAAAGTCGCCGATCTTTTGCCGCTGCTCTTCTTTCAAGCCCTGAGTCTTATACGACGGTCCTTTCGAGATATCTTTCGGCGTGTAATCGGCGTCGATATCTTGAGGACGCAGCCGCTGCAGGTTGTCGGTCCGCACGAGTAAGGGGAAGTCGGTGAACTGTCGGCAGAATTCCGGCTTGTACCAATCGTTGTCGAGCATGATTTTGGTCACGCCCAAGAGCACGGCCAGATCCGACAGCCCCGGCCGGACGGAAATCCAGTAGGAACTCTTGGTGGCCGGGCAGTTATACTCCGGCGCGATGTCGACGATCTTGGCTCCGCGTTCGATACATTCGTTGAGCCAATGCGACTCCGGCATTTTGTTTTCGATCAGGTTCTTGCCCATCTGAATGATCAGCTTGCAGAACCGCATGTCGTTGAAATCCATGTCGGAAGTTTGCCGGCCATGCACGAACGGGTGCCCCGGCGCTTGGTCGCCTCGCCAGGTGTATTCGTTCCAGTCGCGGGCGCCGCGAGCCTCTTCGGGCGGCACGCCGCGCACATGGTGGTCGAGCAAGCCCAACACGTTGGCGAACCGGTAGATGCCGAATTTGCCGATCAGGCCGTGCAGCGGCAGGTTCGAGCCGATTTTGATCGTGCGCGTTCCGGCGCCTTCGACTTTGTCGATCATCACCTGTTCGTAGCCGTCTTTTTTCAGCCGTGAGACTCCCTCTTCACCGCTGTACGTTCGCGAAGCGGCCTCCAACCCGCCAGCGATGTACTTCGAGATTTCATCCCACGACATGCGCACGTAGCTGTCGTTGCCGCGGTCGTCGAACAGGTACTTGGTGCGCAACTCAGGATTGTCGGACAGTGAGGGAAAACCGGCGTCGGCCCAGTCTTTCCAACCCTTGCGCAGCACGGGCCCCTTCAAACGGTAGGGGCCATAGACGCGCCGCTGCATCGTGTACCCTTTGGCGCAGCCCCGAGGATTCCAAGCCTTCGTGGCCCGATTTCCGTACAGGTCGCCGCAGCGGTCGTGGTCGTAGGCCTGCTCGCTTCGAATCATGACGCCGTTGCGAACAAAGGCGGTCAGTCGGCACATGTGCGTGTCGTTGGGAGCACAGATCCAACTGAATTTATCGTCGTAGGCGTATTGGTCGAGGTAGATCTTTTCCCAGTCGCGATTGGGATAGGCGCCCAAGGGGTTGGCGACGCTCAGCGGCTCAAAAGCCCAAGCCTGGGCCCCCGCCGCCAGCAATGCTCCGCCAGTCGCCGCACATGACTCAAGAAAATTTCGCCTGTTGATTTGCATAATGGGCTCCGTTAATTCTCCAGGATCAGATCCTGCCAGATGGTGATCAGTTTTTTGCCGTCCCGCTCGTTCTGCGTCCCGTCCCAGATCGCGAGCGCTATCGACGCAGTGCAACCCGGCTCCAGTGAGATTCCCCGTCCTGCGTCGCCCAGCGACAACGGACGCGTCATCACGACCGTCCAACGACCGTTGCTCCATTCACCATGGGCCGCGACCTGCGGGTTGGTGGGAAGGCGAAAGGTTACGCTGCCGGGGCCCGCCACCGTTAGGTTGGAGGAACCCGACCCGTCGGGAACAATTTGATTGCCGCTCGCCTTGGCGGGCAGTGAAATGTTGGGTTGTTCCTTCAGTTTTGTCGCTGGTCGGTTGTAGTCAGCCGTGGACGCCACCGCTTCGCTGAAGGGGTAGCGGTCGACCACCATGTTGGGATAAATGTCTTCGACTGTAACCATGGGGCCTTGGCGATCGGCATCCCAGAACCAGACATCCACCGGAGAATTAGGATCTCCCATGCCGATGAATGGCTCCGAAGGACCGCGATACAACTCCAAAGCCACTGCGTCTTCGAAGGCGTCGGTTTTCGCTGCGTTGCGGTCGGCGGTTTCGTCCGACCAAGAGAGCCGCACCGAGATATGCTTGCCATCGTGTGCGGCCTGGATTTGCAAGCCAGGATCGGCGCCGTCGCGCCACCACAGCGGCGTCATGCGCAGAGCGATGGGGTTGATCGACGACCAAACCTCCGACCCCGATTTGCCAGCCAGGGTATCAACGCGTTTGACCGTGATTTTTTCTCGACGCAGAATCGTGGCCTGCCGAGCGGCTTCGTCAGACAATGAAAGTGTGAACTGCACCAGATCGACCACTTGCTCTGGCGTGAGTTTTTGGCTGCTGGGCATTGGCGTGCCGGGCATCCCGCTCGCGATTCGACGGTAAATCGAGGCGACGTCGTGGCCGCCCTTGAAGACGCCCTGCGTAAAATCGCGTGGACGGGTCGGCAAGCCTTCGTCATCCACCATTTTTTGCTGGCCATCTCCCTTGCCATCGACGCCGTGGCACGAATGACAACTCTGTTTCACATAGAGCTCCTTACCGCGGGCAATGGAGGCGGCGTTCGCCGGAGCGATCGTGGGAACTTCCGACACGGGGCCGGGAGTGGTTCTTCGAGCAACAAACTCCTGCACTTCGTCCTGCTCGATCTCGTCGTCTTCGAGTTCTTCTTCTTCCTTGAGCATTTGGATGAACTGGGCTGCGGCGCCTTCGCGGCGGAGCTTCGCCACTTCCTCGACCAAGAGCTTGCGCTCCGGCTCACTCAGTTGCGGCCACGGCGGCATGGCGGAGCCGGGCATGCCGCGAACCAGCACCGCGTCTAGGTCGGCGGCCGTTGGCGCGCCGTTGGTCGTGCTCACCAAGCGAAAACGGCCCGAGCGGAAATCGCGGGGTTTGGGAAACAAAAATCGTGCGGCAAGCCCTTTCCCGTCGCCTGTTTTCCCATGACACCCGGCACAGTGCCTCGCGTAGAGTTGCGGCCCCGTAGCGACGGCGTCGGGCTGAACGACATCGGCTTTCGCGGGAGTCGCGTTGGGTTTCGCGGGAGCGTCGGCTTTCGCAGGAGTTGCGTCCG
Source organism: Planctomycetota bacterium (assembly GCA_024276655.1). Lineage (GTDB taxonomy): Bacteria > Planctomycetota > Planctomycetia > Pirellulales > Pirellulaceae > SZUA-33. The sequence goes on from JAJRWU010000002.1 coordinate 11,441, forward strand.
CGTTTGCAGGAGTTGCGGCGGCTTTTGCGGGAGTTGCGTCCGCAGGAGCGTCGACTTCTTTTGCGGTCGCGCCGGTGTCTGCATCGCCGGTGTCTGCATCGCCGGTGTCTGCATCGCCGGTGTCTGCATCGCCGGTGTCTGCATCGCCGGTGTTTTCAGCATCAGCGGGAGCGGCTGGCTGCATCACCGTAGTGGGAGGCGATTTGCGCTGGCACCCTGCCAGCGTAAAAAACCCAATCGCCAGGAACGCTAATATCCTCCAAGAGACGCGTAGTTGGTTTTTACGATACCTAGCTTGACAGGTCGCCATGTCGGGCTGCTCCTCTTACTAATTTGTGCTGCCTTAGCGGGTAAGGAAATCGAAAAAGGGACGCCGCCGTGGCGGTTTTTCTCCCTCTTCCTCCTCGGACTCAATCGCCAATCGCAATCTTATGGAGGTTGGCTAATGCCCATTGCACAATCCGTGCCATTTTTCACAAAGGCCTCGCACCCCGGCGCCGGCATGAAGGGCTAGCCCCACCGGTATCGCGCAGTCCGTGCTTTTTTTCACAAAGTATTCCAGCGAAACAAAAGTTGAAATTGACTTGAGAAAATCGGGCCAACCAGGATAGTCGGCGCAAAACACGCGCGCCATGCGCGCCGAGCGCGCCAATACGCGCACAGCAGGCGGCTACGCGTGGTAGCACCGCTGAAGAAATAGGCTTCCTATTTCCACCACGTCACGTAACCCTACAGCAGCGAGAAACCGAACGACGCAAAATGTCAGAAGCGTGCTGGCGGCGGGCGGGCGGCTTGGGCGATAACACCGCCATGGGCAACTGGGCAATCAAGGTGCTTTGTGGCGACTCAGGCGATTTTTCGGTATAACCGGAGGAGAATCGCGTCGTTCATACACAAGTTGCACGATGGCTCTTTAAGGTCGTCGTAGGTTGTCTCGGTGCATTGGCGTATAAACAAATCGGGGGAAGCGGCGTGTCGTTTCCACCTGCGCAGTGTATAAAGCCCAAAGCTAGGTTTTCATAATTTTCGGAGCGTGAACTGAGATGCGACAGCACGGAACCCTCCCACGATGTTTTTCGGTTTGGTTTTTGGTCGGTCTTGCTTTGGTGGTGTTGGCGGGCTGTGGGCAAACGCAATCGTCTTCGCAAATAGTAGATCTCGACGAGGCGTCTGACGACGAGTCGCTCAGCGATGACGAACTGCGGGATTTGATCGACAGCGTGTTGGTGTTTACGCATGAGCATCGGCAACTCAACCTAAAAGACCATGCCGCCTGGCAGATTTTGCACGGCGCGCTGGCCTACCAGCAAGACTTTCTCGTAACCGACGGAGAAAAGAGCGTCTCGGCGGTCGACCACATCCTGTCTGGCGGATACATGAAAGGCTGGACCACGCGTCCTGGCATTGTGTTGGATGAAGCCTCGAACCGCCGAGGACTTGTCGCCGAGATCGAGTCGGGCACAAAAACCGGGCAGGGGCACGCCGACCAATGGCTGGCCGTTTTGGCCCAATGCGAACTCGATGGCGCGACGCCGATCCAGGTTGGAAACCAAACCTACACGCTGCAAGATTATGTCGATCAAGTGAAATGGGATCTGCCGCGCAACGTTCAAAGCGAATACAGTTGGACGCTCATCGGCCTGACCAGCTACATTCCCACCAACGCCGCCTGGAAAGCCAGCGATGGCAAACAATGGAGTATCGAGCGGCTGGTCGATATCGAAGCCGGCCAAGCATTACAAAGCAGCGCCTGCGGTGGAACGCATCGGCTGATCGGCATGTCGATGGCGCTCAACCGACACATCGCTCAAGACGGCAAGGTGCAAGGCGCCTGGAAGAAAGCAGACGATGTCATCAGTAAAGCCATCCAAGACGCAAAACAGTACCAGAATGCCGATGGCGCCTTCTCCTCCAACTACTTCGCCCGGCCCGGCGCCTCCCCCGACTTGGCCGCGGCATTAGGCTCCACCGGGCACACGCTCGAATTCCTCACGCTTTCCCTGACCGAAAAAGAACTTCGCCAGCCCTGGATGCGTCGCGCCGTGATCCACCTCTGCCGTCTGTTTGAACAAACCGAAAGCGTGCCGCTGGAATGTGGCGCCTTGTATCACGCCGCTCACGGACTGGTGCTCTACCGCCTGCGCATGTTCGGCCCTCGAACCTACGGCGCGAATACAGCAGACGCAAAAACAGCCGCGACGGCCAACAACGGCTAAACGCTTCATCGTAACCACGGAAAGAGATCCGCCATGCGGCTTGTGTTTTGTTTGCTGGGCCTGCTCTGCCTGACGCCGCTTGCGGGTTGCGGTGGTAACCGCGGCGGAGACGCATCCGGCCAAAAACGAACCACGCTCGTGTATGGACGCGGCGGAGACGCCGACATTCTCGACCCGGTATTAACCTCCAGCGGCGAGACGGTGAAGGTGCTCGTCAATGTTTTTGATACGCTGGTCGCCTACGATGACGAAACCTTGGAAATCGCGCCTTCGTTGGCCGAGCGTTGGGAGACCTCCGACGACGGTCTCACCTGGACCTTCCACTTGCGGCCCCAGGTGACTTTCCACGATGGCTCGCCGCTGAACGCCGAAGCGATCCAATTCAATTTCGCCCGGCTGCTGAAAAAAGGTTTTGGTTATCGGGCGCATTACGCGCCGATTGCATCGGTGACGGTCCAGGATGAACTGACGGTCGTTTTTCAATTGAAATACGCCAGCCCGGTTTTTCTCAATAACCTAGCCATGTTTCCGGCGAGTATTTGCAGTCCGCAAGCGGTCCGGCAAGATGAAGCGGCGTTCGGTTTTCACCCTGTCGGCACGGGGCCGTTCAAGTTTCAAAGTTGGACGCCCAAACAAAAGCTCGTGTTGGAAGCGAACACTGAGTATTGGCGCGGCCCGCCGGGAGTCGACCGCGTCATTTTTCTACCGATCGATGAAAGCGCTATTCGGGTCAAGCAGTTGGAGCGGGGCGAAATTCATATTGCCGATAATCTGCCGCCTTCGGAGTTGGATGTGCTGGCCACGCGTCCTGGCATTGTGTTGCAATCGTTGCCGGGAATGAACGTCGGCTATTTGGCCATGCAAAACGAGAAACCGCCGCTAAACAACAAAAAAGTCCGGCAGGCGATTTGGTTCGCCATCAACAAACGCCGCTTGTGCGAGGTGACCTACTCCGGCCACGCGCGGCCCGCGTTCACGCTCGTGCCGCCCACCGTATTCGCACACCATACCGGCCTCCAGGATCGGCCCTATGATATCGAACGCGCCAAAAAGTTGTTGGCCGAAGCCGCACGGGAAGACGGTTTCGCGTTGCCGTTGAAAATGCAACTCTTCGCCATGCAGCAGCCGCGTCCTTATATGCAGCAGCCGCGCCAGACGGCCTTGGTCATTCGAGATTCGTTGGAAAAAATCGGCATCGATCTAACCATCACCACGATCGACTTGCGACAATACTGGCAGCGACTTTCTCGCGGCGAGCATGAATTGGCGCTCGCCGGTTGGACCTCCGACAACAACGACCCCGACAACTTCCTCTACGCCCTGCTCGACCCCGACAACATCAACGACCAAGGCGGTAATAATTTGAGCCGTTATAATAACGCGAAAGTACATCGGCGGTTGATCGCCGCCCAGCGAGAAATAGACCCCGCCGTACGCAAGCGGCTGTATTTCGAAGCTCAGGAAATTATCTTCGACGACGCGCCGGTGGTTCCGCTGGTGCATACCGACCAGCGCGTGGCGCTGCGTGCTGAAGTGCAAGGCTACAAGATTCATCCGTCCACGTTGGTCCGCCTTCGCTTGGCGCGTTTCCAGAAAAAATCGCCGTGACTCGTTATTTGATTCGCCGTCTGGGGCACGCCGTGGCAACGGTGGCGGCAGCCCTGTTGCTGGTTTTTTTGGCGGTGCGCGTGTTGCCGAACAATCCTGTCTTGGCGCGGTACGGCCAACATGCCACTCCGGGAAAAGTGGCCGAGGAAATGCAACGCCACGGCTGGGATGCGCCGCTTGCCACGCAGGCCTGGCGGTTTGTGAAAGGTTTGCTCACGCAAGGCGATTTGGGCGAATCGTTCGTGCTGAACCCCGGCGAAAGCGTGGCCTCCATTCTCAGCCGCACATTGCCCGCCACAATCGAACTAACGTTGGCGGCAATGGTGCTGGCCGTGCCGCTGGGAGTTTCCGCCGGCATTGTTTCGGCCGTCTGGCGCAATCGCTGGCCAGACCTGATTTGCATGTCGGCGGCGCTGGTGGGGGTGAGCGTTCCGGTGTTTTTTTTGGGCATTTGCATGCTCTCGATCTTTTCCAACATGCCCACGGGGCTGCGTATTCCAGCCACGCTCGACTACGAATTCCACACGGGTTTTTATCTGCTCGAAGCGCTCTTGCGCGGCCGTTTTGATATTTTCGCCATTGCAGTTCGGCAAATCTGCCTACCGGCGGCGGCGTTGGCCACGATTCCCATGGCGGTGATCGCCCGTATCACGCGCGGCGCGATGCTGGAAGTGCTCTCGGCAGATTACATTCGCACCGCCCGCGCCAAGGGCGCTTCGGCTTGGCGCGTGGTGTTTCGGCATGCCTTGCCCAACGCGGCCGTGCCGATTGTGAACATTGCCGGCTTTCAACTGGGGCTGCTGCTCAGCGGAGCCGTGCTCACCGAAACCGTGTTTAGCTGGCCGGGGCTGGGGCGGGAAATGGTGAACGCCGTCAAGAGCAGCGACTATGCCATCGTGCAGGGCGGCGCCCTGGTGGTGGCGGCGGTGTTTGTCTTGATCAATCTGGTGCTCGATATTCTTTACGTCGTACTCGACCCCAGGATTCGCCTCTCATGACCGCTCAAAAACCGTCGGCCGGCGGCGCCCGGGCGCGCAAGCGTTTTTGTCGGAGCGCGAAATCTTGGATGGGCCTGGCGTTGGTCGGCCTGATGCTTGGCGCCGCCTTGGCCGCAGACTGGGTGACGCCCTACAAGGCCAATCAAACCAGTACAGCGGCGGCCGGCGAAGAGCATTTAGCGAACCATCGGCGGCCTTCGCGGCGGCATTGGTTGGGAACCGACGCCAACGATTACGACGTGCTCACGCGCGTCATTTATGGTTCGCGGCTGTCGTTGTTGGCGGGCGGGGTGTCGATTCTGCTGGCGGTGTCGGTGGGCGCGCCGGCGGGAATCGCGGCCGGCTACTTTGGCGGCGTGGTCGATGCGGCGATCATGCGCACGATTGATATCGTGTTGGCGTTTCCAAGTATTTTGATTGCGTTCCTGGTTTTGACCGCCTTCCATAACGGCTGGACGCCCGTCATCCTGGCGGTCGGCCTGATCAACATTCCCATTTTCGCCCGGCAAGTGCGGGCCGCCATCATGACCGTGCGCGATCTGGAATACGTGCAGGCGGCGCGCGCCTCGGGCGCCTCCAGCGGCTACCTCATGTGGCGCGTGTTGGCGCCGGCGGCCGTGACGCCCGTGATCGTGCTCGCGACCTTGGGGCTGGGCAGCGCCGTGATTGAAGTGGCCGGGCTTTCCTTTTTGGGCATCGGCGGGAACGCCGGCGACGCCGAATGGGGCGCCATGTTGAACGAAGCCAAAGACCACCTCAATACCTCGCTCTGGCCCGCGATTGGTCCCGGCGCCGCCATTTCCCTCACGGTGCTGGGCTTTAATCTGCTGGGCGACAGCCTCCGCGATGCGCTCGATATTCGCCTCGACGCCCGCTAAGGGCGAATTGCAAAAACCGGTCCTCATGGGTGGCGGGAGGATCGGCTTTGGCATCGGGGATAAAATGGCGAGTCCCCGTAATTTCTCGCTTGCATATGGCGGCGCGAAGCGAGATAATGATCGCCGAGTGTCTCGATGCGGTTCACTGTCTTTTCTTCACCGCAACTTTCATGTCTAGCAACCCCGAATTAGTACGGCAATGGCGGCAACGCCTCGACGAAAGTCGTCGCGCGCTGGCGCGATCCGATGCGGAGTGGTCGTCGGGTTCGTCGGCCAATCTTCGTCTGTACCGCTATTTGGTTTCCAACTACGGAGCGGGTCCGGCGGGAGAGACGCCGCCAACAAATACCCCGCCAACAAATGCGTCAATATTGCCGCCCGTAACCACGCCCTCCGCTTCGCTCGACAGCCAGGCAACGCCTCTGGCGTCTGCATTATCGGAGGCAACATTATCGGAGGCAGCGGCGTCGTTTGGGCGAACGCCGCCGAAATCGCACGCCACGATTCGGGCTGCGTTGAAATCGGTCCATTCGGCGAACTCGGAGTTGCGGCTGCCGATGCACCTCTGGTTGCGTTATGCTCGATCGGATGAGCAGTGGCTGGTGGTCGCCACGACGCGCCGCGACTGGGCGTTGGACCTCTGTTGGGATACGCTGCAACGCTGCGGGGTCTCGGCTAGAAAGGTTCGTCGTCGTACAGAAATCGTGCTGGAAGTTCCTTTGGCCAATTTCGTGGAAGCATCCCGAATTCTGAAACAACAACGGCAAACGCTGCGGCCGGGGCATGCGCCTGATTTGCTCTCGCACCCCGTTTTGGTTTCCGGAGTCTCGGCAATCTACGGCGGCGTGATTGGCGGGGCTTCCGTGGTCTTGCTCGACATGCTCCGCGCCTCGCTTCTCGAAAATAGCATGGCGTTCAACGGCGCCCAATTCCAGATGTTGGCCGCGCTGGGGTGGGCGATCGGCGCCTTGGTTGGTCTGGGGCTGGGGTGGCGTTCAGTGAAGAAGGCCCGCCCCCAGGCAGACTGTTCGGAATAAGGATGGAAAAACTCCGTGTCTACGTGTCATGTGTTTGACTTTCTGTCTGCCAAGGAGTTGGTTTCGGCGCCGGTCGTGGCCGTTTTTGGCGACGATGATTTTCTTTCGCGTCTGGCGATCACGCGCATTCGGCAGTCGGTCTTGGAGCAAGACGACGACCCCTACGGCGAATTCAGCGGCCGCGCGGCGCAATGGCGCGACGTACGCGATGAACTCTCCATGCGCTCGCTGTTCGGCGGTTCGACGAAGCTGGCCGTGGTCGACGACGCCGACGATTTCGTCTCCCGGCATCGCCACGAATTGGAAAAATATATCGCGGCGCCGTTGGCCGACAGCGTGTTGGTGTTGGTGGTCAAAACATGGGCCGCCAATACGCGCCTTTACAAATTGCTCGACAAAAACGGCTTGCAGGTGGAGTGCCGGGCGCCGGTCAAGTCGCGTGGCAGGTCGAAATCGCAGGACAACGAAAAAATCGTCGGTTGGTTGATCGACCGAATCAAGAGTCAACACGGCGCGGCCTTGCAAAAACAGGCGGCCGTGGAATTGCTCACGCTGGTCGGTCCTGAATTTGGGCTGCTGGAGCAAGAGCTGGCCAAGCTTTCGCTTTATGTGGAGGGGAAAAAGGCCATCAACCGCGAATTGGTGCATCAAGTGGTGGGCGGCTGGCAGGAAAAAACCACCTGGGAATTGCTCGACGCAGTGGCCGACGGCGACGCCGGTGAAGCGCTGCGCCAACTCGACCGCCTGCTCAAGGCCGGGCAGCATCCGGTGGCGCTGTTTGGTCAGATTTCCTGGTCGTTGCGGCGCTACGCCCTCACCACGCGGCTCTTCGAACAAGCACTGGCCGAAGGCCGCCGCCCCGTGCTGCGGGAGGTGCTGCTCCAAGCCGGATTCAGAACGTGGCCGCAAGGCGCGCTGGAGCGCGCGGAAAAACAATTGAAACAGATCGGCCGTCATCGGGCGGGCCGGCTGTATCAATGGCTGTTGGAAGCCGATCTGGCCTTGAAAGGCTCCCACTCCGCGCCCGAACGCGCCCGCTTCGTGTTGGAGAGGCTCTTCGCCCGCCTAGCCAAGCAAGCGCCGCGCGAGCCGGAAGCGGCCAGCGTGCTTTCCTTGTTGTAAGGTGAGCGGCAGATGAAAATTTACCTAATACAAGCACGAAGCGCAAGCGAGTGAATCAGCAAACCGTCATTCCCGCGTAGGCGGGAACCAAAAAAACTCACGGACTCACGCTGCGTGCGGGTACGTTATTTTCTGCCGCTCGCCTAAGGTGAGAAGGCCGATGCTGTATTGGCCTTTTCAGCAACTTACGTTTTCCGCAAGGCGGCTTCGCCGGCGTTGAGTGTTTCGATGATGCGGTCGACATCATACACACAGCCGCCCCACGCGCCGCCGCCCACGCGCTGCAATGCCGCCCAGAGCCGGGAGTCGTCGGGAATTTGCGCATCGGCGCGAAGGCCGGGGCGCGGTTCTCGCCGGGCGAGAAGCGCTTCCGCCTCCAAGGGAGAAAGCGACTTGCCGCCGGCGCCCACCAAATCGACCGTGCCGGTGAGTTGATTGCGGTCGATCGTGATGCGAATCTGATCGCCGTCGCGCACTTTGCCGATCGGTCCGCCGGCCAACGCTTCAGGGCCGACATGCCCAATGCAAGCGCCCGTGCTCACGCCGGAAAAGCGGGCGTCGGTCACGACGGCCACTTCCTTGCCCCATGAAGTGAATTTCAACGCCGCCGTGATTTGATACGTTTCCGGCATGCCGGCGCCGAGCGGGCCGCGCCCCATCAGCACGAGCACATCTCCAGGGCGAAGCGGGTTCTCGGTTTGGCCCTTGATCGACGCAATGGCCTCTTGTTCTGATGTGAACACCCGCGCCGGGCCGATTTTTCGGTAGACGCCGTCGTCGTCGACCACGGTCGGATCAATCGAAGTGGCCTTGATCACGGAGCCTTCCGGGCAAAGATTACCCAACGGGAAACAGACCGTGCTGGTGAGGCCCCGCCGCTTGGCTTCGGCCGGCGCCATGATGACATCGTCAGGATCGACGCCGTCTTGTTCGCGGAGCACGGCGCGCACGCGTTGACGGCGCGGAGAGTTCTCCCACCACTCCAGGTTTTCCCTCAGCGTGCGGCCGGTGGCGGTGAGGACATCAAGTTCGAGCAGCCCCAAATCGCGCAGGTGCAACATGATTTCCGGCACGCCGCCGGCCAGGAACAGCCGCACGGTGGGATGGTTCATCGGGCCGTTGGGCAGTACGTCGACGAAGCGCGGAATCGAACGATTCACAACGTTCCAATCGTCGACGGTCGGCCGGCGAAGTCCTGCGGCGTGCGCCACCGCCGGCAGATGCAGTAGTAAGTTGGTGGATCCTCCGCAAGCGGCATGCACCACCATGGCGTTGCGAATGGCGGCGTTGGTGAGGATATCTCGCGTGGTTATCTTATTGGCCGCCAACCGCCAGAGAGCCCGCGCGCTGCGTTGGGCCATGTCGAGCCAAACCGGCTGACCGCTGGGCGCCAGCGCGGCGTGCGGGAGGCAGAGCCCAAGTGCTTCGGCCACGACCTGCGCCGTGGCGGCCGTGCCCAGAAACTGGCAGCCCCCGCCAGGAGAGGCGCAAGCCGCGCAGCCGGCCACGGCGGCGTCTGCCAAGGAAATTTCATCGTGTGCGTAACGCACGCCAATGGTCTGCACCTTGCCGGCGTCTTCTCCCACGGCGGGCGGTAGGGAAACGCCGCCGGGTACAATCACGCCGGGCAAATCGGGCGAACCGGCCAGGGCCAGCATCATGGCGGGCAGCCCCTTATCGCAGGTGGCCACGCCCAGCACTCCCTGGCGCGTGGGCAGCGAGCGAATCAGCCGCCGCATCGTGATTGCCGCATCGTTGCGATACGGCAGGCTGTCGTACATGCCGGTGGTGCCCTGGGTGCGGCCATCGCAGGGGTCGGAACAATAGGCGGCGAACGGCACGCCGCCGGCTTTTTTGATCACCTTCGCCGCCGCTTCCACCAACAGACCGACTTCCCAATGACCGGTATGAAAACCGAGCGCCACGGGCGAGCCGTCGGGGGCGCGAAGCCCGCCTTGAGTGCTCAGCAATAAAAACTGAGGACCGAGCATTTCTTCGGGGCGCCAGCCCATGCCGGCGTTTTGCGTCAGGCCGAATAAATCGCCGCTCGACCAATTGCGGAGCATGTCGTCGGTGAGCGGGAGCGCGCCGGCCGGCCCGGCGGCCGTGGTTTGAATATCGAAGAGCGACGGGTTCGACGAATCGAACACGGCCGCGTCGGTCGGAAATGCATCAGCCAGATTCATGCCATTGCCTTGAAGTTTGATCGATGTCGCGGCTTTTAAATTGCTGCTTGTCCCACACGATGCAAAATCGCGACGTCGTTTTATTATCGCCACATTGCCTTACGATTTAGCTTATGGGTTGTCTTGATTTCGCAACGCCATTGCATTGAAAGCGGCAGCCTCAAAAGCAGCCCCACAAAAGCGATCTCCTCTTTTTGACTTACGCCGTATGCAATCTAGGATTGAATAGCTCCTCGCGCTTCTCTCTGCTCCCCATCTTGTCGAACCAATGTATGCACGTCTAGCCGTGAGGGTGATTATGTTCAGATTCATCGTGGGAATGTCGTTTGTTGTTTGTCTTTCGAGCGTCGCGGGCGCGGGCCCGAACCGATACAGCGTACGCGTCGACGTCGAGGTGCTCCGCCAGCAGGAGCAAGTCGCGGCGGCGGCGCGGGCCTTCCGCAGCACGGTCTACACACGCTACCGAACCGACCGCCAAACGTTCGACCGCTATTGGGCGGCGGGCGAACAAACGTGGCAAGCCTGGGGTCGGGCCGACTACCCTGTTTCACATGCCGACGCGGTAATCGCTTGGTTCGATAGCGCCGCCGCTACTGCCAGCGGCAGCCGTTTTGGCGGCTTGCCGCCGACGCCGCAATTACCGAACGTCGACGCCGACCCAACTCCTTTCCGCTCCATCGCGACGCCGAGCGGAAGCTTGCAATCTCCGGCGCAGCCAGCCGGCGAAGTGGTGTTTCCGACCACGCCCACGCTGTCGCGTCAAGCCGCCGAAGCTCCTTCGCACACGCATGGGCGAAACGATGGCGCCACAACCACGCCGCAATTCCTCACCAACCCGACCTTGATCGATCCCGCCGCCGAGACGAATCCTTTTGAAGCCGACGACGCCGAGGCAAATCCTTTTGAAGCCGATTCGGCCGAAGCGGCGCCGGAAAGCCGCAATTGGATGCAGCAATGGAAGCGAACGCTCTTCTCGCCGGTCACGACGCGCTCTCGAAGCATCGGAAAACCGTTGCCGACGCCCGAGACGCTCACTCTCCAGACTCCAACGCTTCAACCCGCCAGCGGAAGCCCCCAGAGAAAGGCTTACCAAGAACCGACGCTCTGCACGGAATATCCGGCCTTGGCGCGCGGTATTGGCAAGGCGAAGGAAGGGCTTTCCAAGGCCGAACGCGAAAAGTTGTCTCGCGAGTTGAAACGCCTCGGAAAGTAGAAAGAACGTTCGTTCGCCGACGGCGCGACAAGCCCTCGCGGAAGAAAAAGTTTCTGGCTGTAACGCAAAAAAAGCCCGGCATTTTTGAAATGCCGGGCTTTTGTCATGGCGATTGCAACCATGGCTACTCGAGTTTTTTCTTGGCGGCGAGAATCAAGGCGATCAGCGCCGAGGGCATTTCCTCCAGCGCCTCGTTTTCTGTATTGCAACAAACCTGCTGGCCGATTTTGATCGAAAGACGGTAACTCTCCAGGTAGTCGAGGCAGGGCTGGCAATCGGCCAGATGCTGCTCGAACGTAGTTCGGACCTCCGCCGTTAAATCGTTCTCGACGTAGTCGATGATAAACTGAAAGCACTCGCGGCATTTCATGACGCAGCTCCGTTCATGTACGGGTCGAGGAGCGTGCGGAGTGCATGTCGGGCTCGGTGCAACCGTGTTTTGACATTGGCGTCGCTGATTTGCAACAGTTCGGCGGTTTCCTTGGTGGAATAGCCTTCCAAATCTCGCAGCACCAATACGGCGCGGTAATCGTCGGGGAGTTGGGCGACGCCCCGCCGCACCACTTCGCGGGTTTCGCGGTCGGCGACGGCTGTATCGAAAGAAACCGCCCAACGAGAAGGCGTGGTTTCCGGGCGCCCGTCTTGTTGAAAGGCGGGTGTGAAATCTTCCAGCGTTTTTTCGGGCCTGCGCGACCGGCGCCGCAGCTTCATCAATGCCGCGTTGACGACAATCTGGTGCAGCCAGGTGGCGAGCTTTGATTTCTCCTGAAAACGGTCGATCGAGCGAAAGGCGGAAAGGAAGGCGTCTTGCACCGCGTCTTGGGCGTCTTGCTCTTGCGGCAGCAACCGCCGGGCGACGGCCAACATGCGAGGACCATGCTCGCGCACCAACTGCTCGAAGGCCTGCTCGTCGCCGGCCTGCAACCGAGCTACAAGGTCGGCGTCGGCGCCGTTGGAGCTGTCGCTTTTGGGCGAGATGCTGGAAACGTCGATCATGCCCTTGAGGCTAACATACGCCGCGCCGTCGGGCAACGCGCAGCCCATCGATAAGTTCGTCTATTGCCGCATCAGAAACGCTTGCGACAGCCCTACGACTTTTTCAGTCGCTCGATATCGCTGAGAGCGGCGGCAATATCGGCTTCCAAACGCTCCACCTCTCCTGGTTCATCGTTCTGTTGCTTCGCGCCGGAAAGTTGTTGACGCATTTTGGCCAAACGCTGACGCAGCACTTCGATTTTCTTCTTGGCTTTTTTATCCACGGCGGCTCGATACTACTTTTATGCAGGACTGTTTATGCTGGAAATCGATTCGTTGATACGCGTCTACAAGAGACCGCATCATTTTAGCCCGGATTTTTCCTCAGGTAAGGTCGTTCGAGAAAATTCTGGCGTACGACGGCCTTCGCGCCCCCCTTTTGTCGCGACCGAACAGAGGCGGGCACTTGAATGTGCTGGCGGCGATCGACTTCACCAGCGTTGAAGTTTGGACCAAGGGTGGGCTCATTACGTTCTACCTGTTGTTCGTCTTGGAACTCAAAACGCGGCGCGTGTACTTCGCGGGTTGCACGCCAAGCCCCGAC
>JAJRWU010000220.1 GCA_024276655.1 Planctomycetota bacterium
CCGGGAATCGCCCAGCCAAGCGAGATCAGACAAACCGCGGCAGCCGCCCACATGCCGCCCCGCCGCGCTTTCCAGGCCAGCGGCAGTCCGACCGCTAGCGAAAGCGTGGCCGTGGCCGCGCCGATAAGCGCCGACCACATAAAGTCACGTCCAAAAAGTTGGGGGCCGTTTTCAAGCAAACGCAAAGCCTTGGCCAACGACCAAAATCGCACCCGCTGCCCGCCTTCCCAGGTGGCGCCAAGCCCCAATTGATAAAGCAAGTTGGCCAGCGGAACGCCAACAATCATCAGGCCGATCAAAAGCAGCACAATGCCCCAGCCGATCTTGGCCCGCCCCAACGCTATGCGCGGGGCGTATCGCATGGACGCCTGACGCCGCGCCGGCGTTAGCGGCCGCGCCACCGCCAACGCACAAATAGTAAAACCCGCCAGCAGCAAAACGCTGGGGGAAGCGGTGGCTCGCAGTTGGTTAGGATCGTCGCCGAGCGCAAAACCCACGCTCAGTTCACGAGCGTAGGTGTTCACCTGATAAGCATCGGCGATGGTCATTTCTCCCGCCACCGTGACAAAAATCCAGAGAATGGCCACCACTAACGGCGCCGCCGCCATCCGTAACGTGATTTTACGAAACACTTGAAACCGCGAGGCGTCGAGCAGCCCTTGCTCTTCCCATTCGGCGTCGATTTGCCGCACGCCCAGCCGAACAATCAAGAACACCCACGGAATGGCCGCCATGGCATGCACCCAGATGGCGCCTGTCCAACCGTGCAGCAGCGGCTGGGCCAGCAGTCCATGAGAGAAGGAATACCATCCTTGTCTGCCGAAGCCGGCTTCCCAGGCGGCGGTTTGTAAATAAAGCGGCATGAAAAGCATGGCGGTGAGCAAGCATTGCATCGGGCGCCGCCCGGCGACATCGGTGCGTTCCATCAACAGGGCGGCCAAGAATCCCAGCGGGGCCGCAATGCAGCAAACAGCCGCCGCCAGCACCGCCGCATTCCAAGCCAGCAAAAGCGTTCTGCTCTCGCCCCACGCCAAGAGCAACGCACACACCAACGCCAGAGCGGCGGCGAGAATGATGTTGGAGGCGGCGCGAGGCGGTTTCATGTTTGCTAGTCTAGACAGGCGGCCGGGGAAAGGACAACAAAACAACATGACGTGCGACGAACGAAAAGCCCCGAGCGGCGGATGAAAATTTACCCAATACAAGCACGAAGCGCAAGCGAGTGAATCAGCAAACGGTCAAGCCCGCGTAGGCGGGTAAGTTATTTTCCGCCGCTCGCCTAAAATCGCGGAAGAACTTCTTTTCCTTCTTCGCTCCGGCGGCCAGGGTATTGAACTTTGTTAGGCAAACGTCGTATGATTTGGCGAACCGAAGCTATAAATATTTTCCGGACTTTTCCGCTAAATACGAAACACAGCCGCCAACCAAGGAATGGGCTTATGTCGAAAGTTCGCGCCAAAGTGCTTAGCGTTGCAGATCTTCAGCCGGGCGAAGTCCTCTGCGACCACTGCGCGGCCAAGTGCTGCCGCTATTTCGCACTGCCGATCGAGACCCCCGTCGATCTGGAAGACTTTGAATTTATCCGTTGGTATTTATTGCACGAACGGGCCAGCGTGTTCACCGAAGACGAAACCTGGTACCTCCTGGTGCATACGGTCTGTCGACATTTGGGCGACAACAACCTCTGCGGCATTTATGAAACGCGGCCGCAAATCTGCCGGGATTACACCACCGACAACTGCGAATTCGACGACCAATGGACCTACGACCAATACTTCGAAACGCCGGAGCAGATCGCGGAATACACCGAAGCCGTGATCGCCAAACGGCCCGACGAAAATATTCGCAGCCTGCCGCCGAAGTTGCTGCCGATTTTAGCCTGAACCGACGCCCGCCCCCTCGAACCATTGCAGTTCACGGGCCCATTGCAGTTCATGGGCGATTCCCGCCGCCAAGTCGTCTTCGCGCAGCGCGTCTGGCAAGACGCCCCAAGCATACGTTTCGACTTCATAGTGGGTCACTTGGCTGAATTGCCGCGCGGCGCGCAGACATTCGATGATTTGATCTTGCGTCGTTTGCAGGTGGCCAAATTCCGCCAAATACACCGGCACATGGAAATGCGTGCGCCACTCGCCGGAAGGTGCTTCGGATACTGCGGCGAGCGCCGCGGGTAAGTCTTGGTAAAAACGGGGCGGCTCGCCGGCGCCGCGGCGGACCATGGTCTGATGCAAATAACGATCTTCGGCGAAGTCTGACAGCTGCCGCCACGCGGCCTCGCGTTGCTCTTCGCCGACGGCGTTCCAATCGACCTTCACGGCCGACGAAATCTGCACCTTGCCCACCAAAATTCCGGCGCGGTGAAAACTCTCCAATACCTCGTGTTGCCCTTCAAACATCACCGCCGCATGGCATACATCGTGACAGACGCGCACATGCCGGCGGAGCGCGTCTGCCTCGCCGCCGGGCAGCAAGTGCTCGTCAAAGAAGCGGATGATATCGTCGCCCCGTTGTAAAAAGCAGCCCGGTTCCGGCTCCAGGCAGAGGTAAATCAAGCGGCCGGTGTCTTGCTCCAAGCGGGCCAGTCGCCGCGCCAGGCCGCGTAAATGTTCAGCCGTTTGCGTTAGCTGCTCCCCGGTCGGACGCGGCTCGCCCCAAGCGATCGGCATGGTCGAAATACTGCCCTCCGCCCCAGCCGGCAACAACGTGTGAAGAATGGCGATCAAATCTTGTGTGTAGTCGGCCCGCGCCGCCTCGAACCAGGTCGGCTCATAGACACGATGTTTGACCACCGGCTGATGAAAGTCGCCGTAGGGAAAGCCGTTGAGCGTAAAGGGGACCAAACCCGAATCGTGCAGCCAGGCGGCGAACTCCTCGGTTCGGCCCTCGCCTTGAAGCTTGCGCGCCGTGGGCGCTGAAAGCCACAAGCCGACGCCCATCGGCGAATTGGGGCTGAAATGTTTCTTCACCGACAACGCGTACCGCGCTAGGTTTTCCCGCGTTTGCGCGAGGTCGGCGCCGGCGTGAACGTTGGTGCAATAACCGATCTGGATGTCATTCATGGTGTGGCTTAGTACCGAGCGGAAAATTAGTGTCGTAGCCATGCTCGCCAGAGCGTGGGATGGTTCACCGCTCACCCACCGTCTGGCGACGTTGGCTACACAAATGCGACAGTTACTTCGCGAGCGGTGCTTACGCCTTTCGTGCGCGGGCCCGGCGTGCTTGGACTTGCTCTTCAAGATAATCAATTGCGCGACGCAATTGAGGATCGTCAAACAGTTCGTCGTCGTTGGCCGGGTGCTCTTCGTTAGTTTGCTCTTCGTTAGTTTGCTCTTCGTTGGTTTGCTCTTCGTTGGTTTGCTCTTCGTTGGCCGGCTCTTCGCCGCCCGGTTCTTCGTCGGCAACGGGTGGTTGTTGGCTGGCGGCGATGCCGTATTGGTTGATATCCTTGGCCCGCCGACGTCGGATCACTTTCTCGAATTCCTCGGGAGTGAGTGGGATCTCAAATCCAGGATTCGGGCGCACGCCCCAGTCGCCATCTTCGGTGTCTTCCTTTCCCTTGTGAATGCGATGAATATTGACTCCGCTGGGTCGCCAATAGCTGGCGGTGGTGAGTTTCAGGGCGCTGGCGCCGCGTTCCATCTCGATGATATTTTGGACCGTGCCCTTGCCCCAGGTGCGCACGCCAACCACCACGGCGCGTTTGTGGTCTTGCAAACAGGCTGCCACGATTTCGCTCGCGCTGGCGGAATAGGTATCGGCCAAAATGGCCATCGGCTTGTTTTCGTCGAACAACACGCCGACGCTGGCGTCGTATTTGGTGCGTTCCACGCCGTTGCGGCCACGCGTGCTCACGATTCGCCCCTTGTTGAGAAAGAGATCGCAGGTGTCGATCGCGGCGGAAAGGTACCCGCCGGCATTGCCTCGCAGGTCGAGAATGAGGGCGTCGACCGGGTGGTTTTTATAGGCCACCGCCGCAGTGAGTTCCTCCACGGTTCGATCGCCAAACGTGGTGATGCGAATATAGCCAATTCGCTCGTTCTCGGCCAAATAGAAATTCCAAGAGCCATCGGGGTTGCGTGTGTCGCCCAGCACCGATTCGGTGGGAATGATAGCGCGGAGGATGTCGTAATGGATCGGTTTCTCGGCGCCGTGTCGTTGAATTTCCAAGGCGACCGCTTTTCCCGGCGGACCTCGCATGATGTCGACCGCGTCGGAGAGCGTGAGGCCCTTGGTGGCGTGGCCATCAATGCTGGTGATGATGTCGCCGGAACGCAGCCCTGCTTTGTAGGCGGGCGTTCCCACCAGAGGGCTCATGATGGTGAGCTGCTCGGTTTTTTGGTCAACTTCCACCAGAATGCCGATGCCGCCGAATTCTTGGTCGAGATCTTCTTGGAACTGCGTCAGCGCGGGAGGCGGGATGAAACGGGAGTAGGGGTCGCCCAGGCTGTTGACCATGCCGTTCATCGCGCCTTCAAACAGGTTGCGCGAATCGACCTCTTCCACATACTCGCTTTCGATCACGCTCATTGCTTCGGCGAGAACGGCAACGTAGCGGTTGCGTTCGGCGGTCTCGCTGCAGAGCACCGAGAAAACCGCCGCCAAGAAAATAACATTCAAATTGCGTAAGGGCACCGCGCGTCTCCATTACCAAGGTAATGCTCCGAATTCCTTCCAGACGCGCGAGCAAACGTTGTTCAGGCGCCTAAAAACGGCGTGGGAACGAGGAAAGGATGCTGTTCAAACAGGCTCCAGGCGCCGTACCACGTGAAATACATTGTAAAGTAGACGATAAATGCGTAAACCGTGATTATCGGCAATGCGGCCAAACGCGCCGTCCAGCGGAAAAACGCATGGCGGGGCAATTCCCGTTTTTTCGCGCGAGAAAGCGACCAGCCGGTCAGCATGCGCGCCGGAAAAATAAAGCCCACGAAAAACAGGCTGGGAATCCAGGTGATTTCACTCGGCGGCACTTCAATTTTCAACAGATAAAGCGGCAACGCGAACGATAGCGTGACCAACATCGCGAACCAAAAAGCAACCGGCGCCCGGCGGAACATGCGCCGCACCTCGCCCACTTCAAAAAAGGCCGTGAAGCGATCCTCCGCCGCGAAATGGGCTTGCAGGAAAGGCAAATAAAGCAGCACGGCGGCGAACAGCACGCCGCCCACGAACCCTACAGCCGCGCCGCCGGCGTCGGGAATGGAATGGGCCACCGCGAGCAGGGTGATGGGCAAAAACAGCCAAGTCACGGCGCCGGCGAACCCTCGGGCGCCAAGCCAAAAAAAGTATGGAATACGCAGGCTCTCGGCAAAATTCCAGGTGGCGTCGCTGGCGTTGGAGAGCACTTCCCGCATCCGCGGCAGACTCCGCAACAACTTGAGCGGCGCTGGCCAGAGGAAATGCCGGAAGCGTCCGCCGCGAAGCCACGCCCAACAGATATGGCCCACGATGAGAATCGTCGAAACGACCAACGCCATACGCCAATTGCGGCTCACCGCGCTGCCCGGCGATATCAACTCCGCCGAATACCAAAGATCGGAAATCAAACGCAAAGGCAGTAACCATAGCCAGGCGCCAAATATGAAACTGCCGATGCGCGCCGCTCGGCGAATGCCGAAAAAGCCATCTCGCAAACGACCGCCGCGCGTGATGCGGCCGCTCACTTCGAGCAAGTACCCCAAACTGATGAACTGCAC
>JAJRWU010000221.1 GCA_024276655.1 Planctomycetota bacterium
CCGCTCTTTAAGGTTTGACACAACGAACGCGAATGTCGCTTATTCATCCGCTTGAGGAATAACACGACGCCTCCCCGGCGCAAACGGGGGCGAAGCATAGCGAAGAACCGCATTCATTGCGATGCCATTTCGGCGGGAGCCATGCTAATGCTAGCGGGCGCAACGCTAGCACGGGCCCACATTCAGGAACGACTCCTGAAATCATGGAAGAACCCTAAATGATTTCTCGAATGGGTTCGATCGGCTCAACGCCCACCAATTTTTGGTCCAGGCCGCCGTAGAAGTACGAGAGGCTGTTGGGGTCGAGTCCCATCAGGTGCAGAATGGTGGCGTGCAGGTGTTTGACATGCAGCGGCCGCTCCACAGCGGCCGAGCCGAGTTCATCGGTCGCGCCGACGCTCACTCCGCCGCGAATGCCGCCGCCGGCGGCCCACATCGTGAAGCCGTAGGAGTTGTGGTCGCGGCCGGTTCCATTGGCGTATTCCGCGATCGGCTGGCGGCCAAACTCACCGCCCCAAATGACCAACGTTTCATCGAGCAGACCCTGCCGCTTGAGGTCTTTCAAAAGCGCCGCGATCGGTTGGTCGGTCGCTCCGGCATGGAGGTTGTGGTTCATGACGAGGTCGCCGTGGGCGTCCCAGTTTTTATCGTTATGAGAGCCGCCGGAATACATCTGAATAAAACGCACGCCGCGTTGCACGAGTCGCCGCGCCAACAGGCAGCGGCGGCCGAAGTCTTCGGTGCGCGGATCGTCGATACCATACGAGCGAATGGTTTCGGGCGACTCTTGGCCGAGGTCGGCTGCTTCGGGCGCGTGCTCTTGCATTTGATACGCCAGTTCATAACTAGCCACGCGGGCCGCGAGATCGGAATTATCGACCCGCCCGGCCAAGTGGCGGTTGTTTTGCGCCATGAGAGCGTCGAGCAATTCGCGCTGCATGGTGCGGGAGACGCCCCGGGGCGGTTGGAGGTCGATGATCGGCGCGCCCTTCGACCGCATAGTGGTTCCCTGATAGGTGGCCGGCATGTAGCCGCTCGACCAATTCTTGGCGCCGCTGATCGGTCCGCCCGAAGGATCGAGCATAACCACGAACCCCGGAAGATTCTGGTTCACCGTGCCCAAGCCGTAGTTCAGCCAGGAACCCAACGCCGGACTGCCGCTGAGTATTTTTCCCGAATTCATTTGCAGCATGGCCGAGCCGTGAATGGGGGAGTCGGCGGTCATCGATTTCAGAAAGGCGATGTCGTCGGCGCAGGTGGCCAAGTGCGGGAAGAGGTCGGAGATCCATTGGCCCGACTGGCCGTACTGTTTGAATTTCCACTTGGGGCCCACCACGCGGCCTTCATTTCGGGAGCCGCCGCGGCCTTTCGTCTTCACGGGAATGGTTTGACCGTCGAGTTCAAACAGTTTGGGTTTGTAGTCGAACGTATCGACGTGGCTGGGCCCGCCGTACATGAAAAGAAAAATCACGCTCTTGGCTTTGGGCGCGAAGTGCGGCGGCTTGACCGCCAACGGATTCTCAAACGTGCTCACTCCATCGGCCGCCACCGCCTGACTGGCGAGGAAGCCGTCTTGGCTGAGCATGGAAGCCAGGGCCACCGAAGTGAAGCCGCCGCCCGCCTGCCAAAGAAACTCACGCCGCGTTCGCCGACAAAACGAGGCGCCCGTTCGCTTGGTTCGCCTTGGAGTCATGGCTCTTTCCTTTTTCACTCGCATTTGCTTTGGGAAACTTTCGTTCCGTATCTGAATCGCGGTGGAAAAATCAGTCCAGGTAAAGAAATTCGTTGAGATTCAAAACAATCAGGCAGAACTGCGTCAGCGCTTGTTTTTCATCCCGTTGGTGTTTTTGGATCAGACTCTCGATCAGCCCGACTCCCCAGTCGATATCCACTTGTTCGGGTTGCCGACACAGCGCCAGTTGCAACGCCAAGCCAACGCGCGCCGCACGATCTTCTCCGGCTTCACGCACCAAACGCTCGGCGAAGAAAGCCGCTTCGCGTTGTGCGAAGGCGCCGTTGAGCATGCCCAACGCCTGGCTGGGTTGCGTGGTGGCGAAACGCGCCTCGCAACTGGCGTCGGTTTCGGGGAAGTCGAAATTCGCCAAAATCGGCGTGATCAAACTTCGCTTCACGTGAATGTAAACGCTCCTGCGCGCTTGCTCCTCCAACGACGACTTGCCCCAACCCTCGCCCGGCCGCGATTGCCCGGCCAGCACTTCCGGCGAGATATCAGGATAGATTCCGGGGCCGTACATTTTGGCGTTGAGGCGTCCACTCACAAAGTGGATGGCGTCGCGAATTTCCTCAGCGCTCAAGCGGCGCATGTTGAACCGCCAGAAAAGATCGTTCGCCGGGTCTTTCTTCAACCCCGCGTCGTTGCCTTGGGAAGACATCCGATACGCCGCCGACATCATCAACTGCTTATGGAAACGCTTCAGCCGCCAGCCGCCTTGCACCAAATTTTCGGCGAGCCAATCGAGCAACAGAGGATGCGTGGGCGGAACGCCGATCTGCCCGAAATTGTTGGGCGAACGCACAATGCCACGGCCAAACTGATGTTGCCATAATCGATTCACGATCACGCGGGCGGTGAGCCGATTTTCAGGTGATGTTATCCAGTCGGCGAGCACGATTCGGCGGCCCGATGTTTTGGCGCCCGGCGCCGGCGGGCTGATTTCCGGCGAAGCCGAGTCAAACAGATGTGGAAAACCCGGCCCGACCTCCGCGCCCGGCACATGAGGATTCCCACGCAGCATGATGTGCGTCGGCGGGGGCCGCGCGATGCAGCGGGCCACGCTCAACACCATTTCACGCGGCGCGAGTTGGGAGCGTTGCCGACGCACCGCTTCGCGCTCCGCTCGCAAAACCTCATACTGCTTCCACTCGGTTTCGTCGAGAAACTCTTGTAGTTTATCTTTGAGCACCTGTTGGCGCTCGTTCGTTTCCGTTTTCCGCTGCTCTTCCGCCGGCATTTTGACAATGCCGCGTTGTTCGACGTCGCGCATGCTTTTATCGAGCGCACGCTCCCGTCGTTCAACCTGCTGGTAGGCGGTTTGGAGCGCCGGCGGCGATATCTCGGTTTGATTGAATGAGGTTTGATCGGCTCGCGTGCCGTAGGAACGCAGCCCTTGAAAAAACGCCAGCATGCGGTAGTAGTCGGCCTGCGGGATGGGATCGATTTTGTGGTCGTGGCAGCGGGCGCAGTTGATCGTGAGGCCGAGAAAGGCTTGCGCCGTGGTGGTGAGAATGCCGTCCAATTCATCGTAACGGGCCAAGAGCGGATCGGCGGGTTCATCATCCCAGACGCCCAACCGATAGTAGCCGGTGGCGGTGATTGAATCGACCGTGGGTTTTGGCAGCTCATCGCCAGCGAGTTGTTCGCGGACGAACTGATCGTACGGTTTGTCGTCGTTCAGTGAGCGAATGACGTAGTCGCGATACTTCCAGGCGTTCGGCTTGGGGCCATCGCGTTCGTAGCTGTTTGTTTCGGCGAAACGCACGACATCGAGCCAATGCCGCGCCCAATGCTCGCCGTAATGCGGCGACTCGAGCAGCCGGTCGACCACTTTTTCGTAGGCGTTTTCCGATGCGTCGTTTACGAAATCTTGCACTTCCTGAGGGCTGGGCGGCAGGCCGGTCAGATTTTGAGTAGCCCGGCGAATCAGGGCGACTTTCCCGGCGGGCGGCGCCGGGGCAAGCCCGGCTTTTTCCAATCGCGCCAGAATAAAGGCATCGATCGGATTCCGCACCCAGCCGGTTCGGCTCACGGCGGGAGGCGCCGGTTTGCCGCGTGGACGAAACGCCCAGTGCAACTCCCACTTCCCACCGTGGGCGATCCAACTCTTGAGCAGCGCGACTTCCTCCGGCTTGAGCGGCTCGCCTTCAGGCGGCATGCGTTCGCCTTCCTCCCGAGAAAGAACCCGCGCGATCAAGGCGCTTTCTTCCGGCTTGCCAGGCAGCACCGCCACTTCGCCGGAATCGAGTTCGCCGTGGGCGGACTTTTGGTCGTTGAGCCGCAAGCCGCCTTCCGCTTTGTCGGGGCCGTGGCAGGAAAAACAACGCTTGACCAGAATCGGCTTAATGCGCCGACTGAAATCGGGGGCGTCGTCCGCCGCTGGGGCGAGCTTCGGTGCGACGAACCCCAACACAGCGAACCCCAACACAGAGCAACAAAACGGGAGCAGCAAATAGAACGACAGCCTCGTTTGGCGGGAATGCATATTCGGCCTCGGCGGGACAGCAACGCAGATTCTTCGGCGGGTTCGGGGCGGACACACACCGCTCACGGTTGAAAATGTCGTTTTTTCGTTTAACGGCAAGCCGAAGGCGACTGCGTTTTTCTATCTTGCCCAAACGGATTAGCTCAAAACGCAGTCGCCTTCGGCTTGCCGTTAAATGAGCCGTTGCCAGCCGTGTTGCAGTATAACACCCTCAACTTCATTTTCACCGAAAAGAGGCGGCATGCAAAGACATTCGGTCATTTATTTTTCCCCGATGCCGACGTTTCGCCAGCAGGAACCATCAAATCGAATTCCGCATAGCCGAAATCTTCTCCATTGATACGGAGGGAAAGAGCGTGCTGTCCGGAGTAGTAACGTCGTGTCGTGATGAGACGAATGGAATGGGATCGTTGGAGCGTTAGAAGTTCACTCGATCGAAGCACGACCTCTTTCCATTTGAACACTTTGCTGGACAGTTTGCCGTTCGCTTTTTGAAAATGCACCAAATAATCTATGACAAGAGGCTGAGGCTTGGCGGACGTTGACCGCAACTTCGCCGAAAACTTTAGCGCGCCGCCAAGTTCTACTGCCGCGGTTTCGATCAGAAACGCATCTAGAAGAAGCTTCGGTTTTTCAAAACCGAAGGCTTGCAGCGCGTTTGGGCATCCCTGTTTGATCAATGTTCGGCAGGCGCGTCGGATGAGTTTTTCACGAGATTTATCCGCGTCCCGCATCCAATCGTGGGCCAATTGTGCGATGAGGTCGGGGTGATCCTTGGCGATGTCGTTGAGGTGGTTGGCGACCGAGCGTCGAACATATTCTTCTTCGTCATCGCGCAGGGCTTCGAGAATTGGCAGCATGGGCGTTGGGTCGTCGACGAGCCTTGGCAATTGCATGGCCCACGGCAGACGCGGGCGTGTTCCTTCCGATACGAGACGTCGTACATGATGGTTGGGGTCGTCGACCCAGCCGCGAATTATGCCGAGCGTGCGCTCTTGATCGGCCAACAGAAAATACCGAATGCCGAACTCCGCTGAAAAACGGCTCGTCATTTCCTTAAGCAATGAGAGCGATCTCTCAAAATCATCAAGACCGTGTTGGCCGACCACCATGCTCAGCGGAAGAATTCCCCAGCCGCAGATGCCATGTTCGTCGCTCGGTTGGTCGGCGCCGTCCGGGTGAAGCATGGCGTTTAACACCCGCGCCCGCTCCGCGTGATTATTCGGCAACGCAAGATGCACCTGATCGGCAATCAGTTGCGATCGGTCTTTCAATTCAAGATCGCCCAGTTTTTTATGAATGCGGGCTTCGAACGTTTTTCGATCAAACGAGGCAACGTGCGTTTGCAGGTGATCGGCGATACACGTCACCAATTGCGGCGAAAAATTGTTTTTGAAAGGCTCCAATGTTTCTGTCCGTTACGTTGATATATGCACCCGGCTTCATTACTGATTAGCGCCGTCGAACAGCCGCAACATTTGTGCTTCGACGGCAATTTCGACCAACACCACCACGGTATCGCCGGCGAGAATGCGGTCGTCTGCTCCGGGAACTTGCACGAAATCTTCGCGGGTCACGGCCACGACCACGCATTCCTTGGGAAGCTCCAAATTCGCCAACACATGCTGCGTGGCCTCGCAGCCCTCGGGCGCCTCCACTTCGAGCACGCAAATTTTGTTCCCCGGCAGTTCGGTGCGAGACACAATCTGCCCCTGGTTGAGGAACGTCAATACCTGGTGAGCCATGACATTGCGAGGACTAACGGCAAGATCAATTCCCAGTTTCCCCAGCAGGCGCGCGTAATCGGGACGGCCAACAATAGCCAAAATGGAAGACGCTCCCAGGTCGCGCGCTTCGACGCCGGCCATGATGTTGTTTTCATCGTCGCCGGTGCAGGCCACGAAAAAATCGGCGCTGCCGACGCGCTCCTCCTCCATGGCGCTGCGCAGTGTGGCGTCGACATTCACGATCGTGGTTTGACGCAAATTCGAAGCCAGGTATTCGCAGCGTTTCGGGTCCGACTCCATCAGCACGATGGCGAATCGGTCGCCCTCCAAGGTGCGCGCCAAGTGGTACCCGGTTTCTCCGCCGCCGGCAATCACGATTCCCTGTTTGGATTCGGGCTCACGGCGGAATTTCTCCTTCACTTTATCGATTTCCTCGCGGCGGCCGATCAACATCACGTGGTCGTGGGCGTGCAATTGATCGTTGGCGCCGGCGATCCACATTTCGCCTTCACGGCTGATCGAACCGACTCGCACTCCCTTCGGCAATTGCAAATCTCGGAGGGCGTCGCCAACCACTGCGGCGCCCTCGCCCACCACCACCTCCAGCACTTCGATATCGCCCCGGGCAAAATGCTCCATCACGACCGTGCGAGGATTGCGAATGCGCTTCACGATTTCCAAAGCCGACAAGTGCTCCAGGCTGAGCAAGCGGTCGATGTGGAAATGGCGGTGGTAATCGAAGGTGCTGACATCTCGAAAAATCGGCGCGTAAACTCGCGCCACCGAACGCCGCACGCCCAACGACTTGGCCATGCTGGCCGCCACGATATTCACTTCATCGACGCCCGTGAGCGCCAGGAACACATCGGCGCCGAGAACATCGGCCTGAAACAACACGCTGGAACGCGAGCCCGAACCCGTCACGACGCGCACATCGAGCTCGTTGTTCACACGCCGCGTATGCTCAGGATCGATATCAATGACGGTCACGCTATGCCCTTTTTGGCAAAGCGTGTCGGCTATCCAGGTGCCGACCGTGCCGGCGCCAAGCACAACAATTCTCATTCCTTTTTCTCCATCTCGACCATTGCCCGACGCCGCGCGGCCCTTCGTATGGAGCCGCTCGTCGGGTATCAGCAGGTCGTGGAGGATGCGTCCGCCGACGACCGTCTTTTCGATAATATGGGCAAAGTCATTTGTCAATAGTTAATGGTCATTTGTCATTGGCCATCTGTTTGCCTCGCATCTTTGTTTCTCTTTCTCCAATGACAAATGACTATTGAAAATAACTATTGATAAATTTCTTCTTTCCATGCAAATCAGACAATTATTTCTCGAACGGTTCTTACTGCTTGAAAGACGAAGGAGCCTCCACGTACACAAAAAAAGTATCCTTGACGCCCAAAGCCGTAATGAAAGGTCCACTGCGAATTTTTCCACTATAGGCGCCGTAACCGTCTCCGGTAAGTATGGCATCTGTCGACCAGATTTGTTTGGTGGTTGGGTCGACCCAGGAAAATTTGACTTTGTAGGTATCGTCAGTTGGAGAGTAACGCACGTCCTTTACGGTGGTTGCAACGGGGCCCAGCGTTGTCCGGTTTTTGAACTGTCGAGCGACCTCATTGGCCGACAACGGCTGAAGCGCCGCCAATTCGCCTTTCGTTTGTGCGATGTCACGTTCGAGTTGCGCGATTTTACGATGCGAAAGCACAAGCGCCGTCGCAAGGCAGACGAGCGTCATCACCAACAGCAAACTCGCCAGGGAAAACTGAAAGGGGAAACGTCGCATCGATTCCCAACGGGAGTGCTTTTCTGTTCCAGGATTAGGCAACATCGTTGTCATTGTCAATCGTTGTTGGTCATTTTAGTTTGCCCCAGCCGGTCTTTAAGCTTCATACTGCGCACGGTTGAAAATGACACATTTTCGTTTAACGGCAAGCCGAAGGCGACTGCGTTTTGAACCAAACCGTTTGGGCAAGACAGAAAAACGCAGTCGCCTTCGGCTTGCCGTTAAACGAGCCAATTCTAGCCGTGTGCAGGATAGAGTATGCATAAAATGAGCACCCATGCAAAGGAGAACTTCGATGTCGAAAGGGGGTCCTCACCATTCCCAGGAGCGTTCGAACAATGCACGCGCAGAACCGGTGTGACGGCGCTCGGCGAAGGGGCTCGCCAAAACTTTGCAAGACATAAAAAGTGACCAAAGACCAATGCCCGAAAAAAAACGCAGCACATTTTTGTAGCGGCGTACAGACATTACTCTCCGTCTTCGCTTCCGGGCGCCCAGTGCGGTTCGAAAACGGTGCGTGACGATTGCTTCGCTTGCTCGGCCGCGCGGCAAACATCCTGGTAAAGCTTGGCCTGGCTGCGAAGCGGAATCTGGTGCGGCTTGCTCGGCGGCGGCTGGTAGGCGCCGGTTTCGTTCAAATACCGGGCTTTCACGTTGTCGAGAAAATAGACTTCAAGAATTTCCAGCAGACGGTTTCGGCATTCGGCGTCTTCGACCGGCGTTAGCAATTCAATGCGCCGATCAAGATTGCGGGGCATCCAATCGGCGCTGGAAATAAACACGCGTGGTTCGCCGCCGTGGTGGAAACTAAAAATACGCGCATGTTCCAGGAAACGGTCGACGATACTCACCACGGATATGTTTTCACTCAAATTCGCCACGCCGGGCTTCAAACAGCAAATGCCGCGCACGTTCAGCCGCACCGGAACGCCGGCTTGAGACGCCTTGTAGAGCGCGTTGATCAGCTGCGCGTCGACCAAGGAATTGATTTTCGCGGTGATCTTCGCCGCATGCCCCTGCTTTTTGCGCGCGGTCTCACTTTCGATCAACTCGATGATGTTGTCGCGCAGGCCGATCGGAGCGGCTTCGAGTTTTCGGTACTTTTGGGGTTGCGAATAACCGGTGATCGCGTTGAAAAAGCTGGTGGCGTCGGCGGCCAAGTCTTCGTTGCAGGTCATGAAGCTGACATCGCTATACAATTTGGCCGTCGATTCGTTGTAGTTGCCGGTGCCAAAGTGCATGTATCGGCGTACGCCGCGCGGCTCCCGCCGAACGATAATACAGAGTTTGGCGTGGGTCTTGAGGCCGCGAATTCCGTAAATGACCTGCGCCCCCGACTCCTCCAACTCGCGAGCCCAGCCGATATTCCGGCGTTCATCGAAACGAGCTTTCAGTTCGACGATGGCCGTCACATATTTCCCCGCTTCCGCCGCCCGACGCAACGCCGCCACTACCGGGCTGCCCCGGCTGGTGCGATACAGCGTCTGCTTGATCGCCAACACGTGAGGATCATCGGCGGCTTCTTCAAGGAAACGCACCACCGGTTCGAAACTTTCATAAGGATGATAGAGCAGCAGGTCTTTCTGGGCGATCACTTCAAACATACTCACCGAAGCATCAACCCTCGGCGCCGGTTGCGGCGGCCAGGGTTCATCGCGCAGGTGATCAAAACCCGAAACATCGGCCAGGCTCATGAAGGCGGCGAAGTCGAGCGGACCGGGCAGTGCATACACATCGTGCTCGGCGAGCGCCAACGCGCGGCGTAGAAAATCAAGGCTGGCCGTCGTGATGTGGTCCGACACCTCCAGCCGCACGCAGTCGCTGGTGCGGCGGGCGTCGAGAACCTCCTCGATTTCCACCATCAAATCGGAGGCGAGGTCTTCTCGGACGGCGAAGTCTGCGTTGCGGGTGATGCGAAAGGGCACACACTCGATGATTTCTTCTCCGGGGAAAAAACGCTCAGCGAAAAAGGCGACGGCGTCTTCCAGGAGCACAAATGCGTATCCGCCATCCGAGGGCACGGTGATAAATCGCGGCGAGCAGCGGCCCAGGGGAATGATTGCGAAACGGGGCTCGCCGCCTTCCGCCTCGGGCGCCAAGCGAACAAAAACATGCAACACCTGATTGCACAAAATGGGGAAATCTTCGTCGGCGCCGACAATCATCGGCGTGAGCACGGCGTAGAGTTCTTCCTCGAATACCTGCTCAAAACCAGTGCGTTGGCGTTCCGTTAATTCTTGTGGCCGCACGCGTTTGATGCCCGCCTCGGCCAACAGCGGTTCGAGTGTGTCGAGATAAAAGATGTATTGGTCGGCGGTCATTTCGTGAGTTCGCCGACTGATGACGTCAAGCTGCTGGCGCGGCGTCAGACCGGCGGCGTCCTTCTCCAACGCGTTGCCCGCCGCCGCCAGTTGCAAACCGCCCACCCGAACCATAAAGAATTCGTCCAGGTTGGAGGCGGTAATGGCGAGAAATCGCAACCGTTCCAAGGGCGCCGTTTCCCGGTTGAGGGCTTCGTCCAAGACCCGTTGGTTGAACTCCAGCCAACTCAATTCGCGATTGAAAAACTTCGCCTGACTCGACGCCAAGGTTGCATCTTCGGTTGGAGTGCGATCTACAGACACGCGGCTTCTTTCTGACACATGAAGGAGAGGGACGGTTGTTTCCGAAAGGGTTGTTTCCGAAAGGGTTGTTTCCGAAAGGGTTGTTTCCGAAAGGGTTGTTTCCGAAAGGGTTGTTTCCGAAAGGGTTGTTTCCGAAAGGGTTGTTTTCCAGCGAATGCGTGGGTTTTAGTCCGACGAGCGGCGCAATTCAACGGTCGCGCCGAAAACGTCTTCAAACAAAGAGCCTTTTTGACGCAGAGAAAGTTGCTCCAACGACAAATCGTTGACACGGGGCACGCTGATCGTGATCCGATCTCGGCGAATCGTGCATTCAATTTCTTGAATACGCTGGCTGTGGGAGTGGTCGAGCGCATCGGCCACCCGCAATAGAGCGGCCAGTTTCGAAACCGTTACGCGGCCATCCCGATCGAGTTGGTTGAACCCTTCGTGCGAAGGCTTGGGAGACGCCCGCCGATGGTAGCGCGCCGTGAGCGCCACGAGGAAAAGATCTCGCCGGCCAAGTCCAAAGATTTCCGAGTTGCGAATCAGATACATCGAATGTTTGTGGTAGGCCCGGTTGCTGACAAAATAACCGATTTCGTGCAACAGAGCCGCAATGTATAAGAGCAACTCGCAGCGGGGCGGCAGTTCGTGGCTCTCTTGGAGCGAACGAAAAAGCACTTTGCTCAGTTCCGCCACGCGCTCCGCATGCGCCATGTCAACTTCGAATTTATGGGCCAGGGCGAATGCCGACCGCACAACCTGCCGATCAAAGGTTTCCGTCAGACGGCCCTGGTGGACCATCTCCTGCAACAGTCCGTCGCGCAGGTTGACGTTCGTCACGTGCAAATGCCGCAAACGAAAAGCACGCGCCAGTTGAACATACACTAGCAGCGCGGGGCCCAGCGTTTCCGCATCGCGAAAGGTCACGCCGTACCGCCGCACTAGGTCGTCGTCGGAGAGCGAGAGGACGTGGTCGGTGAAGCTTTCCAAGTCGGCGATGGAAAGTTCCGCCAGTTGAAGCTGCCCCGGTTTCCAGGTGGAAATAAGCTGCATCGCGGCAAAACGGATGTCGCCCCCCAGGGCGATCATTTCCAGGTCGTCGTGCGTGGAAAAATGAGGCGTCACATGCTCCAACGTGCGGACAATATGGTTCTCCATGATCGCCCGCTCCCGACCCGCCGGCGCGCGATACGCTTGCAACGTTTCCAGCAGGCGGAGTGAACCGATTCGCACCGTTTCCGAAAACGCGACGTCGTCGTTTTGCACCAGCAACAGTTCCGTGCTGCCGCCGCCCACCTCCGTGATGATCACGTTGGAGGAAGCCAGGCGGTCGTTGTCGTGCAGGAACGGGTGTACGCCCAAATAAGTGGTGCGGCTAACTTCCGCTTCTTCGATCGGCTCGATTTCGAACCCCGTGGCGATATAAATGCGGTCGAGAAAGGCCAGACGGTTTTCCGCCTCGCGCACGGCGCTGGTCGCCACGACGCGAATCTGGTCGTTGTTCACGACCTGGTATTCACGCAGCAACCGCCGATAACTGCGGAGCACGCGAACACAGTTTTCGATCGTCTTTTTCTGGATCTCACCCTTGGTGAAGGTATCTTTCCCCAGACCCACTTCTTGCGAAAGCCGCTCCAGCGTTTGCACCGTGCCTTCTTGGTCGATCTCGGCAATCGCGAGCCGCACCGCCGTGGCGCCGATATCGATCACGGCGACCATTTTGTGGTCGTAGGTCGAGTGGGTATGTTCAGACGTGCGGGCGGGTGCTGTCATAGGACTAATCGCATAGTAATTGTCGGGCCCAGGAGGCGGCGCCGAGGGCGGTTGCATCGTCGCCCAGTTTCGCCGCCACAACCTTGAATGTGTCTTTGTACGATGGCAGCACGCGTTTGCGGGCCGTTGCACGCACCGTTTTGACAATCAAATCGGGCATCGCCTCGACCAATCCGCCGCCCAGCACGACGGTGTCAGGCGCTACCAAATGCACCAGACTGGCCACCGCCACGCCGATTTTTTCCGCAGCCGAGGAAACGATGTTCTCGATAACGTCGTCTCCGGCTTCGATCGCGGCGGCCAACGCGCCGCTACGAATTTCGGCCACGTCGGTACCCGCGATTTCCCGCAAATGGGGCGCTTGTCCGCGAAAAACAGCCGTCGCCGCCGCCGCCGCGATTGCCAGCCGACTCGCCACCGACTCCAAGCACCCCTGCTGCCCGCATCCGCAAAGCGGGCCATCGGGAGCGACTTGAATGTGTCCGACCTCGAAACAAGAGCTATTCTTTCCTTGCAGAATACGGTCTTGATAAACGCAGCCGCCGCCGATTCCCGTGCCGGGAAAAACGCCCACGGTGCAATGAGAGCCCCGGGCCGCGCCGAGCGCATGTTCTCCGAACACGCCGGCGTCGACATCGTTGGCCACCACCACCGGGCAGTGAAACGCATCTTCCAAATACTCCTTGACCGGAGCATCAACCCAACCCAAGTTCGGCGCTTCGCGAATCACGCCTTTTTTAAGATCGAGCGGGCCGGGGCAGCCAACGCCAATTCCCCGCAGACGCTCGGGCTCGACATCGGCCTCCTTGAGCACGCTTTCGATCGTGGCGACGATCCTTTTCAGACCCACATCGAGGCCTTCATGTCCTTTGGTCTTACGACGTTTTCTCTCCACCACGCGCAGCTTGGCGTCGAGCAGCGCGGCCAGCATTTTCGTGCCGCCGAGATCGAAGCCGATCCAATAATCGTCGCGACGATTATCGTTGGACTTTGATTTGTTGGGCGGCTGTTCGTTCGATTGCGATTCTTGTTTTTGCACATCCATGGCGATTAAATTCAATGCGGAGCAATGGCGACCCTACGGCGGGTCGGGAGGAACGTTTGCTGGGGTTCCGTCATGATATCATGGCGACTCTCGCAACGGTATCACCCGCGGCGCGTTCCTCCAGTTGCGGTTTCTTAGTTCCAGGATAACCGTTCATTGCGCCAAGAATCTCGTGAAGGAGAGAAATCCAGACATTGCTCGGCGGTTTCCTGGCGGCCATTTTAACGCCGAACGACTAATTTCACCACGAAGGGCGTGAAGAGCACGAAGGGGAAGAGTCGGGAGTCTCGGAGAACAAAATGTTTGACGCCGTCCTTCAGTTTAGGCCCCAATTTGGTATCCTCTCAACGCTAGCATGCCTGGAGTTGCTTGGATGCGTATGATGTTAGCATGAACCGCATAGCTGTCGAAACGATACTGAAACAAGTCGAGCTGTTGCTGGCAACGGCCGGCGTGCTGCCGAGCGAGGTTGAGCA
>JAJRWU010000222.1 GCA_024276655.1 Planctomycetota bacterium
CCGACATCTGCTGAGTACGAAACAAAACGGCGTCGAAATACAGATGTACTTGGCGATCATCGCCTGCCTGCTGATTTTGATTTACACTGGCGGCCAACCCAACAAGCGAACGTATGAAATGATCTGCTTCTACATGATGGGTTGGGCCTCGCTTGAAGAGCTGGAAGCCCATATCAAAAAGTTAAAATCGAACAAAGTTTAGGACCACTGCGCGCCAATCCCACCCTGGTGCGTGGATCCGCTTACTGCTGCGCGCTTGAGAGATCAGAATCTGAACTTCGCTGCGACCTCAGTTTCTTTCCCGCTCTTTCCCGCTAAAAAGCGACCTGAAAATCGACTTCACTCCATGCCGCTATTGCCGTGCCGAACACTATTGCGCCGGACCCCTTTTATATGCGCCCGGCGAATGGGAAAGCCTAGTTTTTTGTCGACGAGGTTCAGCAGCGGTTCGCCGCGTTGGTAGCGCCGTAGGTGTTCGCAGAAGAAGCGGGTGGAATCGTCCACGCGCCGGGCTGATTGCGCGCCGACATGCGGCGTGATCAAAACGTTCGGCATGTCCCAGAGTTGACTTTCCTTGGGCAAGGGTTCGACTTCCGTGACATCCAACCCGGCGCCGCGAAGGCGTCCACTTTGCAATGCGGCTACCAAGTCGGCTTCCACGACCACGGGCCCTCGCGCCACGTTGATCAACAGTGCGTTCGGCTTCATGTGGGCGAAAGCTTGGGCGTTGAGCAGGCCATGCGTTTGTTCGTTCAGCGGCGTACAAAGCACGACCACATCGGAGGCGGCGAGTAAATCGTACAGCCGCTGGGCGGGCCAGAGTTGCGAAACATGGCTGGGTTGATCGACGGGAAACAAATCGGTGGCCAGAATGCGAACCTTCCAAGGCGCGAGCACTTCGGCAATTCTTCGCCCATTCCCGCCGAAGCCGACGATGCCCACCGTGGCGCCGTGCAAGTCGGAGGTTGGGCGCCGGATAAACTCATGCTTTTGTTGCGCGCGATAAAAAACCGGCGCGCTGCGCGTTAGCCCCAGCAGCAAGGCCATGGCTTGTTCCGCCACCTGATCGGCAAACAACCCCGAAGCGCTCGTGACGAGAATTTCGGAGTTGATCACCGAGGGAACAAGGCAGTGGTCCATGCCGGCGGCCGACGATTGAATCCATTGCAATCGTCCTTTTGCGACAACCTCCTCCCAGGGCACGGGCGTTTTGGCGTGTCCACAAAATAGGTCGGCGGCGAGAATTTCCTCGGCGATGTGCTGTTGGCCGGCGTCAACAATTTCAGCGTCGGGCGCGGCTTCGGCAATCGCTTCAAGGTGCCGCGATTCGGCTGGGTAACACAATACGATTCGCATGTGTGTTCTTGCTTACTAAGAGTGGAGCCATTAAATTCTGAATGGACATATGAGAAGCCCGGCTTTTTGAAAAAGCCGGGCTTCTAAACCGGAAAGCAGTTTTTCCACGCTTGCTTACTTAAACAGAGCGGGCTTGACTTTAATCTCGCCGAGATTGTTGTCGCCGCTCTTGATCGTCAACGTTACGCGGCCCTTCTTCCATTTGGCG
Source organism: Planctomycetota bacterium (assembly GCA_024276655.1). Taxonomy (GTDB): domain Bacteria; phylum Planctomycetota; class Planctomycetia; order Pirellulales; family Pirellulaceae; genus SZUA-33. The sequence continues at coordinate 1,565 of JAJRWU010000222.1, forward strand.
TTTTTGCCGCCCATGTTGACTTCGGAAAGGTAGCCCGATTTTTCCTGCCAGAATTGGAACGTCCATTCGCCGACAGGAAGGTTTTCGATGACAAAATTACCGTCGGCGTCGGAAACGGCGCCGTAAGGATGGCCCTGCACGATGATATAGCCGGTCATCCAGGGGTGAATCGAACAACTGACCGGAACCGCCGTCCGCTCGGGCTCGGAAAATGTCTTCGTGATATCACCGCCAGCGGGAATGATTTCGTTGAAGGGTGAATTGTTTAAGAAATCGGCCTTCGTGTTATGCCCCACTTTATCCTTGTTGCCGATATCCAAGGTTTGGCCGGTGGTTAAGAACGCCACATGAGGATCGAAGCGGCACCAGAGGTTGTCGAGCACGACCGGTTCCTTGAGTTTGGCCGCGTACGAAGGGTGCGGCGTGGGCGCCTTGGCGCCGCGTTTGAGATACAGCCACACGCCCACATTGGCCAAGCCGCCATCTTTACCATTGACCACCAGTTGCTCACTCAAAGGCGGCTTCGTCGAGCAGAATTCCTTGTCTTTGGTGATCGCCAAGGGAGCTTGCTTGGGCGCTGGGCCATCGAACACGATCCGACCGCGAAGTGTTACCCAATTGGGATCCGAGTCGGAACTTCCGGCGCTGGCCGCCGCACTGGGCTCCGCCGGAGCGGCCGGTTTCTCGGCGGGCTTTTCGACTGCGGGCTGTTCAGCGGCGGGCTGTTCAGCGGCGGGCTGTTCAGCGGTAGCAGTTGTTTCCGCCGGGGCTGCTTCAGACGGGGGCTCGGAAGGATCCGTTCCCATTTCCACTACCGGCGGCGTTGTGATGGCGTCCGGCATGGCGGGCGTGGAGGCTGTGTCCTTGCCGCCGCATCCAACGGCGACGCTGACGAAAAGTGCAATGGCTGAAACAATCAAATGGCGTTGCATGATGTTGTAATCTCCCAGGTAAGTGTGACGAACATTGGAGCGCCGCGGCGCTATTTGTTATTCCGAGGCCTTCTTTTCCGCCAGTAATGCAAGCACGGGGTCGTTCGTGGCGGTCATGTGCTCCAGTATTTTCTTGTGCAGTTTTTTTATTGCGGACGTCGTGCGAAGGCTCGAAGAGCCGATCAGGTTTCGATGCTCCTCGGGGTCGGCCTGGAGATCGTAGAGTTCATCGCGTTTGGGGTTCAGAAAATCTCGCACCAATTTCCATTCCGGCGTTCGCAACGCGCGCATATGCGTATGCGACTGATGGTGCGTGCTGTACTGGGCGTATAAGTCGTTATCCCATTCCGTCGGCCGACCTTCGAGCAATGGCAGGAAGTTGCGTCCGTGAATTTCATTTTCGACAGGGTTGGCCACGCCGGCCATCGCCAGGATGGTGGGGAACCAGTCGAGATTGGTCACGGTTTGCGACAGCCTGGCGCCCGCTTTGAAGCGGCCCGGCCAACGCACGGCGGTGGGAACGCGGAGCGAGTTGTCGTACATGTTGGGCCGCTGGCCCTTGGGAATATTCGGCGTGGCGGGAGGCGGCGTGGTGAGCACCCAATGGCCGTTGCCTTTGTGCCAAATGCCGTTGTGCCCCATGTTGTAGCCATGGTCGCTGGTGAAGATCACGATGGTGTCGTCGGCCAGATTCAGGCGGGCCAATAAAGCCATCAGCCGGCCGACGTTGCGGTCGACGCCATGCACGCTGGCCAGATACTCTCGCGTCATGCGGCTGACGCGGCGGACATCGAGCTTCGGATAGTTGGGGTTGGGAATGCTGGGCTTCAAGTCGACGAAGGGGGTCCAGTCGGAGTCCGCCACCGGCAGCCACCGCGTATGCGGCGCCCGGTAATGCAAGCAGAGTAGAAACGGTTTCGACTGGTTCCGCCGCACGAACTCCATGGCGTGGTCGGTGAGAATATCGGTGGTCAGGCCGAGGAACCGTTTTTTCAAGCCGTCGATTTCCAACACAGGATCGACCGTCGCGGCCCCGCCTTCGCGGAAACCCATGAAGTAGTCGAAGCCCGTCGCGGTGGGGCGGAATTTATCGGGCACGCCCAAATGCCATTTCCCCACCAAGCCGGTGGTGTAGCCGTTTTGTTGCAACACTTCGGGCCACGTAATCGTGCTAGGATCGAGCCCCAACTCTTTTTCGCTTTTGGGGTGAATCCAGTCGGTGATGCCGAGTTCCGTGCCATACCGGCTGGTCATGAGGCCGGCGCGCGAAGGGCTGCAAACCGGCGTGGTGGTAAAGGCGTTGCCCAAATAGACGCCCTGACGAAAGAGCGCGTCGACGTGGGGCGTTACGGCGTGAGGATGCCCCGAAAGGCCCAACGCCCACGGCGCCTGATCGTCGGTCAGAATAAAAACAATGTTCGGCTTTTCCGCCGCTCCAGCCGCCTTGGCGAACCAGACGCCCGCCAGCAAACCGATGGCCAACACACCCAACGCGAATTGTCGTGTTTTCATGTGAACCCCCTTGTTCCTTGCGACGCCGGGCGAGCTTTGTCGCCGGTCGTCGGCCAGTGTATCCTTACGATGTATGCTACGCAAATCCGTGGGCTTTGTCTGTAGGGCGGCGCGGAACAGCTTCGATAATCCGCCAAATTACCACGGCAACGATGGTCATCGTTCGGTCATTCACCAAGGCGAGCGGCAGATAAACATTTACCGAGTTAAAAGCCCGGCATTTTGAAAATGCCGGGCTTTTTTCTTCAACCGATGGGTAATGAATACCCACTATTTCTTGGGAGATGTATTGAACGGAGGGTAACGTCCTTTTATAATCAGGTTTCAAAAGTGTGGTCGTTTTCCCGAATGGGTGCTTTTTTCAGTAAACGAATGTCGTTGAGCCGCTTCAGGATCCAATCAATGCTCTCGCGTCCAACCGCCGCCGTCTTGCTGTTCGCCCTGTTGCCGTCCCTAAACGCGTTGGCGGCCGAGCCTGCGGTCAGTTTGGAAAAAGACGTGCTGCCTCTGTTGAAAAAGCGCTGTGCCGCCTGCCATGGTCCGTTGAAGCCTGAAGCCCAACTGACATTGAGCGACCCTCGCCATATCGCGCGAGGTGGTGAGCAAGGACCGGTCGTGGTTGCGGGGAATCTTGAAAAGAGCCTGCTCTGGACCGTGGTCGACAACGACGAAATGCCCGAAGAGGCGCCGCTGTCGGAGAAGGAGAAGAAAATACTTCACGACTGGATCTCCGCCGGCGCGCCTGGCCTGCCCCAACATATTGAGGGCGACGACGCGCCTATCGAACACTGGGCCTTTGCACGTTTGAATCCGGTGAAACCGCCCGCGCTGCCGAAGTCGCTTCTGCTGCCGAAGTCGTCTAAAAACCAAACGCCGCTCTCCGATGTCGATCGTTTCATTGCCGTGAAGTTGGCGAGCAACGGTTTGCAAATGTCGCCGGAGGCGGACCGCCAAACGTTGATTCGCCGAGTCGCTTTCGATCTCACCGGCCTGCCGCCCACTCTCAAGGAGCAGCAGATGTATGCCGCCGATCAGGCGCCGGACGCATACTCGCGCATGGTCGCGCGTTATTTGGCGTCTACGCATTACGGCGAACGCTGGGGGAAGTTCTGGCTCGACGTAGCCGGGTATGCCGATTCCGATGGTTACTTCATCGACTTCGATCAAGTGCGACCGCTGGCCTATCTCTACCGAGATTATGTCATTCGCTCGTTCAACGCCAACAAACCTTTCGACCAATTCGTGCGCGAGCAACTCGCCGGCGATGAACTCTCCGGCTACCGGCCCGAACAGGAACTCACGCCGGAGCAGGTCGAGATGCTGATCGCCACGCACTACCTGCGCAACAGCCAAGATGGCACCGACCGAAACATGGGAACGCCGCAAGAACGGATCACGACTCGCTACGCGACGCTGGAGGGAACCATGCAAATCGTGGGCTCCTCGCTGATGGGGCTGACGATCAAATGCTCGCAGTGCCACGACCACAAATTTGAACCGATCACGCAGCGAGAGTATTACGAGTTTCAATCGATCTTGCACCCGGCGTTCGAGATCGAAAATTGGGTCACGCCAAAAAATCGTTGGGTCGACACCGCCTCGCCACAAGTGCTGCAAGCCTGGAAGAACGAAGTCGGGGGTGCGGAAAAAAAACTGGTCGAACAGAAGCTGGCCATCGCCGCTTGGGAAAAAGAGGCTCGCCCCGTGGGAGAACTGCTCTGGGAGGCCGATTTCAGCGGGACCACCGCCGGCTTGCAGGAAGACTGGAGCGCCCGCCCGCCAAAAACAGACGCGCCGCAAGTGGAATTCAGCGCTGCTGGCGCCGTCAAGGCGTATGTGAAAGACGGCGTCTTGAAAATGGAAGACGCCAAACCAAGCCGCTTCACCTGGATCACCACGCAACAGCAATTCGATTGGACGCCCGAACAACCCGGTGAATGGGTACAGCTGACTTTCGATCTTGTAGACGGCAGTCGCAGAGTGCAAAGAAAATTGAATCGCTTTGGGTTTCTCATCGCCACATCATCAGCCGCCAATGGTGAGGAACAAGGCGGCAACGTGCTGATCGATTCGAGTCCCGCCTACGGCATCGACGTGATTACGAATTCGCTCGCCAAGGGCGGCATGCGAGGTCAAACCGGCGCCCGCTTTCGAGGGTATTTTGTTGGAGGCAGTTATGGCGTTCGCATAACCAACATCGGCCAGGGGAAGTTTGAATTGGAGCATGTATTCAACGGGTTGCCCGAGGAAAGGAAACCCGGGCGTCCTCGCGTGGTGCGTTCGATGAAGCTCACCGCCAAGGAGCTTCCCGATGGCGGAATCGGGTTCGCCTACCGGGGAGAAGGTTTTCACTACAGCGTCGATAACATTCGCGTGGAGAGAAGTTCGCCCGATCAGCCGAGCGCCGCCCTGCAAGCATCTCGAAAAACACTGAACCAATTGCGAGACGCCGTGCTGACCAAAGCCGAGACGCTCGAAGCTGAAATCGAAGCGATTAAAGCCGAGCGTCCTGGAAAAGTCGCCTGGGTGACCGACCGCTCCGCCAAGGCCGCCGACGTCTTCTTTTTGAATCGCGGCAGCTATTTCAACAAAGGCGACAAAGTATCGCCGAACGTGTTTTCCTTCCTGGCCGATAAGAGCGATCCGTTTGAAATTGAGAGAGCCGCCAGCGAGCAGGCGGGCCAGACCACGGGTCGGCGTCTGGCCTTCGCCCGCTGGCTCACGCAACCGAATTCACGGGCTTCGGCGTTGCTGGCGCGTGTCACGATGAACCGCATGTGGCAGCGGCATTTCGGAGTGGGCATCGTGGCCTCGACCGAAAACCTTGGTTATTCGGGGGCCAGTCCCAGCCATCCGGAACTGCTGGAGTTTTTGGCGTCCGCCTTTATCGAAAGCGGCTGGGATACGAAGGCCATGCACCGCCAAATTATGATGTCGGCGGTTTATCGTCAGCGCAGTTCGGGAAGTGAATTGGGGCAAAAACTCGATGCCGAGAACCGCCTGCTGTGGCGCGCGCCGGTGCAACGGCTCGACGCCGAAGCCATACGAGACGCCATGCTGGCCGTTTCCGGCAAGCTCGATCCTCAAGCCGGCGGTCCTTATGTGCCTACGAAGAAACTTGGGGGCGGGGAAGTGGTTGTGGCTGAGGAAAGCGAAGGCGTTTTTCGGCGCAGCGTGTACCTCCAGCATCGGAGGTCGCAAGAACACACGCTGCTGCAAACGTTCGACGCGCCAAAAATGGTGGTGAACTGTGTGCGGCGTAATCTGACAACCGTGCCGCTTCAGTCGTTAAGCTTGTTGAACTCCAATTTTGTTATGAACCGCGCCCAAGACATGGCGAACCGGCTGGCCAAGGAGGCGCCCGAAACATCGGCTCGCATTGAGCGTGCGTTTCAATTGGCGTGGGGCCGAAGTCCGACGGAGGAAGAACACCAGGCCGCCGTGCTGTTTTTGGCCGAGCAACCCAAACGCTATAAGAACGCGACGGCGAACGATTGGGCCTGGCGCGACTTCTGCCAGTCGTTGCTGGCGTCGAACGGGTTTCTGTATGTGGAATGATCGATCGGAACTCTTCATGGGAATGAACCGAAGATGACAAGCGAAGTGTATAAGTCGAATCGTAGGCTCTTTCTCGGGCAGTCGGTGGGCGGGCTGGGCGCGTTGGCTTTGTCGCATCTGCTCAACCAGCGGGCGGCAAACGCGTTCGAAATTCCGGCCGCGCCCCAGCCGCGCGCGCGGGCCGTGATCAGTCTGTTCCAGCATGGAGGGCCGAGCCATGTCGACCTGTTCGATCCCAAACCGATGCTGACCAAAATGCACGGGAAAACCTACTCCGGCGATTTGGAATTCCGCAGCCCCACGACCGCCAAACGCATTTTGGGCTCGCCCTTTGAATTCTCGAAACACGGGCAGTCCGGCATCGAATTATCGGAGCTCCTGCCCCACACGGCCGAAATCGTCGACGACCTTACACTGATCCGCTCCATGAAAACCAAGGCCAGCGACCACACGGCGGCCATCCGGCTGATCAATACCGGGCAGTTTCTTCCAGGTTCGCCGGTGCTGGGCTCCTGGGTGGTTTATGGCTTGGGCGCCGAAACCGACAGCCTGCCGGCCTATGTGGTGCTCGTGGAAAGCGGTTATCCCGCCGATGGCGTGGGCAATTGGTCGTCGGGTTGGTTGCCGGCGGAATATCAGGGCACGCCTTTCCGCTCCGGTGCATCGCCGGTGCAGTATCTGAAGACACCCAGCCGATTCACCGCCCGCGCAAGATCGGGGCAGTTGGACTTTCTCGGCCAGTTAAACCGCCTGCACCATTCGCGGCATCCCAGCAATGACGAACTGCTGGCGAGAATCAAGGATTTTGAAACGGCCGCCCGCATGCAAGTTGCGGTGCCCGATGTGCTTGATTTTTCCGATGAGCCCAAAGAGATTCTGAAAATGTATGGACTGGAAAGCTCGAATCCCAAAACTCGCAACTACGCGCGGCGCTGTTTGTTGGCGCGGCGGTTGGTGGAGCGCGGCGTGCGGTTTGTGCAAGTTTGCATGGGTTCGCAACCGTGGGATACGCACAACAAGAATGTGTCGCGTTTGAAGGAGTTGTGTCAGATCACCGACCAGCCGGGCGCGGCTCTTGTGAAGGACTTGAAGCAGCGCGGCTTGCTCAACGAGACGATCGTGATGTGGGGCGGCGAATTCGGCCGCGAGCCGATTTCCGAAGGTGCCGATGGCCGTGATCATAACCCTCGCGGATTCTCATTATGGCTGGCCGGCGGCGGATTCAAAGCGGGTTACGTGCATGGCGAGACGGATGAAATCGGTTACCAAGCAGTTTCGAACGTCGTGACCGTTCACAGTTTGCACGCCACGCTCCTGCACACGTTGGGGATCGACCATCGAAAACTGACCGCTCCGCACGAAGGGCGGGACGTTAGCCTGGTCGATTCGCCAGTGACGGGCGAAGATATCGTCCCCGAATTATTGGGGTAGCTCCACGCCGGACAGGCACCAAGGAAGAGTCCCGAGTTAGTTAAAAGCCCGGAATATTGAAAATGCCGGTTTTTTTGAGTTGAAACCAGGAACTTATTTCGGGACTGCCCCTGGGATCATTCCAAAGAGATCAGCCCCCCATTTGGGTTGATCTATTTATGGGCAGATCGGGCGATGGGGGCTCGGAGGAACTGGAAATCGCGTTTTGTTCGGCGTTGGCGGCCGCATTTTCGGCGGCGGCGCGTTCTCGGTCGCGTTGTTCGAATTGGCGAACCTTGGCTTCCATTTCCTTGCCGGGCTTGAACGTCACGACATACTTTTCGGGCACGTCGACGCGATCACCGGTGCGGGGGTTTCGCGCTTTTCTCGCCGCACGCTTCTTGACTTCAAACACACCGAAGTTTCGCAGTTCAATTCGACCGTCTTCGACCAAGGTCTCGACAATCGCATCAAACGTCTTTTGAACGATTTCTTTTGTCTTGAGTTGGGTTAGCCCAATCTCTTCGGAAATCGTTTTGACGATCTCTTTTTTGGTCACGACTCAGCACTCCTCCCGGGGCGGGCAAAAGGACGTGATCGTAGGCAAAACATGCGCCTTCAAAACGCCCCAAGTGTAAACGCTGTAAGCACTAGAGTCAAGTGATGAATCATCGTCGGCGACAAAGTCATCGTTCAGATCTCAGCGGGAATTCGCGAAGATCACCCAGGCGGTTTTCGTAAGGGGCTTCATAGAAACGACTTACGACGACAAGGCGAACCCGGAGATGTGTGGCGTCCGTAAGTAGTTGAAAACAAATGTGTTACACTGTTTTTTTGAATCTCTCATGAACACCCCGTCGATCAATTTTTACCAGTCAGACCTTCGTAAACCAACGCGCCGCCGACGAAAACACGGGCGGTCGAAGCATTGTTTTTTTGTGCGAAGCGGCGGGTTTCAAGGATTGGAGTTCATGCTTTAGCAAGTTTTGAAGCGTGCGGAAGGTCGAAAGACGCGCAAGCGTACGCTCCAACGCTGTTGTTTATACATAAGTTGCACGACGGCCTTCCAAGGCCGTCGAAACAGGATATTCCGGGAACAGACCGATGACCTTGGAAGGCCATCGTATGTTGTCTCTGTGCATTTGTGTATAGACGACAGACTCCAACGGTGGTCGGCAAAGTGCGTTGCCGCCCCCAAAACGCCGGGAGAGAGCCTGCCATCTTGTGTCTAAGGGCCTTGAGATGTTAGACTTGCAGAGACGTTTCCCCAGCCGGGAGCGTTCGCCGAAGGCCTTCGGCGACCAGTTGCGCCCGAATCGGCGGGCGGCAAGCGTGGTGTGTTCACTCGCGTTACGGCGCCGGCGGGCAAATCAGCAGTGGCGCCCAAGAGTTCATGTAAAATCAACGCAATCCCTACTCTTAGCGACAAAACTGAGGGCCTTCTTCAACGCCGATGCAGATAAATGACGATATAAAGATTCGCCAGGCGATGGCCAACGGCCAGCTTCGCTTGTCTGCCTCACACTCAGTGCCGCAAGACTATTTTGAGGAATCGTTTTATGTCAGCAGGATCGCTTGAAGCGAAAGCGGGTGTTCCGCAAGGCGAACCGGTCGAAAGTAAGTTCCAATACCCCGGTATGCCCACCACATGCGATGGCGCCGAAGCCGTGGTTTGGGTGGAAACCCGGATCAGCCAAGGCTCTGGCGCCTACCCAATCACCAGTTCAACCACCATGGGCTCCGGTTTCAACGCCGCCGTGATGAACGGCATTCCGAACCTGTGGGGTGAAAAACTCATTTTCGTGGAGCCCGAGAGCGAACACTCGGCAGCCACCTTCTGCGAGGGCTTTGCCGTCGCTGGCGGGCGCGTTACGAACTTCACGTCGGGCCAAGGGCTGGTTCTGATGAAAGAGGTTTTGTACACCATTTCGGGCAAGCGTCTGCCTATTGTGTTCAATATCGGCGCTCGCGCATTAACCAGCCAGTCGCTGAATGTGCATGCCGGGCACGACGACGTCATGAGCTGCGCCGATGTGGGCTGGGGAATATTGTTCACCAGAAACGCCCAAGAGGCCGGCGACTTCTGCCTGATTGCCCGCCGCGCCGCGGAATCGTCGCACACGCCGTTCATGAATGTTCAAGATGGCTTCCTCACCACCCACACGGTGGAGTCGGTCCGGCTCAATGAGCCGGAATTCATGAAGGAATACATCGGCAATCCGGCCGATAAACTCGTCAACCTGATGGATCCCGACAACCCGATTATGTCGGGCGTGGTGCAAAATCAAGACTCTTACATGAAGGGCAAAATCGCCCAACGCGCCTATTACGACCAAGTCGAGCCGGCGCTGCAGGAGGCCTTCGACGAATTCTACCGAAATACCGGCCGCCGTTACGGATTTATCGATTCCTACCGCTGCGACGACGCCGAATTCATTTTGGTCGGCATGGGCTCCTACATGGAAACCGCCCAAACCACGGTCGACTATTTACGCGATGTCAAAGGCGTCAAGGCGGGTTGCCTGAACATTTATTGCTTCCGCCCCTTCCCGGCGCGGCAGATCGTGGAGGCCTTGAAAGATTGTGTCGCCTTTACCGTTTACGAACGCATGGACGACCCGCTTTCAACCTCCGGCAACCACCTAACGCGTGAAATCAAGGCCGCTTTCTGCGACGCCATGAACGGCCAAAACGGCCAAGAGCGCATCGACCGCATTCCGCGTATTTACAGCGCCGCCGCCGGGCTGGGAAGCCGCGATGTTCGCCCCGGCGATATCATCGCTTCCTTTGGCAACATGCAGGATGACGAACGAGACTTCTATTGTGTGGGCATCAAACACCCGTTGGCGTTGGATCGCGGCGAAGACCCCGACCTCCGCCCCGTCGGCGCCTTTTCGATGCGTGGGCATTCCGTCGGCGGCTTCGGCTCCGTAACCACCAACAAAGTCATTGCCACCATCGCCGGGCAGGTGTTCGGCAAGGACGTCCAGGCGTATCCGAAGTATGGTTCGGAAAAGAAGGGCCTGCCGACCACCTACTACCTCACGATTGCCGACTCCCACATTTTCTCGCACTCCGAATTGGAATACGTGAATCTGGTGGTTTTGAACGACACCAACGCCCTGCTGAGCGGCAATCCGATGAACGGTATCGTGGACGGCGGCGCCGTATTCATGCAAAGCCCGCACGCAAGCGCGGAAGAAGTTTGGCGGCACATTCCGGCGCGGCATCAAAAAACGATCCGCGACAAAAAACTGCACGTCTACTTCATCGACATGGTGCAAATTGCTCGCGAAGTGGCTTCCGTGGCCGACCTGCAAATGAGAATGCAGGGTATCGTGCTGCTGGGCGTTTTTCTGCGTTTGACGCCGTTCGCCTCCGACAGCGAAACGTCGGACGATGATGTCTACGTTGGTGTTGAAAAGGCGCTGCGGAAATACTTTGGCAAACGCGGCGAGCAGGTCGTGCAAGACAACCTCACCTGCGTGAAACGCGGTTACGGTGAAATGCAGGAAGTTCCCGAAGAAATCATTTACGCTGCGAACGGCTAAGAAGCAGTCCTGAATTTACGTGCCGAACTAAAACCGGTAACTTATTTCAGGACTATTCCTAAGCGTAAACGTTATTCGCCCTTTCACTCATGAAACTCAACTTTCCAATCTGCTTATCGCGGAATGAAATATCGGAGGATTGATTATGTCCACCACTGAAAAGCCGGCGCCAACGTCCGGGAAACCGGCGACGTCTGATAAACCGACGTCGATGAACGAAGCCAGCGAGCGCGATCCGTACAACAACAATTCGTACGGCACGCTGATCGACCAGCCGTACAAGGCGGCCAACCTTCCCGTGATCGACGTACCCGATTTCAACGAGCGGGTGATTCGCAGCTATGAAGACGGCACGGGTGAAAAAGGCCTCCCCGCCGACCTCGGCACCGCCCGCTCCTTGATTCCAGCCGGCACCGCCGTATTGCGAGATTTCAGCTACGTGGGCCCGGAAATTCCCATATTTATCACCGAAAACTGCACCGGCTGCATGGAGTGCGTGACCGAATGCCCCGACACCGCCATTCTGGGCAAGGTGCTGTCGGAGCCCGATCTCGAATCGAAGCTCGAAAAAATCGGCAACGTCGAAGACCGCACCATGTTCGAGAAGCAGTGGTCGACAACCCGCAAGTATTACGACGGCCCCAAAAAGAAGGGCAAGGACGGCGGTCGCTTCGCGATCATCATCGACCCCAGCAAATGCAAGGGCTGTGCCGAATGCGTGACCGTGTGCGGCGACGACGCCCTCAAAATGATCGACAAAACCGACGACAAAATGACCGAAATTCGTAAGAGTCATCGGTTGTTCAAGGAGTTTGGTCCGTCGGACGAGCAATACATCAACGACAACCTCTTGATCGACATGATGCTCCGCGAGAAGACGCACATTTATGTCGGCGGAGCCGGTTCGTGTGCGGGTTGCGGCGAAGGCACCGCGCTGCGAATGCTCTGCGCCGCCACCGGCGCCAAGTATGGCGACCAATGGGCGATTGTCGCCGCAACCGGCTGTAATACCGTTTACACCTCGACCTACCCCTACAACCCGTACCTCGTTCCCTGGACCAACTCCCTGTTCGAGAACGTGGCCGCCGACGCCATGGGAATTCGCGCCCGCTGGGACCAAAAAGGCTGGAGCGATAAGCCCATCTGGGCCATTGGCGGCGATGGCGCCATGTTCGACATCGGCTTCCAGTCGCTCTCGCGTTTGCTCGCTTCGGGTATGAATGTCAAGGTGTTCGTGCTCGATACCCAGGTTTATTCCAACACCGGCGGTCAGGCGTCTACGGCAACCTTCACCGGCCAGAACGCCAAGATGAGCCTGCACGGAAAAGAGTTTGGAGGCAAGCAAGAGCGACGCAAGGAAATCGCCCAGATCGCGATGATGCACCCCCGCACGTATGTCGCGCAAACCACCGCCGCCCATACCAATCATTTTTACAAGGCGGTGTTGGGCGCCTTGGAATTCGACGGCCCCGCCATCGTGAATTGCTACACCACCTGCCAGCCGGAACATGGCGTGGGCGACGATATGGCGTCCGACCAAGCCCGCTTGGCGGTCGACTCGCGCGCCTTCCCGATGCTGATTCACGATCCTCGCAAGGGCGCCACGATCAAGAAGCGGCTTACGCTGCAAGGCAACCCCGCCATGAAAGCCGATTGGTTCACCAATCCTAAAACCGGCGAGACGGTCGACTTTATCGATTTCGCGCGGAGCGAAGGCCGGTTCTCCAAGCATTTCGATAAAGACGGCAACCCCTCGAAATTGTTGCAATTCACGAACCAAGATCGCCTGGAAAACTGGCATATCTTGCAGGAATTGGCTGGTATTATTTAAGGAGCCGTCCTGAATTTACATGCCGAATTAAAAGCCCGGCATTTTCAAAATGCCGGGCTTTTCTGAACTACAACCGGTAACTTATTTCAGGACTATTCCTAAACCAGGGCATTCTTTGAATCAGCGTCTTGAATCCGATGGGCGCATCCGCCTGGCGTTGGCGATCACCGAACTGGACGTCGGCGGCGCGGAGCGACGTTTGACGCAGCTGGCGTGTCGCCTGGACCGCGCAATTTTCGCACCCGAAGTGTATGCGTTGGGAGAGCCGCCGCCCGACCGCCGCCAGTTGGTGGAGGCGTTGCAAGCGGCCGACGTTCCCGTGCATTTTTTGGGCGGGCGAACGTCACGACAATTCTTGCGCGTGTGGCGGGGGTTTCGCGCAGCGCTGCGCCGCCAGCGGCCGCACCTCCTGCAAACGATGTTGTTTCATGCGAATATCGTGGGCGGGTTGGCGGGGCGGTTCGAGCCGCGGCCGATTGTGGTCAGCGGAATTCGCGTGGCTGAGCCGAGTCAATTGAGGTTGCGTTGTGAGCGCTGGGCGACGCGGCGCGCCGGCAAAATCGTTTGTGTTTCCGACGCCGTCGCCGAACACACCGCGACGCGCGGAGGCATTCGCCGCGAACGGTTGTTGGTGATTCCCAACGGCGTTCATGTTCCCTCGCCAATGTCGATTCAGCCGGAGTCGCGTCAACACGCAGCGAGCTGCAAGATGTACGGCGTTTCCTCCCGGCGCCGGTTGATCGTGGCTGTTGGTCGGCTGCATCGGCAGAAGGGACTCGATTGGTTGCTCACGCTGCTGCCGCAAATTTTCAACGAGCTACCGCTGCATGATCTGTTGCTGGTCGGCGCCGGTCCTGAAGAGCAGACGCTCCGCCGCCAAGCTGCTAGCTTACAAATTGGCGGCCGCGTGCATTTCGCCGGTTGGCGAGAGAACGTCGAACAGGCCCTCCAAATGGCCGATTTGCTCGTGCTCCCCTCGCGGTGGGAAGGAATGCCCAATGTGCTTTTGGAGGCCATGGCGCAAAGCCTGCCGGTTGTCGCGACCGATGTCGAAGGTGTTCGGCAAATCCTCGGCCCGCTAGCCGAAACGCAAGTGGCGGCGTTCGGCGCCGGCAAGGAATTTGCCGCCCGAGTGATCGCCAATGCTAGCAACGAAGTGCTAGCATTGAGACTCGGCGCCGCCAATCAAGCCCGCGTGCGCGAACACTTTTCCATCGAGGCGATGGTTGCCGCTTACGCTCGGCTGTACCAAGAACTCATCGCAACAGCGCGCCAAAAAAAGTAACGCCGGTTGCCAAAAAAGTTTTTTGCGATGGAAGTCGGGCGGGCGCATGAGGCTAGGTCGAACGGCTGGCCGCCATTCTCAGATTGCGCGTCAAAACTCTGTTGACCGATTCCAATCAATGGTTATGCTTGGGCCGCGAGTGAGTTGGAAACGCCTGCTCATTCGCCTGAAAGTGCTAGCATTTTCACTGCAAAACACAAATGCCGAAAGCAATGAAACAGCTTCAAAAAGCCTTATACGCCATGCGATTATTGTTTTTATACCCACTTGTTCGCCTGGTGCGGATTCACTCGGTTCAGCTAGCGGCCACCGGCTGAACCTAGGAACTTCCGCGAGTGAGAAGCAAGGATCGTTTCTCGCTGCGAACCGCAGATGGATTGCGCCGTCGAGCATCGGCGCGCCGTCTGCAGCATCCTCCCTGAATAGTGTACATGGACGTCGGCAGGGAGGATGTTTTTTTTAACGCCACGGCGACCGACGGATCGTTGAACGGCAAGCCGAAAGAGGCGATGCAAATTCGTGTCCGTGCAACCCATCCACACTCCTGTATTGTCGGACGAAGTTGTCGCCTGGTTGGCGCCGCAACCGGGGAGTTTTATCGTGGACGGCACGCTTGGCGGCGGCGGTCATACGCGAGCCTTGGCTGCACAAGTGGGTGATGCGGGAACGGTGCTTTCGTTTGATCGCGACCCGGCCGCCATTGCCGCCGCTGAAGTGAACTTGCGCGGCCTGCCCGTCAAACTGACACAGCGCAACTTTTGTGAATTGCCAGTCGCCTTGCAGGAGCTTGGCCAAAGTGCTGTTGATGGTATTGTGCTCGACTTGGGGCTTTCCAGCGATCAGCTAGCCGACCGCCAGCGAGGTTTTAGTTTCGATTCCGCAGGCCCGCTCGATCTTCGCTTCGACCCCGAAGAAGGCGCGCCGGCTTGGCGCCTCTTGGAGCGGATGCGCGAAGAGCCGCTGGCCGATTTGATCTATGCCTATGGCGAGGAGCGTTATAGCCGCCGGATTGCGCGAAAAATCGTCGCCGCCCGGAGAACGTCGCCCGTACGCACCGCCCAAGAGTTGGCCGCGCTGGTTCGCTCTTGCATTCCACAGGCGCATCGCCAGAATATCGACGCGGCCACGCGCACCTTTCAAGCTCTACGCATTGCCGTCAACGACGAATTGAAATCACTCGAACAGGCGCTCAAATACTTTCCGGAATGTTTGCGGCCGGGCGGTCGGTTGGCGATCATCAGCTTCCATTCCCTGGAAGACCGGCGGGTCAAACACGCCTTTCGAGACGACGACCGCCTCAATGTTCTCACCAAGAAACCGGTCAGGCCGAGCGAACAAGAGGAACAACGCAATCCTCGCAGTCGAAGCTCCCGCTTGCGCGTGGCGGAAAGGGTTTGAACCGATGAGCGATCACGAATTTGGCCAAGGCGATTTTTCAGATTACCTCAGCCAAACCTCTATCTTTGAACAGGAAAAACCGGAGCAAGAAGTGGCTGCGCCGGCGCGCCACCCAGAACCGGCGGGGCGATCGAGCCTGGGTTGGGAAGGTCGGATTGGCTTGGGCGCCATCGGCGCGCTAACGATGGTTCTGGCCTGCCTGGTTTGCTTTCGTGTTTCCCAAGCGCTGCGCCGGGCCGAACCAAAAATGACGCCGCCCAGAGTAGTGCGGGATTTTTCCAAGAGCCGCTTGGCCTCGAAAACAGCAGCTTTGCCAATCGAAAATTCGGCGATCGCGGAAACACCAGCGCCGATTGCACGCCTTTCGTACGCGGCGGATCTATCGGCCAGCGACCCCGCAGTTGTTGAAGCAGCGGTTGTTGAAGCAGCGGCGCCAAACGCGCTCTCCGCCGCCGCTGGCAGAGCTTCCACCCGGGCGCCGCGACCAATCGTGAACAGTGCAGCGGCGCGATACGAACAAGATCGTGACACAGCCTCCCCGCCATCTTCCCCGCCATCTTCCCCGCCATCTTCCCCGCCATCTTCTCCGCCGTTGCCTCCTCCCAATGCATTCGCGGAAACGGTGGAGCGAGGACAAATGCCGACGGAGCAGCCGCCAATCGCTCGTGCAGTGGCGCCGTCGCGACAACCGCCGCAACTGGCGCCGGGCGCGGCTTACAAGGCGCGTCGTTACGTAATTCAAACCGGCGACACATTGCCCGCCATCGCCCAACGCGAACTGGGCGAACGTCGGCGCTGGTTGGAAATCTGGCAATTGAATGCGGCGCGTCTGCAAGGCGATATGTCGCGATTGCTGCCGGGAACTGAACTCGTGATGCCGGGCGAAATCACCACCACGGCGCGCTCCGCCCGCGCTGGCAAACGCCGGCAACACAGCCCGCGCGTATTGCGGTAGTCGTTCTGTTAGCTCGGCTCGGATTTATTCGCGTGCTCAAAACGCACGGCGCGCGTGTCTTCCTCCTTGCCGGTCGGGGTGGCCAGCGACTGATACAATTCGGGCCGCCGGGCGCGCATCCAACGGGCGCCTGTGGAGCGCTCAAGCAGTTGGCCATCTAGTTCGGCCACGACCATGTCGTCGGCGGCGCGCCAGGTTTCGGCGAGCGTGCGTCCATAGGGGTCGAGAATCATGGCGTTTCCGGTGCGAACTTCGTTGTCGTCGCGGCCCACGCCGTTGCTGAAAACGAGAAACATGCCGTTGTCGTGTGCGCGGGAGGGCAGCCATCGCAACAGCCAGGCGCGGCCTTTGTCGCCGCGAAACTCCGCTTCAATCGCCTGGGGGTTTTGCTCGCGCCGCTCCCAGAGTTCCACATCGACCAGCCCCATTGCGCAGGGGCTGCCGGAATTGCAGCCGCCGGTCTGATGCGGCGCAAGCAACACTTCGGCGCCGGCAAGCGCCGTGGCTCGCGCGTTTTCAATGATGTTGTTGTCGTAGCAAATCAAGACACCCATGCGCACGCCCAGCGGCGTATCGAAAACAGTGAATTGATCACCCGAAGCCATGTGTTGATTGATGAAACAATGCAGTTTTCGGTGGCGGGCAAAACGGCCGTCCGGCATCGCGACCACAAACGTGTTGTAAAGTTGGCCGTCGTCGGAGAGTTCGACCAATCCGGCGCCCACAACCATTTTGTGTTCTTGGGCCATGGCCATCAACGCGGCTGAAGAAGGACCGCCGGGAACCGGCTCCGCGAGCGCCAGCAACTGCTCGCGCGACATCTCCCGCAGCCCCCAATATCCAGATATACAACACTCCGGAAAGACGATTAACCGGCAGCCTTGCCCGGCCGCCGATTCGACAAAACGGCTGATAATATCGAGGTTGGCCGCCGCCGCTCCGGTTCGATGTTGGAACTGAACCGACGCCGCTTTGATGTTCTTCATATGATCGAGATTGGGTTTGCAGTTCGGCTTTGTGAATCAATTTCAGGCGAGCAACGGTCTTCAAGTGTAACGATTTTTTGCCTCCTGATGAGAATCTGTGGGTGAAATCTGGTTCGGGTAAGGCGCCGAGATGGTGATGTTATTTTACTCCAGTCGGCAACATTCTCTTGTATTCTCTGGCTCAAACGCGTTCAATAGAGGAGGGCGGTTGCCTTGGCGTATGGTAGTGCGTCAGGTCGATCGCGCGGCAAGCGCGTCGCACTCACTTCTTACATCCCATCGGTGAATCGAAGCAGGACCACGATCATGAACACTGCAATCATGACTTGTCGCAGAAAACGCGGCTTCACTCTGGTGGAGTTATTGGTGGTCATTGCCATCATTGGAATTTTAGTTTCGATGTTGCTGCCGGCGGTTCAAGCAGCGCGGGAGGCGGCCCGCCGGATGAGCTGCACCAACAACCTCAAACAACTGGCGTTGGCCGTTCTCAATTACGAAACAGCGCATAATCGTCTTCCGCCGGGCGGCATTATCACGAGGAATTTGAGTCCGACCCTTACGTTCGGCGCGTTTGATCCCTTGGGCGGAAAAATGCATAGCTGGATCTCGCTGACATTGCCCTACCTTGAGCAGCAAAACCTGCACGATCAATTCGACTTCCGGTTTTCCGTACTCCAGCAGGCTTCCAATCCGCAACAGACGCATCTGCCGATGTTGGTCTGCCCGAGCGACGCCGGCGGCGGTCTTTATACCGATGCGAACTTCACGCAGGGCAAGAGTTTCGCCAAGGGAAATTACGCGGCGTATGTGAGCCCTTGGCATGTCGACATGCAAATCAAGTTTCGCGGCGCGCTGGGTGGTTACGGGCAAAAAATGTCGTACATCAAGGACGGCGCCTCGAATACGATCATGCTGGCCGAGGTGCGCACGCGCGCCAATCCTCAAGACCAGCGTGGCGTTTGGGCGCTGCCCTGGACCGGCGCCTCGAATCTCGCCTATGACATGCACGACGACGACGGCAAACTTCCGTTTCGGCCCAACCCTTTGAGCCTCCCGGCCGGCGTGCAGCCGCCCAACGGCGCCAACGGCGACATGCTCTACGCCTGCACCGACCTAGCCGGGGCGCAACTGCTCAAGATGCCGTGCCGAACGTGGACGTCGTCCGGCTCGTTGAGTTATTTGTCGGCCGCGCCGCGGAGCCACCATCCTGGCGGCGTGAACGTCGCGTATGTAGATGGCCACACCAGTTTTTTCCCCAACACCGTCGACCTGACCGCCATGGGCTACTTGATTTGCGCCAACGACGGTCAGCCGGTGCGTCTTCCCTGATTATGAAATCACCACAAATAGCATCGTTGGCGGCTATCCTGGGCATCGGCTTGATCGGCTTGTCGTTCGCCTGGCCCTCATTCACTTCGGGGCCTAAGAATTGGTCAGACGAGAAAGCGCGCGAGCTGGTGGAAGTGCGTACGGCGCTGCATGGGCTTTCACACGAACATGGCGGCGGCGAGAATCATTCCGCCGGCGCACCGGCCGATAAAGCGGGCCTTGAAAATCGGCGGCGGCAGTTGGAGAGCGAATTGGAAACCGCTCAATCAGGGGGCGCCACGGTGGCCAGAGTGCTTTGGATCGCGGGCGCTTTGTTGGCCGCGGTGGGAGCGGGCGTCTATTTTGCGGGCCGCGAGAACTGATAAAATAACCGGCTGGCAAAATAATCGGGCGCATCAGGCGAATACGCGGTGAGCGCGTCGCTCGGGTCTCACGTTCTCGTCGGCACATCTCTTCTGGACATCTCTTCTCTGAATGGGCTTATGTACCTGACCGAAAACCCCGTGTTGCAACGCGAGCTGCTGGTCAACCTGCGCATGCCGCGGGCCTTTGTGCTGCTGTTGCTGTACCAATTGCTGCTGGGCGTGGTGGTTTATTTTGCCTGGCCGCAAGAGACGCGGCTCGACCTCACCTCCAACCCGGAAGCTGCGCGTCGGTTGGTCGATCTGTTTTTTCTGGGGCAGTATTTATTGGCTTCGCTGATGGCGCCCAGCTTTGCCGCCGGCGCGATCACGGGTGAGAAAGAACGCAAAACCTATGAAATGCTGCTGGCCAGTCCGTTGCAGCCGGGCGCGATCGTGCTGGGCAAAATGGTGGCTTCGTTAACGCACTTGGCGGTGCTGATTTTTGCTTCCTTGCCGATCGTGATGCTCTGCCTGCCGTTGGGCGGCGTTTCGGTTTTTGAAGTGCTGGCGGCCTACATGGGGCTGATTATATCCGTGATTACCTTCGGCATGATCAGCATTGCATGCAGCAGTTATTTCAAACGCACGGCGGCGGCGTTGGTGGTTTCGTATCTCTTAATTCTGCCGATGGTGTTGGTTGGCATTTTGTTTTGGACCCAAGCCGAAGCCGTGGGCGGCGGCGCCTTTCGGTTGTTGATCACGGTAACGGTATTACCAGCGGTGGCGGCGGCTATTTGTATCGCCTTGTTTGTCAACACCAGCGCGCGGCTGCTGCATCCGCCCGATGTCGGCAGCGACGCACAAGAAGTGATCGACCTCGAAGAGGAAGCGCAATCGGCGGTTGGCCTTGTGATTCAGCCCAATCAATTTCCCGACAGCCTGTTCGCTCCGGCCAAACGCAACGATCTTATCCAAGACGGCGCCAACCCGGTGTACGATAAAGAAATGCGCAGCGAAATTTTCAGCCAGGGAACGCTCATGCTGCGTCTCGTGATTCAGGTAAGTATGCTCCTGGCGCTGCCGCTGATGGCCAGTTGTTTGTACATTCGGCCGGAGTTCGTGGCTTGGTACGTGGGCTACGTGGTGGTGTTCAACATGCTGGTGGGGCCGGTCTTTTCCTCGGGCAGCGTGACCAGCGAACGCGAACGACAAACCCTCGACTTACTGCTCACCACGACCATCTCGCCTTGGGAGATCTTGTGGGGCAAGCTGCTGGCCGGACTGCGCGTTTCGAGTATGTTGACACTCTTCCTCTTGGTGCCCGTTGGTTTGGCCTGGGTCTTGGTGAGCCCGTATTGGTCGAATTCGCTGTCGGTGCTGGCGTTTCTTTCCATCATTCTGATCACCTGCCTGACGACGGCCATGATCGGCCTATTCTGCTCGGTCTGCTTCCGCAAATCATCGGTGAGTTTGATCGCCACCTATCTGGTGATCATCACGCTGTTCTGCGCGCCGGTGGCGATCAGTTTGTTCGCCGAGACATTCTACGCCGGCGACCCCGTGGTGGAGCAGATCAAATACCTGGGAGTCGTGAGCCCCTTCTCGGCTGCGTTCTCGGTTCCGCTGAACGTGGAGTTGACCGGCAACGACCCCGCCGCGCCCAACGCCCCGCCGCCCGTCACCTGGCTGTTCTATGGAATCTTCATGCTCAGCGTGGCGACTCTCAACGGGCTGCTCCTGGCCGGCATGACATGGCTGTTCAACGTTCGCTGGCGCGTCGCCGGCGACCAACAAAGCTAGGGAGCGTTCGAGAAATAGTTGTCTTATAGGCGCCTTTCGCTTCGCGAAAGAAAGCTGCTTTCTCGGAACGAAAGGCGGCTCCCATTGCCCGAACGGTCCTTATACCTTCTAACACAACTTGGTGGGGCAGTATCAAACTCCGTGTTTGAAACGCCAAACAGGGGTTATGTTAGGAGCTCTTAGGCGAGCGGCAGATGAAAATTCACCTAATACAAGCACGAAGCGCAAGCGAGTGAATAAAAAAAAACGATCATTCCCGCATAGGTGGGAACCCAAAAAAAATCACGGACTTCCGCTACGTGCGGGTAAGTTATTTTCCGCCGCTCGCCTTAGTGACAAGCCTTCCCATGGCAGACGCCGCACAACCTGCTGATTCCGAGAACGTCGGCCCGACGGAGGCAAGCCAACGCCCAGACGTCAGCGCATACCGCCGCGCTGCGGCCAAGGTCAAGGAATTCCCGCAAACGCCGGGCGTCTATTTAATGAAAGACGCCACCGGCTTGGTGATTTATATCGGCAAGGCGAAAAACTTGCGGACCCGCGCCGGCAGCTACTTCCTCAAGGCGGCGGAACAGGAGAAACGCACCGCCCACTGGGTGCATGAAATCTGTGACGCCGATTTCATCGAATGCGAGAGCGAAGTCGACGCCCTGCTGGTGGAATCGCGTCTGATTA
The DNA here is from genome assembly GCA_024276655.1 of Planctomycetota bacterium. GTDB lineage: Bacteria > Planctomycetota > Planctomycetia > Pirellulales > Pirellulaceae > SZUA-33. The sequence goes on from JAJRWU010000222.1 coordinate 23,131, forward strand.
AAGACACCCAGCCGAAGTTCAACAAAGATCTTAAAGACGACAAAACGTTTCCGTATTTGATGATCACCACCGGCGAGGATTTTCCGCGTGTGGAGGTCACGCGAGAACCTCCCGACCACGGCGTGAAACTGTACGGCCCGTTCGCCAATGTCGGCGCCTTGCGCGGGGCGGTGCAGGTTTTGCAACGCATCTTCAAGTTTCGCACCTGTTCGCTCGATATTGAAGCCCACGACGAACGCTGGCGGTGGTTCCGTCCTTGCCTGCTGGCGAGCATCGAACAATGCACGGCGCCGTGCAATTTACGCATCGATAAAGCAGCCTATCGGCGAGATATCAAGCGGCTGCAAATGTTTCTCGAAGGCCGCAAAACAAAACTGCTCAAGCAGATGCAGCGCGACATGCAGGCCGCCTCCAAGGAGTTGCGATTCGAGGAAGCCGCCAAGCTGCGCGACGAAATTCATATGCTCGGCACGCTCGACGACCGCGGCGAACTCGACACCCACGCGCAGCCAGAAGTCTTTTATATTGACCCCAAAAAAGGTTTGGCCGGTTTGAAAAAAGTTCTGCATTTGAGCAAACCGCCGCGCACGATCGAAGGCATCGACATCGCGCACCTGGGCGGCGGCCAAACGGTTGCCAGCGTGGTGCAATTTATCGACGGCCTGCCGTTCAAACCGGGCTACCGGCATTACAAAATTCGCGAAGTGCAGGGCGTCGACGACTACCGCAGCATTCAAGAAGTGGTTTCGCGGCGTTTCAAAAAACTGGCGGAGGAGTCGGCAATTTTTCCCGACATTCTTTTGATCGACGGCGGCAAGGGGCAACTCAAATTCGCCCTGGCCGCGTTCGAGCAGATGCAAATAGAGCCGCCCTGCGTGATCTCGCTGGCCAAACGCGACGAAGAGATTTTTCTGCCGGGGAAATCGGAGCCGCTGCGCCTCAGCCGACACGCCTTCAGCTTGCGGCTGCTGCAATACGTGCGCGATGAATCGCACCGCTTCGCTAGGTACTATCACCACATACTGCGGAGAAAATCGTCGTTGAGAGAAGAGTGATAGCGAATAGGCTACGCGCGGTTCGACTCTGCGCCCTCTGCGCATCTTTGCGGCCTCTGGTGCGCCAGGCGAAGCCTGTCTGATCTACTCAAATGAAAGGAGTTGAGCATGATAATTGTTCGTTAATCATGTAGCTGAGGAGGCGATGTTCTCGGGGTAACCCGGTCGTTGAAGCCCTCCGATAG
>JAJRWU010000223.1 GCA_024276655.1 Planctomycetota bacterium
AAATAGGCAACACTCGCGGAATTCGCCGAAAACCAAAATCGGCCAGGGCAGCGTCAGGGAAGACGCCGAACGATTAGCGGCTGTCCAATAACTGAGGAACAGTTCCGAATTTACATTCCGCATTAAAAGCCCGGCATTTTGAAAATGCCGGGCTTTTCCGAACAGCAACCGGGAACCTATTTCGCGAACGGTCCTTAGGGGCGCCTTGGCGGTTGCGAGACGAGCGTTCGCTGGGTTGCAACCACGCGCACCGCTTGGCGGCGGTCCATTTTCAGGTATCGGTCGCGGCCCAGCACGCCAGGGGTGAAGCGGGTGAAGCCATCGTGATCGACCGCCACACGCCCGCGCGGCGATAAATCGAAGTAGTTTTCGTCAGGACGCACCGCGTATAACACGCTGGTTAAATCCCAAGTGGGGCGGTCGTGTTTCGGTCCGCTATGAAGCAAGTACGCCTCGCGCACGATGTGCCGCCGCCGATACTGAAAATCGCGGGCAATGCTTTCACGCGGGTAAGGCGCCGCGACGCCAATTAAAAAATCGCTCCAAACAATTGGCGTTTCGTTCGGCCAGCGTTCAGCAAATTGGCGCATGGCCGCAACACCGTTTCGCACATTCGCTTCCAGGTAATGCGAATTGCCGCGCACGGGAGAAAACGCCCCCGCCATCACCGATGCAAAATGAACCTTTCGCCTGACAAGCTCTTGGCCGTTCAACGCGCTAATATCATCCGGCGCCGATTCGAGCAGGTCCGCCAGATTGGCCGCCAGCCCGACTTGCACGATCACAACAGATCGATCTTCAGCCGCCGCCAACGTTCGCCGCAGCACCGAAACGGCGTCGGGGGCGGCGTCGCTGGAGAGTAGGTCGTGTGGATAGCGGAAATGCGCGCCATCGCGAATTTCGACCAACGACAAATATTTGCTGTCTCTCTTTTGAGCATCCTGCGCGACGCCAATCGGAATATCGGGACGACCGTAAAAAGTGTTGACGGCGTCCACGAACGGCGCCGCCAGCCGATGGATTTTCGAGATCGTGACCGCTTCGATCGAACATTCCTCCCGATCAGCGAGTGCATGCAGCATCGCGAGCGCGAGCACGTCGTCGACATCTCCTGTGATATCGGTATCGAAAACAACCGGAATAGGCGCCGCCGCATAAACCGCCCGTGCAAGGAACGCCGTCTGTAATAAAAACGCCGCCGCGACGACGCGCAGTAGCAGGGCACTGCTTATTTCGTAATTATTCCCTTTTGTCATTGTTCGTTCACCTTCATTACAAAAGAATCAAACCTTACCACGAACCACTCCAGGACCGTCCGATCAATGAGTGTCGCCTTTCGCTGCGAAAGTAGCTTTCTTTCGCGGAGCGGTCGGCGACTGATCCCGGATTATTCACGAAATCAACTTTTTTCACAGCCTTTGGGTTGTGGGAGTGAATTTTGTTCATTGATTGCGAGAGCCGGCGCACCGCCCCCTCTCCCCCGCAGGTTGTGGGGCTGGATGCTGCTTGAAGAAGAAGTGGAGGAGGACGTGAGAAGGAAAACGGTTCGGAGATATTTCAATCGCGAAGAACCAACGCCACGAAAGAGTATGCTTGGAAATCCGTTTGGCGAGCACGCTCCAGAAATCGCCGACACTCAATGGAACGAAACGAAGCTGGTGAATAATCCGGGATAAAGGCTGAACTCCAACGGTGGACGGCCACAATAAAAAGCGCGCCGCCGCGCGAGATACTGGTGGAGGAACCGCGAATGTCGATAATGGCCCATACGACCTTTTTTGCAACGGTTTCCCCCCAGCGAGAGCGAGTTTTTCGGCATGCTCCAAAAACCGGTTTACATGGACAACCACGCCACGACCCGCGTTGATCCTCGCGTGGTGGAGGCAATGTTGCCATTCTTTACGGAAACGTATGGCAACGCCGGCAGTATCAGCCACTGCTTCGGTTGGGAAGCGCAAGACGCGGTCGACGCGGCGCGAACCAGTATTGCCGGCGCCATCGGCGCCACGGCGAAGGAAATCGTGTTTACCAGCGGCGCTACCGAGAGCAATAACTTGGCGCTGCGCGGCTTGGCCGACCGACCGCGCCGCGGCAAGCATCTGGTGACCGTTTGCACGGAGCACAAGGCAATACTCGACCCCGCCAAGCGGTTGGCCCGGCGCGGTTTTGAGGTCACGTACTTGCATGTCGCTCCGCAGACCGCCGCCAACGCGGGCGTGATCGATTTACAGGAACTGGCCGATTCGCTTCGCCCCGACACCCTGCTCGTGAGCGTGATGCTGGCCAACAACGAAATCGGGGTGTTGCAACCGCTGGCCGAAATCGGCGCTCTTTGCCGGTCGCACGGCGTGTTGTTGCATACCGACGCCACGCAGGCGGTGGGGAAAATTCCGGTGGACGCGGCCGCCTTGCAAGTCGACTTGATGAGTTTTTCCGCACATAAAATGTATGGCCCCAAGGGCGTCGGGGCGTTGTATGTTCGACGGGGGAGTCCTCGCGTGCGACTAGAGCCGCTGCAAGACGGCGGCGGGCAGGAAGGCGGGCGCCGCAGCGGCACGTTGAATACGCCCGGCATTGTCGGTTTCGCCAAAGCCTTGGAGCTTTGCCGCGAAGAGGGCGCCGACGAACAACGCCGACTGCAAACCATGCGCGATCGATTGGCTACGGCGTTATCGGATCAAATTCCGAACGTGTGCGTGAACGGTCCGCCGCTTGCCTCGCCGGAGTTGCGGCTGGCGGGCAACCTCAGTTGCTGTTTCGAAAATGTCGACGGCGAAGCGCTCATGATGAGCATGCGAAATTTGGCGGTATCGAGCGGCAGCGCGTGTACGTCGACCAATCCGGAGCCGAGTCATGTGCTGCGGGCGCTCGGCCTCAGCGATGAACAAACGCGCGCCAGCCTGCGGTTCGGGTTGGGCCGTTTTAACACGGAGGAAGAGGTCGACTTCGCCATCGAAACCGTGAAAGACGCAGTCACCCGCTTGCGAGCCATGGGCGGCGTCGACGGTTAACCCGCGCTGCTGGGCGGCGGCGCCGAACGCTGGTACCCGAGCGATAACACCACGTTCAGCATTTCCTCATACGTGATGAAACGCCGACGATGCACGAGTTTGTATTCATCAATGGCCTGCGCCAAATCTCGGGCGTCGGGGGTGAGGTCGTCGTAGCTGTTGGCGAACTGACGCCGCTCCCGTCCTGGAGTTGTGTCGGTGGCGCCGATTCGGCGGTCCACGAATGCGTCAGGTTGCGTGGGTGCGGCTTTTGGCATCAGGGCAAGACTCCTTGAATTCGCTCACTGCGGTTCTTGGCAATATGCAACCCTACGTCGCTGACTGGGAAAGTCAAATCGTGGTTTTGTTTCTTCGTTATCGGTGCGTGGTATAATGCGTGCGTTCCACCGGCGCGAAAGGAAAACACGCTAATGCGTACACTCCAACGGCGCGGCGGGCAGGTGAGCACTTATCAACCGTGGCGGATACTTCGATGAAACGTGGGCTCATGAAAAAAATACTCCTGGTTTTTTTACTGTGTTGGAGTTTTATGGCTGGGGGATTCGCCCCAACGACTCTGGCCGAATTTGAAGTTGGCGTTGGGCAACGCAGCATCACGCCCGACCCTTTGTTACCGATTTCCGGAGGGCTGGGCCCTGGCTCGCCGGCCAAGGGAAAACGCGGGGCGTTGTCGGCCCGAGCGGTTGTTTTCCGGCAAGGCGAGACGGCCGTCGCGATTGTCAGCCTCGACGTTTTGGGCTTTCCCGCCGTGCTCGGAGATCGGGTTCGCAAACAAGTTTCTCGTATGCCGCCGGAAAATATTTTGATCGGCGCCACGCACACCCACAGCGCGCCCGATTGTTACGCCTTCCCCGATGGACGCGGCGGCCACACCGCCGACCTGCCCTACCTCGATTGGGTTTGCCAGCAAACCGCCGCCGCCATCAATGAAGCGTTCGACCACATGCAACCGGCCCGTCTGAAAGTGGCCACGGCCGAAGCTCAGGGGAAAATCGCTTACAACTACTATGCGCCCAATCTGTACGACCGCCGCATGAGCGTGATGCAAGCCGTCGGCGCCAATAATCAAACGCTGGCCACGCTGGTCAACTACGCCATTCACCCCGAAGTGTTGGGAACCGGCCCCGGTTTGCTCAGCCCCGATTTAGTCGGGCCGTTGCGCGATCGGCTCGAAGCGCAGAGCGGCGGCATGGCCATTTTTGTCAACGGCGCCCAAGGCGGCATGATCACCGCCGACAACCGCCTTCCGGTGAAACCCGGCGACGAAGGCCGTGCAAATCCTCGTGATTCCAGAACCTGGGAGGAATGCCTGCGCATTGGCCACACCATGGCCGATGAAGCAGTGCGCATCGTTGAGAAAGCGCCCTTGCAAAACGACCCGGCGCTGTTCTGCGGCGCGATTCAAATTCGTTTCCCGGTGGAGTCCGACATCATGTGGGCCGTCATCACGGGTTCGCCCTTGCACTATCCTCGCAACGACGATCACTCCATCTCGGCGCGAATCAACGTGGTGAATGTGGGCGATGCACAGATCTTGACCATTCCCGGAGAAGCGTTGCCCAATATTGGTTTTTATCTGAAGCGAAAAATGCGCGGCCGCCACAACCTGTTGTTTGGACTCACCAACGACGCCTTCGGCTACATGCTCACCAAGGTCGACTTCAAAAGTTTCCCCCGATACGACTATATCTCGCGGACATCTTTGGGAGAAATGACCGGCGAGATTTTCATCGAGAAATCGCTCGCCTTCGTCCAGCAATGCCCGCCGCCGGAAGGCGCCAAGTGAATCGAACGCTCTTTAGAACTCCTAATATAGCCCCTGTTTGGCGTTTCAAACACGGAGTGTGATGCTGCCCCACCAAGTTGCGTTAGAAGGTATTAACGTATTTCGCCTTGGTTATTCGCCTGCCAAACCCGACCGGTCGCGGTCTCGTAGGCGGTGAGCCAGAAACCGCCGAAGCAGCAGGTGTCGATGCAAACCAAATGGCCGGCATCGAGAACGCGTCCGTTGGTTTGCGGCGTGTGGCCAACCACCGCGATTTTTCCCGAACAATGGCGTTTTGGCGTTTGCTGGAGATGTTGCCACAGCAAGACCTCGTCCGGCTGCCCGGCGAGCGGCGTTTGCGGTTCATAGTTGGCGTGTACGAAGAAATGCGTATCGTTCTCCGCGTACCGTTGGGTTGCCGTCAAAAACGCAATGTGCGCGGCGGGAATCTTTTCCAGCGAACCGTAACTTTCGATGGTGGCGTCGCCGCCGGCTTGCCGCCAGAACAGGGTGGCGCCGGTGTCCAACGCGTCGAGCATCAAAACCTCATGATTGCCGATCAAACAAATCAATCGGCAACGCGTTTGCAACTCCAGCAACTGCTCGATCACGCCGGCGCTGTCGGGCCCGCGGTCAACGTAGTCGCCCAAGGTGATGATCGTATCATCTTGTGTTGGCGCAACGGATTCCAACAACGCCGCCAGTGCTTGGGCGCAACCGTGAATATCGCCGATTGCTATCGTCCGACCCGCCATAAGCTACTATTTTCAACCATCACCTGTATCGATCAATACGTGCAAAAATCGGACACCGCCGCGAAGGGGCCGCGAACCTCATTACCGTGGAGCGACCTCGCAAGGGATGAACCTCAGGATACGCTTTTTGACCAGAAATTCAAACGGTTGCTCAAAGTCGCAAACTTCAAATTGGCGTACTATTTTTCCCGCCTCACTCGCTGCGAGCGACGCTTCTCAAATGTGTGGCGGTAGATCATGCCGTGGGCGTTTCACCCTCGGGTGGAACGACCCAAATGTCGGCGGTTTCTTCGGTAGCGGGAATCGGTTCTCGGAGGCAGGGGTTCACAACACCCGGCAGCACGTCGACGGCGAACACTTCATTCACGCCAGTGAGGAATTCGAGGTAGGCCACGCTCTGGCCGCTGCGCAAATCGACCACCGCCACGCCGCACCGCAGTTCGTCGCGCCGCTCGGCGATTGGAACACCGCCGAACACCGAGGTTTCTCGGATCTGCGAAAGGCCAACGAACGCGAACGGACCGGCAAAAGCCAAGCCTCGCGTGTAACCGGGCATCGATTCGACGGCATCGTACTTGCCAGTTGCCGGGTCGACGGTTCCCAATTCGCCACGCCCCGAATTCAAGACCCACAATTTGCCTTCATGCAAACGCGGGGAATGCGGCATGGCGAAACCACGCGCGATCGTTTCGCCGCTCTCGACATCCAGCACGCAACCGCTGCTGGCTTTGGTGGGCCGCCAACCCGCCGGTTCGTTTGATTCAGCCATTGCGGTAGCATACTTCGGTCGACCGTCTTGCATCGCCAAACCGTTGAGATGGCAGCGGTCTGTGCCTTCCAGTTTACTGATGAAGGGCGGCCGCCAGCGGGGCACGAAATTAAAACCGGCATGCAAGGTGCATAGACAAGAAAACAGTGTGTTGACCACCCACAATCCGTCGTTGCCCCAGGCCAAGTCATGGCCGTGAATGCGGGCGGTATGGAACGACGTGCGGGGCAAGTAACAGGCGTCGTAGGCGCCTTTCGGCGGAACCTGGGCGGCCAGAGCGCTGGCGTCGTTCAGAAACCAGATTTGATGCCGCGTTCCCACCGCGATTTGCTCACGCCCAACAGCAACGCCCATGCACTGGTCGAAGTTTAGGAACGACAGCGTCAGTCCGTCGGCGTTCGTGCCCACCACCGCCAACTTCCCGGCGGCGTAGGTCGAGATCAACAACGAACAGGGCAGGCTTTTCAGCAGAGGCGCAAAGTGTTCGGAGTGCTGGAACTTGATTTCCCGCATCGCCGGCTCGCCAGCGGCGCCGGAAGAGGAGGTGTTTTCGTCGGCAGGCATTTTTTCCTCGGGAAACAGAGCCGTAAGCAAGGCGGTTTTTGTTGATCCATCCCGCGATTTTTCGTCGCAAAGCGTGGTGCGATCGATTACCATAGTAACCGAATGAAATAAGATGGATAGGCAAGACTCAGTGTGCGAGCAATGCCGTTTGGAAACCACCCCACGCCGCGGTAAAGGCCACTTCCCGTGTTACGCCAACTGACCGACCGCTTGTTGCGAAAAAACAAAAACAGTGCTCGCCGCCGTGAGAGCCGTTCGGCTTGCCGGCGGGCGTTTGTCGACGCACTCTTCCCGCAGGGGAACGGCCGCGGAGTGGCGCTGTCTCGGCGTTATTATTTTCCGGCGTTGGGAATGGAGTTTCTGGAAGAGCGCGCCATGCTGGCGGTCGCTCCCATGTTACTGGCTGATATCGAGGTCTCACCCGACATCATTCGTGAAATCACGGAGGTTGGCAACACGCTCTTTTTCGTCGCCAACGACGGCGTGAACGGCGATGAGCTTTGGAAGAGTGATGGCACGAGCGCCGGCACGGTGCTGGTCAAGGATATCAACCCCGGCGGCAGCGGCTCATCTCCCCGCAATTTGACGGCCGTGGGCGACACGCTCTTTTTCATCGCCGACGACGGCGCCAGTGGTGAAGAGCTTTGGAAGAGCGATGGCGCCAGCGCCGGCACGGTGCTGGTCAAAGATATCCGACTTGGCGGCAACGGCTTGCCTCCCCGCGACTTGACCGCCGTGGGCGACACGCTCTTTTTCGCCGCCTACGACGGCGCGAACGTTGCTGGACTTTGGAAAAGCGATGGCGTTGACGCGGTTTTGGTCAAAACCATCAATCCCTTCGAATTGACCGCTGTGGGCGACACGCTCTTTTTCGCCGCCTTCGATGGCGCCAGCGGCCAGGAGCTTTGGAAGAGCGATGGCACGGGCGCCGGAACGGTGCTGGTCAAGGATATCTTTCCCGGCGGCGGCAACTCCTTCCCCAGCGAATTGACCGCCGTGGGCGACACGCTTTTTTTCCGCGCCTACGACCGCGGGAACGACCGAGAGCTTTGGAAGAGCGATGGCACAAACGCCGGCACGGTGCTGGTGAAAGATATCCGCCCTGGCCTTTCCGGCTCGTTTCCCCGCGACCTGACCGCCGTGGGCGACACGCTCTTTTTCATCATCGCCGATGGCGAGGGCCGGAAGCTTTGGAAGAGCGATGGCGCCAGCGCCGGAACGGTGCTGGTCAAAAACATCAACTTGGGCGTCGGCAACTCGTATCCTGACAACTTCACCGCCGTGGGCGACACGCTCTTTTTCTCCGCCAGCAACGGCGCCAGCGGCCAGGAGCTTTGGAAGAGCGACGGCACGGGCGCCGGCACGCTGCTGGTCAAAGACATCAACCACCCCAGCGGCGAGAACTCGCTTCTCCGCGAATTGACCGCCGTGGGCAACACGCTCTTTTTCACCGCCGACGATGGCGCCAGCGGCCGAGAGCTGTGGAAGAGCGATGGCGCCAGCGCCGGCACGGTGCTGGTCAAAGATATCCGGCCTGGCGGCAACAGCTCGCTTCTTCGCGGCTTGTCCGCCATAGGCGACACGCTCTTTTTTAGCGCGGTGGGCGCCGGTGTGAATTTGCTCAAGAGCGATGGAACCGCCGCCGGAACGGTTGCGGTTAACGATCCGCTCATTTTCACCGATGGGCTTAGTTCATCTCCGTTCGAATTCACGGAATTTAATGGAATGACCTTCTTTTCGGCCGGCCGCGCCATTTGGAAGACCGACGGCGCCAGCGCCGGCACGGTGCTGGTCAAGGATATCAATTCGGGCGGCGGCTCGCGCCCCTACAATTTGACTGTTGTGGGCAACACACTCTTTTTCGTCGGCGACGATGGCGCCAGCGGCAATGAGCTTTGGAAGACCGACGGCACAACCGCCGGTACGGTGCTGGTCAAGGATATCAACCCCGGCGGCAGCGGCTCGGACCCCTACTATTTGACCGCCGTGGGCGACACGCTCTTTTTTGCCGCCGACGATGGCGCCAGCGGCAATGAGCTTTGGAAGAGCGACGGCACCAGCGCCGGCACGGTGCTGGTCAAAGACATCAACCCCGATGCATCGTACCCCGGCTCGTATCCTGGCATCTTGACCGTTATGGGTAACACGCTCTTTTTCGTCGCCGACGACGGCGCAAGCGGCCAGGAGCTTTGGAAGACCGACGGCACCAGCGCCGGCACCGTGCTGGTCAAGGATATCAATCCGGGCGGCGGCTCGGATCCCTTCAGTTCCTCTCCCTTCAGATTGACCGTCATGGGCGACACGCTCTTTTTCTCCGCCGATGATGGCGCAAGCAACCGAGAGCTTTGGAGGAGCGACGGCACGAGCGCCGGCACGGTGCTGGTCAAGGATATCAACCCCGGCGGCGGCAGCTCGTATCCCGGCCCTTTGACCGTCCTGGGCAACACGTTCTTTTTTCGCGCCGACGACGACGTGAACGGCACTGAGCTTTGGAAGAGCGACGGCACGAGCGACGGCACGGTGCTGATCAAGGATATCAACCCGGGCGGCGGCAACTCAAGTCCCGGCACGTTGATCGCCGTGGGTAACACGCTCTTTTTCCCCGCCGAAGACGGCGTGAACGGCTATGAGCTTTGGAAGACCGACGGCACGAGCGCCGGTACTGTGATGGTCAAGGATATCAACCCCGGCGGCGTCGGCTCGAACCCCTACCCTTTGACCGCCGTGGGCAACACGCTCTTTTTCCGCGCCGACGACGGCGTGAGCGGCTATGAGCTTTGGAGAAGCGATGGCACGAGCGCCGGTACGGTGCTGGTCAAGGATATCAACCCCGGCGGCGGCGGCTCGTATCTCTTCCCGATGACCGCAATAGGCGACACGCTCTTTTTACGCGCCGACGACGGCGTCCACGGCAGAGAGCCCTGGAGCCTGCGGGTATTGGGAACGCTGACCGTAACGATTGCCCCCACTTCCATCAGTGAAAACGGCGGCGCGGCCATCGGCACGGTCACACGGATTGACGCCGACACCAGCGCCGCGCTCACGGTCAACCTCTCCAGCGACGACACGACGGAAGCCACCGTTCCCGCCACGGTAATCATTCCAGCCGGCGCCGCCAGCGCGACGTTCACCATTACGGCCGTCGACGATAACGTGTTCGACGGCGCGCAAACGGCCACGATCAGCACTGCGGTCACGGACTTCTTCGACGGCAGCGCTGCAGTGGAGGTAACCGACTCGCCTCCCCCATGGCAGAACCCGAATATACCTGCCGATGTCGACGATAATGGGGTGGTTGATCTTCGCGACGTCCTGTCAATCATTGGTTTCTTGCGTTCCAATGGAGTTTCGTTTGTATTGCCGCCGGTATCTCCAGGTTTCACGCCGCCTCCGTTCGTGGATGTCAACGGCAACGGCGTGGCCGATATTTCCGACCTCTTGGGGGTTATTTCAGTTCTCCGGCAGCAAGCCGTCTCTGGAGGCGGGGAAGGCGAATTCAGCGCGGCGGTGGATACGGTGTTCGCAAAAACGCCAGACTTCGCCTCCGCGGCCCTTTTTCGCCGGCCGGTGTCGCGTCGTCGGACAACCAAACTAGAGGCGCTGCCGGATCCCGATCCCTTGGCGAGCCAAGCGTGGTTGGGGTTCTCGCTTGAGGGTGTGTCCGAGACGAAAACACGCTTCACCGCTCGATAAATAACTGTCGCATTTGTGTAGCAACGAATAGGGGTAGGGAGAACCGGTTGAATTTCCGGTTCCCCCTCCCTCCGAACCGTACGTGCGGTTCTCCCGCATACGGCTCTCCAGTTAGTAGTTTCCCTCAAGGGATTGGACGAAACGGCGATGGGCGTCGCTC
>JAJRWU010000224.1 GCA_024276655.1 Planctomycetota bacterium
CGCAGTGTTTGAGCCAGAGTACTTCATATTTTCGCTGCACCCGAGGCTCCGGATAATGAAATCTTCCCTCTTGCAATTCCCGAATTTCGTCCGCGGTAAATTCCACCAAAAGCATCCTTGCTTTCCTCCGTCGAGAGCCAGCACGGGCAGTATAAAACGTTCGACGATCTTAATTCCAGCCAGTACCTCCTATGCCGCCGGCTGGGTTGGGACCGAAAACGCATCGTCCGAGAGTTTTCGCTCAGAGAGGGAGTCGCCACGCACCAAAAGTTGGCGGGAACCGGCGCGGAACGCAAAGCGGCGGCCGAGCGACTGGAAAAAGCCAAGCAGCAAACCGCCGCCGAATGTCCGAAACTACGGGAGCAGTTGGCCAAACTGACGGCTGAATTGCAGGCGAAAATCAACGCCGTTGAGCGGGAGGCGCGCGACGCCAAACACGCCGTCAACTCCCAGGATCGGTCGGTTGAGCAGTTGCGCAAAATGCTACCCGAGCACCTCCGCCTGACCGGTAGTAGGAAGACTGTGAATGCTTCGACCGCCACCCGGCAGGAAATCATTCGCGTCGAAAATAAAATCGATTCGGCGTGCAGGATCACGCAAATAAAACAGAACGATTTGAGTGGCATGCCCGAGATTGAGCGCTACGGAAAACTTCATGACATTAACTTCCGCCTCCTCACCAGAATTCACCCACAAATTCTGGTGAGGAGGCGAAAAGAATTTACCAATCGATGAGGACGACCCTCATCTTACGGTATGGTTTCATCCGCCGCTCGCCTGACCAGCCGGTCATGTCTGTTTCCGTTGGCCGAAGGCCTTTTTCCACCGCAGTCTGGGGCGATGCCCCAGGCTACGATGATCTTGGCCTTCGGCCAAACAAAAAGTTGCGTATTTGTTTTCGGGTCGATGCCTGGCGGTTGGTAAATTTCCATCCGCCGCTCGCCTTATACCCAAGTTGTACGATGGCCTTCCCTGGCCGTCGTACGTTGGCTTTACCCATTTATGAATAAATAATACTCCCACAGCGCGGACTACAATTCCAGGTTGATCACGCTGTTGAGGCTGCGCCAGAGACGCTGGGCGAGCGTGGTTCGGCCGACAAACACGCGCGCCTTGCCGGTGGCGCCGGCGAACAACAAACCGGTGTCGTCTTGCAGCGGAGCGTCGGCTTGGAAGGTTGTGCTTAGCGGCTGTTCGCGTCCTGCGCTATCTTGCCGAGTGGCCAAATCGCCGCCGGCCTTTTCGGTCAACGCACGAGGGCTGGCCGACATTTCCTTCCGCGAGACTTCCGCCACCCGCGTGGCAAAGGCTTCATTGGGCAGCGGCGCCAGGTACAAAGTGATCGGCTGTCCTGGTTCAATAAACTCGATCTGCGACTGATCAATCGCGAGCACGGCTTCGAGTTGGCGCGGCGGTCCGATCGAGCAAAGCTCCACGCCGCCTTGCAAATAGGCGCCCAGGTTTTTTTCCAGCAGCGGGGCGTCGGACCACCCACCCAGCAGGCCTTCGTCCGACCTATTGGCGGCGCGGCTGGGCGGCGGCAGAACCACGCCCGCCGACGTCGCGCGGATGGTCAGCCGCTGGACATCGCGGCGAGAATGTTCGATCCGTTCGTTGAGGGCGTCAATGGCCTCCTCGATTTCCGCGATTTCCCGCCCTGCGTTTTCATCGGTGAAAGCCAAACGCCACAGCGTTCTGATTTGCGAGAGGAGTTGGTCGCGGTCGCCTTGCAGGGTGAGCAGTTTGAGTTGCACTTCGCTGCTCTCCAAGGTGGCCAGCGGTTGGCCGACGGAAACATAGTCGCCGGCGCGAACGTGAATGTGTTGGAGCCGCCCAGGAACCGTCACATAGGCGGCGGCCGCGTCCTGGGGCTCCAAATGCACACTGCACCAAACGTAATGAGGCAGCGGCGCGATCAGGCACGCCGCCGCGATGCCAACAACCACAAGGCCCGCGGTCGCGGCGCGAATTGCTTTCAAAGCGTCCATTCTTCCGGGTGTCCTTAAACTCGCATGGAGACTCCACAACGGTTGTATCAGCAGGCCGTACGCCGCCATGAGCGCCGCCAGTTGACCAATAATTTGCAGGCCGTACGGCTCCAGGGCATGGTGCAGAAACCACAAGATCGAAACCGCGATCAACCACCGATAAAAGAACGAAGCGATGGCGAACAGAATGAAAAACAGCTTGCCCTTTCGCGGCAGAAAGGGGTCGTACGGCTCCGTTTCGCCCAGCAGCCAGAACGCCGCCTTGTGCTGCAATATGAGGCTGGCTTTTTGCCGCAGGTTCGGAATTTCCGCCAGATCGGAAAGGATGTAGTAGCCGTCGTAACGCAGCAGCGGGTTGGCGTTGAACGCCAGCGTGCTGACCGACGATACAAACATCACGTTCAAACACAAATAGTTCAGCATGCCCGGTTCGGTGAACCACCACACGAACGTGCAGGTTGCCGCCAGCACCAGTTCGATATACATGCCCGCGGCCGCCACCGCGGCCCGCCGCCACTTGCTGGGCAGCATCCAGGAATCGGAAACGTTGCAATAAAGACACGGCGTGAAAACGAGCAGCATGACGCCCATTTCGTGGCATTCGCCGCCGAAACGCTTGCAAGCCAGGCCGTGTCCGAATTCGTGAATCACTTTCGTGATGCTCAACGTGAGCGCCAGCCAGATCCAATTCTTGGCGGCGAAAAACTCGCCAAACCCCGGTAGACGCGCTTGCATCACCTCGAACTGCGTGGCCACGAGCAACAGCGCCGCCAGCACCAGCAGGGCGGAACACACACCGGCGGAGGCGGAGAAAATCCAGCCGCAACGGCGGTCGAGCCAGATGAGCAGGCGGTCGGGGTCGAAACCCTTGAAACGAAACGCCAGCACGTTGCTCCAGGCCGAACGCCGCTCCTGGGCGCCTTGGGTTTGGCCGCGATGGTGGAGTTGATCGCCCTGCCCGGCGGTGTTCGAAAGCAGCAACGCATTACGATGCAAGGAGCCGATCAGTTGTTGCAACTCGCGAGACGATATCCTCTGCGGCGCGAACTCTTTTTCAAACTGCTGGCGGATGTCGTCGATGCTGCGGCGGCCATCGAGCATTTGCAACAGCCAGTACTCTTCTTCCTCGAAGCGAAAATATTTGAGCGCCAGCGGATCTTTCACCACCCAGTACGGGCAGCCCTGGTAGACCTGCCGCTCAGCCTCAAGGTCGGCCCTGACGCGCAGCCGCACCGGGCGGCTGGAGCTAGCGATCAGACTTTCCGCGAGTTGATTCATCAACGCAATTCAATCCGCATTTCCGCATTCACGCCGGGCCTCAGCAGCCAATGCTTGTTTTCCTGACGATTACCGACCTCCGCCCGAATTCGATATCGGCCGCCGGCCTGTTGTTTTGGGTTGACGAGAATCACGCGTCCCCGGAATTCGGCTTTTCGGCCGCGAGTCAACTCCACCACCACCGAAACATTTCGGCCATCAACCTCGCCCGGGTCGTACTTCGAGGCGTCGACGAACCCCTCCACGTGGAGCGTGTCCATACGTACGATGCGCATGATGGGGTCTCCGGCGCTGACCCACTCGCCGCGATGCCGAATCACATCGAGCACAACGCCTGAAATCGGCGAAGCAACTTGCCGCCGCGCGATTTCGGTTTCGGTGGCGGCTAGTTCGGCCTCGCGCACTTCGGCTGTCATGGCCGCGATATTCATTTCCAGCTGGCTGCGGTCGATCTGCAATTCCGCCCGACGGAGCGTCAGTTTCAAGCGGCGAATTTCCGATATGGGAATCGAGCCCGGCGCCCGCTTCTTGATTTCCAGGCTCTGCTGTAATTCCTGCTCCGCGACGTCGAACGACGCCTTGGAGAATCGCACTTCGATATCGTCCTGGGCGCGAACCCGCGCCGCCGAAAGTTCTCGCTCCGCCGCGATTTTGGCAATCAGCGATTGCGCGTCGTCGAGCCGGGCCACCAAATCGTTTTCTCGAATGAAATCGCCCTCCTGGACCGACATCTCGATCAGCTTGCCCGCCGCCTCCGCCGAGACATCAACCTCATCGGCCAACAACACCATGCAATGTGTGATCGTAAACTCCTTGCCGCCGGCCCTCACCGCGGGGCCGCGTGTTTTGGCCGTATTGTACGACCGCGGTGCATCAAAAGGGCCGGCCAGGGCGACCAGAACCACGAGTTGAACTGTCAGCGGCAACATCGGCCGACTCCTTTATAGTGTCTACAGCGATCAAACCATTGCGGCTAAAGGCGCATTAGGTCATTGCGGCCAAAGGCGCATTAGTGTCATGTGCCGCCCGTGGCGTCTCAGAGCCAGAAAAGGATTCTTGTTTGCACCGTTTCGATGAGGTCGTGAAAGAGAACGTATCCCAGCGAACGCCGCCCGCAGTGGACGCGAGCGCGAACTGTCGCCCCCGGCCGAAGTTCGGGTAGATCGCCGGTTTCCAAAGCGACGCGAATCAAAACTGAAGGGCCTTCATCGCCGTGTAGATCGGCTCCTTGCGCAATTTCCACGATCCGCCCTGTGTATTCCTGGCCCGGGTGCGTGGTTAGATAAAAAGTGACCAGCAGCGGTTCGCTCGAACCGCTGGCCGCCTTTTGAACATGGCCCATGCGGCGTTCGGGCATGCGCAATTCCAACTCCCAGGGACTCTCAGGATCGAACACCGTGAGCAACGTCTGGCCTCTTTGCACCGGGCGATGCATGAGCGTATCTCGCACGCGCCAAGTGGCCACGACGCCCGTCATCGGACTGCGCACCAACAACTCTTTTTCTGTTTCCTGGTAGAGTCGCCACTGCCGCTCGAGACTCTCCTCCGACTCTTTTAATCTCGCTATTTCGCCGGCGATTCGGTTTTGATCGTCGACACCCAGCCGGGGGTTCAAGAGGGCTCGCTGATTCGTGCGGATTTGCTCCTGGATGGTCGTGCGGCGGCCAACCAGTTCCGTGATTTTCACTTCTAATTCGGTATTTCGCAGATGGGCCAGCACCTGCCCAGCTTGCACGGCGTCGCCGTGGCGGACGTCGATATCAATCACCACGCCGTCGTACCCGGCAAACACGTTGCTCTCAGCCACGGGGGTCAACCGTCCACGCGATTCCAACGAGAAATCGGCCGGCGCGGCCGCCAAGGCGTACGCCACCGCCGCAATCAGGAGCATGGCGCCAACGGTTTTGGGAAGCGTTCCGGCAGCGAAGATCGACGACAATTTGCCCAGCCACGTCCACAGGGGCAGCAGGAAAATGCGTTGGTGTTGCAGCGCATTGGCGAGCGCGGCGCCGCCGTGGACGGCGAGTTTTTCAGCCAACGGTTTGAGTTGGCGGTGCGCGTGCGCGTCGCCGAAGGTTTCCAGCATCATCACGCCCAGGGTTTCCGCCTCGTCCGCCGGTTGGTCGTCTTGCTCGGGCTGGTCGTTTTTTAACGGCGCCAATAACGGCAATATGGCCAGCGCTTTTGCATGCGAGATATCAAGCCGACGATGCAGCACTTTCTCAAGTTGGGGCGGCAAGTGCGAGGCGTCGCCGGTGTAGTACAGCGGCTCGGAGGTGCGCAATACTTCGGTCGCCAATTCGGTGAGAGAAGCCACTTCGCTCGAACGCTGGTCGAGTGTGTCGATTCCGCTCACAGCGGTAACCACGCCTCGGCGGCGGCGTTTTAGGGCGACGGTTACGCGGTCGCATTCGAGCAACCGCCGCGCTTCGTTGGCGATGATGTAGCACGTCTTTTTCGAATCAAGGCCGACATGCACGCGTTCAATGTACTCTTCCAACCGGCTCCAAAGCAGTTGGCGGTCGCTGTAGTCGCGCAGGCGGATGTTCTTCAAATAATGTTGGAACAGTTCGCACATTTGCACCAGGAACCGCAGGTAGCCGCGGTGCGTGGTCGGTCCGCCGCCGGGGCGTTGCAGAATCTCGATCACTCCCGCGACGGCGCCTTCCGTCGCGACGACGCCCAAAACCAAGAGGAAATCGGTGGGATTGGCGAATTCCTCTTGATCGCTCCCGCCCGACTGCTGGTTCAGTACGACCGGCTGTCCGCTCGCGACCACCTTCCGCAACAGCGACTGGTGGCGTGCTTCTCGTTGTGCATCGTTGGTCAACTGTGCGGCGGCGAAGTTGATTTGGTATTGAAGCCGAAGTTGCCCTTCTTCCAGCATCCAGATGGCCGCCCCTTCCGCCGCCAACGCCGAAACAACACGGCGGAGGAAACCCTCGCAGAATTCATCGAACGAGACATCCGACTGCGCCAGCTGATTGATTTCGCCGATCAGCGAGCGAATTTCATGCCGCGTTTCCTCCACCAGCCGAGGGTCGAGCGGCGCGGCGGTTGGCGGCGGCGCAATGGGCGCGCTGTCGGTAGTCGTGGGTGACGTGGGAATCGTACTCATGCGAATTTGGGAGTCGTGGGCGTTTCATCGAGACGCTAGCGCCAAACGCAACGGCGTCTGCGCGTAGTGAGGGCCGTATCTTGATGTCGGCAGGCAAGGCGGTGTTCCTTCTCAGAAAACCGGCAAAGTCTTCGTAATCGCCACACTCCAGCAGGGTTTCGGCAAAATGGGAAGATTAGATTGGCGGTAGTCAGCGTTTTCTTGTTGATAGGAAAGTCGCCCTTGCCCAAACTATGATATTTTCCGATTCAGAAGCCCGGCTTTTAATTCGGTAGGTAAATCCGGGACTGTTCCTCAACGTGATACTTCGTTCTCGCACGCTGCCGAGCCGGCGCGGTGCATGTTATGCTGAATATCGGTATGCCGATAAAAATTGTTTGCCCAAGGACATCCCTGCTGTGAAGCCGTTCAATCAGTCGCCCGCTCATCGTTTGCGGTCTGCCTATTTGCGAATGCATCGGGTGACGAATCGTATTTTTCGTCCCTTCGGCGTGACTGCCGATCAATACGTCGTGTTGCGACTACTCGCCGAAGGCGATTCGCTAAGCCAGCAGGAACTGGCCAGCCTTGCCGCTTCCGATCCCACAACACTAGGACGCATGCTCGATTTACTGGAACAAAAGCAGTTCGTCGCCCGGCGTCCTCATGAAACCGACCGCCGCACCCGATTGGTGTTCTTAACCGACGAAGGCCGGCGGATGGTGGAGAAACTCTACGAAGCCGCTCTTCCCATTCGCGACACGATCGACTCCGCCGTGTCGGACACAACGATGAAAACACTCCTGCGCGGTCTGCTGCAACTTGGCGACGCCTGCGAGAAGTTGGATCTCGAAACCAATCCGCCGGTTGGTTCGTCGCCCACGACAGGTTCAACCGCTTCGGTTTAGGAACGTTCGAACAATGCGCGTCGCCTTTCGCTCCGGCGGGTTGCATTGTGGAAAAGTTTGGGCGCCGCCGGCTTTGCCTAGGAACAGTCCAAGATATATTCCGGCTAATGGTGTTACGGAATTCTCATCAAGCCGGAGGCTTGCCAGCCATTAGCCGGTGGTCGAGCGCAGCGAACACCACCGGTAGGTCAACGCAATGAACGTGCATCCCGGCGGGATGCCAGATGCAGCGGCTCTGCGAACGCCGCGAAACAACAATGCTCAAAACAACGCTGTCATTCGCGCCGCCCATCGTTGGAGTTCGCGCTTTATTTAGCATCGCTCGATAAATAACTGTCGCATTTGAGTAGCCATCGTCGCCAGACGGTGGGTGAGCGGTGAACCATCCCACGCTCTGGCGAGCATGGCTACGACACTAGTTTTCCGCTCGATGCTTAGCGTGTTTTGTTCTCGGACGCACGCTGAAGCGCGGACTCCAACGGTGAGCGGCTGGCATCCCGCTGGGATGCGAAATGTCGCGGGCTCGATTCTCCGGTGGTGTTCGCTGCGCTCGACCACCGGCTAATGGCTTGAATCCCTGCGGGATATGAAATCAAATACCTCAGATCTCTTCGGCTTGGCCGGCATCCGATATCGACGAAATAGTAGTGGGACCGTTCCTTTGTCGAAACCGAGACGGGCGCGGTGCGCCCACATTCCGGAACCGCCCCATTAAAACCACGGAAGAACCAGTTTTTTTGCCGCGTTTTTGTCTTGCTGGCGAGGAGAGCTTCGAGTACTGTCCCACAGCGCGCACTATCTTTCTCACCCGCGACGTTGAAGGATCGCCGGATGAACTCTTATTTTACGGCAATTCTGGCGGTAGGCCTGCTTTCGTGGTGCTTGGCGGAGCAAGCCGGGGCGCAAGGCAGTTTGGGTGAGCTGCGGGCAAACGTGCGGCAATCCAGGCCGAGCAAAGAGGTACAGGGAAGTTACCGTACTTTTGATGACGATGATGTTTTTGGTGATGATGATGACGGCGGCTTTCTGAGTGCGATTCTGGGCGGGATGATATCCGCCGCGTTCAGCTCCTCCGCCGATAGCCACGATGCGCACGGCGGGTACGCTCCACCAGCGCGCACTGAGAGCGTCGCCTGGCCGGAGGGCTATTTCCCCAGCTATCCGTACCAAGGCCAGAACGAAGGCTTTATGGTGCTGGACCGCTGGTCGGACCAGCCGCTGAAGATGTGGTCGCTGCAAACGCGCGTGGAATATGCCGACAACTTCGGCGACCAATCGAGGATTGGCGGCAATTTTCTCTTCGAAACAACCAGCCGTTTCGGCCTCGACACCGACGTCAACTATCGCCGCGAGTCGTTGGCCGGCGGTCTGAAAGACAGCCTCTGGACCGGCGATTCCAACCTGCTGTTTCGCTTTTGGCAAAGCCCTCGCTTGCAGCAGCGGGTGGGAGTGGGCGTGAATTGGTTATCAGACAACATCAGCCAGGAATATGGCTGGAACCTGACCTACAACAGCGATTGGCGGCTGCGTCGTCCTTGGGTGATTTCGAGTGAAATCGACTACGGCGGGCTGGGCGGCGCGTCGCTCTTTCACGGCCGGCTCACGACCGGCCTGCAATGGAACCGCGTCGAAATCTATATCGGCTACGACTATTACGAAGTCGGCAGCGTGCAACTCGACGGCATGGTCAGCGGTCTGCGGTTTTTTTTCTGAGGCCGCACGGCACGCAAGGAATCTGAACCAAGACTCCTCCTCGGGCAGGTCTTCCTGGGCGAGGAGAAAATTCTTTTCTGTCGCGCGCCCAGCAATTGAGAAAGGGAAACACACACGTGGACGCAGACCAAAACATCGAAAAAATACTTCGGTCGCCCAGCTATATTTTGGCGGAACTCGACACCGACTTCTTGCAAAGCCAGGAACTGCGCCCGGTGCGGCTCGAATTAGAATTGTTGAAACCGGAGATCTTCCTGGAGCGGCATCAAATTGAATCGACGATTGTCGTTTTCGGAGGCACGCAAATCGTGGAGCGGCGGGCTGCGGAGTCGCGACTGGAAAACGCCCAACAATCGCTTGCCGAGAAACCCCAGAGCGACGAGCGCCAACGAAAGGTCGACATTGCCCGGCGTCTTTTCGAAAAATCGAAATACTACGACGCCGCGCGCCGCTTCGCGGCACACGTCACCTCGGTCAGGCAGCGGAACGACGCCTGCTATTGCGATTTTGTCATCGTCACCGGCGGCGGGCCGGGCATCATGGAAGCCGCCAACCGGGGCGCGTTCGATGTCGGCGGGAAATCGCTGGGCTTCAATATCACGCTGCCAGCCGAGCAGACGCCCAACCCTTATATCACGCCGGAGTTGTGCTTCCAGTTTCATTACTTTGCCGTCCGAAAGATGCATTTTTTGCTGCGAGCCAAGGCGTTGGTCGTGTTTCCAGGCGGTTTCGGCACTCTGGACGAACTCTTCGACGCACTCACGCTGCGGCAAACCAACTGCATGCAACAGATCCCCATTCTTCTCTACGGCCGAGAATATTGGAGCCGCGTGATCGATTTTCAATTTTTGGCCGATGAAGGCGTCATCCAGGATAAACACCTGGAGTTGATCCATTATGTGGAAACGCCGGAAGAGGCCTGGCGCGTGATTGCTGAATTCCACAACCAGCCGTGCGAGTGCCCGTAATACGCGTTTTGAAATGCGATACCGGCGGTGCGATACAAAAAGTCACCAGCCCCTGATTTTTGAAACATGGTTTTGTTTTGCGCCTTCGATTTACAGCTTCACAAGATGCAATCAGGCCAGTATATTGGGGACCTTCCGCACTGCTTCCTTTCCCTCGCAACGTATTGTTGCACAAGCGGCGGGAAGCTCCCCTGGCAAGCACGGTAACCCCGTCTACTCAAAATGAACGACTCCGAGTCCTCCAAGCCTGATTCCTCAGAGCCCGCTTCTTCTGAAGCCCCAAACCAGGAAACCCCTGCTGCTTCGGGTGGCCATTGGGGCCAATTGGCCGATCAACTGGGCGCCGACAACACGCCGCCAAGCCCATCGCCCGAACCTCCAGCCGAGACACCGCCGAACGTTTCGGAGGCGGTTGGCGCAAAACGCGCCGTTCGGAAGAAAAAAGACGCCCCTCAAAAGGGCTGGGGCGACCTGCTGAATAGCTTCGGCTTGAAGCCCGACCCGGCGACACAAGCCCCGACACAAGCCCCGACACAAGCCCCGACACAAGCCCCGACACAAGCCCCGACACAAGCGGCCGAAAAGAACGAATCGCGGCCGCCAGACGCAGCGGTTGCGAGCGCCCATTCGGCGGAAGAAGAGACATCTGATGACTTGTCGGATTCCTACGCCCCCACTTCCGAAGCCAACCTTCCCGAAAACAGCCAGCCCCCATCGGATGCCAGCGCCCCTCCTGCTGAATCAGGTGGCGATGATAACCAGACCGCCGCTGTTATCGAAGGAGAAACGCATACAGGCGCTGCCGACGAGACATCTGAAAAACCTGCTCGCAAGCGGCGCAGACGCGGCGGGCGACGTCGTCGCAAAAGCGGACCGACCGAAGGCGCCGAGGGCGAACAACGTCCGGCAACCGGCGATGCGGAGAATATCGCGCAGCCCGCGGGCCAACTGGCGGGCGCCGGGCAAGACACCCCGGAAAACGGATCTGAAATCGAAACAACCCAAGTGGCGGTTGAGGTTGAGAAAGGCGGCGAGGAAAAAAGCGAACCCCGTCGTCGCCGTCGGCGTCGCGGCGGGCGGGGAAAAAAGAAGGCCGCTGATAAAGATGATGCGGTAACAGCGGAAGACGCGGTCGTGTCCTCAAACGTCGCCGATTCTGATAACGTCGCCGATTCTGATAACGTCGCCGATTCTGATAACGTCGCCGATTTTGATAACGTCGCCGATTTTGATAACGCCGACATCTCAGACGACGCTGCATTGCCAGACGCGGCCGCCGTCAGCGATACCGCTGATGAATCGGGCGGACACAAACACCGCAAAATCCCCACCTGGCAGGACGCTATCGGAGTGCTGGTCGACAACAACATCGCGAGAAAATCGAAACAGCCCTCAGGCGGACGGCGAGGTCGGTCCAAGAAACGGGGCGGCGGCCAGGGGTAACGTTCGCACGGCAAACACGCCGAAATACCAGGCTCACACCAGGAGTTTTTTCGGCGCCCAGAGTCGCTTGACCTGTTGACGAATCGCGACCGATGCGTCGTTGAGATGAAACTGGTGGTCGACATTGCCTTCGCGGAAAGCCACACGGTTCATTCCGTAAACATCGGAGCTTTCCTCGTCTTGCCCCATTACGTATCCGCCGGCGTCGCGCACCGCTTCTCAGCCATCGGAGCCGTCGCGTCCCATGCCGGTCATGATGAGGCCCAAGCAGCGTTTGCCGAACACCTTCGCCGCCGACTGCAACAACACATCGGCCGAGGGGCGATGGCAGCTGACCGGCTCCGCATCTAACACGCGCAGAATGCCGGTGTGCCCCTTGCGGTCGATAGCGAGGTGCCGCCCGCCGGGCGCCACGTACACGTGGTTGACTTCCAGAACATCGCCGCTTTCGGCTTCCTTAACCTCAAACTGCGAGAGGGTGTTCAGTCGGGTGGCGAACGACTTGGTGAAATTCGGCGGCATGTGCTGCACGATCACGATCGGCGGAAGCGGCGTTTCTAGCGTTTCAAAGAGCGATGTGAGCGCCGGCGGGCCTCCGGTCGAAATGCCAATCGCGATGCACTTATCCTTTAAGTGATTCACCGTGTCGAGCGAAACCGTCTTTTTCACGAACACGGTGGCGGCGTTGGCGCTGCGCCGCTCCTTGCGCCGAGCGGCGCGCTCCTTCCGATTTTTCAACACTCTTTGCAGGTCGACGCCAGACGTGGAGCGAATCTTCCGGAGGAGGTCGCCTTTCATGTCGTCGAACGAGGCCACGCCATCTGGCTTGGCCACGTAGTCGAAGGCGCCGCCTTCCAGAGAATCGAGCGTGATATTGGCGCCCAACTTTGTTTGCGAACTGACCATGATGATCGGCACGGCGCGAAACGCGAGCATTTTCTTCAGCGTTTCGAGGCCGTTCATACGCGGCATTTCGACATCGAGCGTGACGACGTCGGGCTGAAGCTTCTTGAATAACTCAAGGCCCTGAATGCCGTCGACCGCCGCGCCAGCGACTTCCAGCGTGGGGTCTTCGGATATGAAGTCGGAAATCATCGTGCGAATGAGCACCGAGTCGTCGACGACGAGAACACGAATTTTCGCGGCCATAAATCACCAAATTGCCAGACGGGTTTTCAAAATCGTTATTGCAGTCAATTCCTTCAACAAGTAAAGACTCGATACTTTCGAGTGCTCTGCCCAGCGTGAGAACCTGGCTGCCGAACGCCAAGCAGTTGCTGATTACACAACGGCGTTCGCGGCCTGCGGCAAATTCTCGGTGTTCGCTAAACAATAGGTTAGTTATCTCACAATAGGATGTAAAAAAGGGCCGGTCGGCCTGCGACCGCGGGTTCGCTGCGAGATGGCGGCATTCCACACGCATCGCAACCGGCAATATCGGCACAAGCAGTTTATGCTGCATCTGAGAGAAGAACACAAAGGCCGCGGGAAGTGCTACAGTGAATCGGTTTGAATCAGCGGTTGACGCTCCGGAGGAACGGCGAAAAGAAAACACGACCGTTCACATTATTTTCCTTGCAATGGGTCTAAAGCCCTCGCCTTCAGGCGAATCGTTTAGGGTTTTCTTGAGGTGGCAAGGGTTCGGTCACCGCGAAGAAATCCAGTGGAAGGAAATGTAACCACAGAGGGACGGTCGAGTAGAGGAGGAGCGTCAATGACGCCCCTCCCCCCTCATCAAACCGGACGTGCGGATTTCCCGCATCCGGCTTACCAAAGGCATTTCGTCGGTCGGCACACGCAGACTCAGCGGTCTCCACGGAGCTTCTTTAG
>JAJRWU010000225.1 GCA_024276655.1 Planctomycetota bacterium
AACAGCATGCTCAAACGCTTGCTTGGATCCGCGCTGCGCGCTCGCACCTATTGGAGCCAGCAGCGCGAGATGTTTCTCATGGTCTTGACGCTCAACGTCATGATCCTCGCCGCCTTGATTCTCAAGCTTTTCTACAGAGCAGTCCTGACCCCTTAGAATCGTCCTTAGATTTGTCTGGCCCCTTAGATTTGTCCTTAACCCAAACCCCTACATAGCAGACGGACCCTACGTCGCTACAAATCAGAAGGCTTTTGCTCCTCCGAACGCAGCCAACTCTCCAATTCGCGCATAGATATTTCCCATTCGGAAATCGGCACGCCTTCATCGGAATGCGTTGTCCGTTCACGGATATAAGCAAATGGATTGCTTGCATCGAACGATTGGTCCAGGTCATCGAGAAATAGTACTTGATTCTGAAACACGGCGCGATCACCGAAGCGGTAGACCGGCCACCAAAAGAGAAAGTTCGCGGATGAGGGATCGGTTATCGACGTAATAAGACACGAGTTGCTTGAGCCACGAACCACTCGTGTTACTGCCTCGATCCAGTGATGGCAATACCGCTCGACATTCCAGTACTCGACCGATACCTCAAGGCGTTCCACGAAGTCGCCGATTCTGATCTCGGCTCGGGTGGAATCTGCCGAATCATCGTTCGATCGCGCATCCAAGAAATGTATGGAAAACATGACGAGTTACTTGCCGATTTGATTCAGGAGGGCGTCAAACGTGCCGATTCGGTTGCCTTTGCGATCAAACATCTTCCACACGCCGCCAATGTGACTATCAACATCGGGAGTAGAGGTATCTCTTGCCATCAAAGAAGACTTCTTGGCCATGAGAATTGAAAGGAGCTTTTTGCGGCGCAATCCTGCGGGTGAACCCCAAGTTAGATGCGTCCCCTCGCAAGAATTCTTTCCGATATGCCTGTCGCCACTGCGTCTGGCGGGCGGCAACAGAATTGGGGTGGTAAGGTGAACCTTCGAGTGCTGGCGACGGAGTTGTGTTCCTTGCCCTCTCTTCCGCATTCGATCCTACACCACTTTGGCCGGCGCGGGAAGCACGCATGTTGGCCATGTAATTGAAGTGGACATCGCCGATTGGACCCCAATCGATCATGCCCGCAGCACCCGCGCCGGCGAGCGGAATCGCACCCGCGCCGATGGCGCTTCCCGCAGTCACCCAGCCGCCGGAGAGAGCCCCGCCGCCGCCGAGCCCTCCGAAACCCGCGAACACGGCGCCCCCGCCGCCGCCACCGGTGAGGAATCCTCCCAGGGCAGTCGCCGCCTCCGCCCCAAACGCGCTCGCCGCGGCAGCCGCCTCCGGGAGCACGACGAAAGCCAACTCCGCCGCCGCAGCAACTTCCACAACCGTCAACTGGGCGTGGAAGACGTGGGCGCCAACCGCTCGGCTTTGCTCGAACTCCTCGACATGGCCATAGTATGGATCCCACATGTCGATCCAACGTCCACCCAGGTCTCGGTCTCGATCAACGTAGAGCGGATTGCCCTCGGAAGGAATGCCCCCGAAGCCGCCAACATAAAAATCGCCGATATTGTCTATCGTTCCAGTGAATGAATTGAGCGACGCCACACCGACGTCCGCCAACTGATCCACCCATTCCGTGGCCCCGCCTTGCAAGCTATCCGAAACGCGGCCATCGGAGAAACTAGCGCCCACATCATTGACAAAACCGCCGGCCAACTTCGCTCCATCGGCCATGTCTGGATCGACCCAATCGCCAGTGAATGCCAGCACGCCAACTTGGCCGGCAAACTGATTCGTTCGCCGACCGACGCGACCCGCCAACGCCTTGGCTCTCGCCCACCATCCTTTTGCCGCCAACCCACTCGGATCAGTGGCGTTTGTGGCGTTGTTGTTGACGTAGCGGCGAAGGTTGGCGTCGCCGGCGGCGAAGCTGGTGGGGTCTTCGCTGATGAATTGGCCCAGGGAGGTGGCGTACCAGCGGGCGCGGTAGTAGGTAAGGCCGGTGGCTGGGTCGAATTCGCGCGAGGTGTAGAGGTAGCGGGTGAGAGATGTGTCGCCGGTGAGGACTTGGCCGAATGCGTCGAAGGTGAAGTGGGTGGCGAGCGTGGCGTCGTTACGCGCAATGTCGCGCGTCGTGCCGAGATTATCGACGAGGTTCCAGAGCACGCGAGAAGGAGATGTGATGAGTTCGGCGACGTTTTCCTCCGCCAGAATTTGATCGACGGCAGCGCCGTATAGGCGGCGGGTTGAGAGGGTGGATGAGCCGGGACCGGCAGGGCCATCGGCATCGACAAAATCAAGAATGACGTTGCCGCCGGCGTCGGAGGAGATGCCGCTGGCGTCATCGTAAATGTAACTTTCCAGCGCCGCATCTTGTAGGTCGAACGGCGAAGTTGTGTCGACCGCTTTTTCGATTCTGCGATTGAAAACATCGTAGGTATATTCGACGACTTGGGTGATAGCGCCCGCAGTGTCTTTTTCGGTGACGCGCGTCAAACGGTTGCGATAATCCCACCGGTATTCGGTGACGGCGCCGGTGGCGATTTCCGTTCGCTGCGTGCGATTGCCTTCGTTGTCGTACAGATAATCGAACACGCCGTCCGACTTGGTTTCATTGTTGGGATCGGGCACATAGCCGGTGTTCGTGCGATTGCCGTTGGCATTGTACGTGCAACAAACGGTCCGCCCAGCGGACCCTAGTACGCCTGTGAAGGCGTTTGAACAGCAGGGTGAGAGTCCCTGTCAGGGTAACGTTACAGCCCTGTAGCCAACAGTGATAACTGCGTCTTTGTGAAAAGAGG
>JAJRWU010000226.1 GCA_024276655.1 Planctomycetota bacterium
AAGATGCTGGGGGCGAAGAAGATGTTCAGGGCGAAAACATACGAGCGTTGGCCGAAAACGTTCGTCCGACCGCCCAACCGTTGGGAAGCGTGACGTTTGTTGTTTCCGGAAATGGCCAACCTCCCCAGCAAATCGAAACGCCGGTCTACGAGCACGACGACTACCACGCACAATGGCTTGTCTCGGAACAGCGTTACAAAAAGTTATCGCAAGAGGCCCGCCGCAGCGGTCGGCGATTGCGGTATCGGCGAGACTTGCTGCCCGTGGCGTTGGAGAACGGCGGCAGAATTATTTTCCCGATTGAGCGGATCGAAGTCAGTCCGGTTGATTTACGAAATTACCAGTAGTTGCCAGAACAGAACCACACACCAGCAATGCCAAGGCGGCGATGTCCCAAACGGAAGGGCGTCGCACGACGTTGGCCGAACACGAAGGAGAAGATCATGCGAGACGATCATTATTGGCGAAGCAGTTTTCTGTGGTTGGCCTTGGCGGCTTGCCTGCCGCTGTTGAATGTGTCGGTCACGTGGGGCCAATCGCCCGCTGACGATGCCAAGGCAAAAGATGTCAAAGCAAAGGAGGTCGAGGTAAAACCGGAAGCCGTGGTGGTGGAGTAAACCATTGAAGAAGCGGGCCCCGTTGAAAAAGCGGGCCCCGTTGAAAAAACGCCCGAGGAGAAAAACGAGGAGCTTCGTTTGCAGGCTGCGCCGAGCAAGTACTGGCTGGGCGTTCAAATTGGCGATGTTTCAGACGACCTGCGCGAGAAACTCGAACTTGGCAAACAGGGTGGCGTGCTGGTCGTGAACGTTGTCCCCAATGCGCCGGCCGCAAAAGCGGGGCTTAAAACGAACGATGTTATTCTGACCTATGACGGCGAAAAAATGGCGGGACCTCGTTCGCTCGTCAAACAGGTGGCGTCGAGCAAGGGCGAGGAAGTCGTCTTGGAAGTGATGCGCGACGGCGAGCGGCTGGAAATAAAAGTCACTCCGGAAGACCGATTCAATTTTCCAGGGGATCAAGATTTTGGCCGGCAACTGGGCGAAGGCCTACGACAATTCCGTTTCACGGGACCAAAGGAAGAAAGCAAAGGTTCTGCGGAACAGCAGAAATTGTTACAAGAGGCCTCGGAGCAACTCGGTATTCCAGGTCTGCGGCTACACATGCTTCCAGGATGGGTGGAAGGCGGCGGCGGTTTTGAATTTCCGGCCAACACGAAAATCAGCGTGGCGCGAGAAAACGACGAACCGGCAATCATTACCGTCGAACGCGGCGATAAGAAATGGGAAGTCACGGAAGACAAAATCGCGGAACTGCCCCAGGATGTGCAACCCGCGGTCCGCCGGCTGTTGGGATCGAAACCGGGACGCGTGAAAATTCATCTCGGCAAAGGCGCTCTAAAAGGGCCGGAAGGGGAACTCAAATTCAACGAGCTTCAGGTGTTTCCTCCCGGTTTCAATCACGACAGACTACAACGCCTGAACGGTGCCGCCCAACTGCGACACGAAACGTTCGGTAAGAAAATACTGGACCAGGTTCGCGAGGAAATGAAGCGTTTGCGCAAAGATGTCGACCGCCTTCTGGAGCATGCAAAACCCAGTAACGCTGGTCAACGGAAGGCGGTGGAGAACGCAGACGGCAAGGAAGGAAAAGAGTTGTAGTAGTAACATTCGCCCGCCTTGTTACTTAACCCTCAAAAAGATTGAGCCACGGAGTTCATCGGGAACGCGGAGAAGATTGGCCGCCCACGCCTCTTCTCGGCGGATTTCGTGTTCTCCGTGGCTGTTTTTATGTCGGCATTACCTTGCGGCAATTCGAGAGGTTCTCACCGGCTGATCACCTTAAGCCGGCGCGGCGGCGTCGACGCGTTCGAGCAGAGCTTGAACATCGGTTTCGCTCCAGGGTTGGTCGAGAGCGCCGAGCGGCGGTTGCGGCATGCCGACATCAATCCCGTATTTTAATTGCATGGCCGCGCGGAGGAAGGTCCAGGTCGATTGGGCGGCCAAAATGTCGGCCAACGCATTTTGAAAAGCCGACATAAAAGTTCGCCCGGCCGTAAAATCGCCGCCGATAAACGCATTGCGAGCCCTCTGAACGGCCGGTCCCCAAACATTATAAAAGGTGCCGATGGCGCCAATCGCGCCACTCAGGGCGGCGTGACAAACCAGCGTATCGTCGCCGCTAAAAATCTGGAGTTGCTCGCCGCCTTCATCAACCATCAGACCGAGTTGGTGCAGGTTGCTGTCGGTGAATTTCATCCCGGCAATGTTCGGCAGTTCGAGCACGCGCCGGGCGTATTCGCGAGGGCCCAGCCCGATCTGGTTCACAATGCTCAGATGATAAACGTAGAGCGGCAAGTTGGTAGCCTGGCCGATTTTCCGGTAATGTTCGAAGGTGGCGTCGACGGTGGTGGGGAAATAGATTGGCGCCACACTCGATATGGCATCGGCGCCGATTGAGTCGGCGTGTCGGGCAAGCGCCACGGCGTCTTCGGTCGTGACGGCGCCCACATGGACGATGATCGGTATCCGACCAGCCGCGACCCGCACCGCGCGTTCGGCCACGGCGCGGCGATGCTTGAGACGCAACAGCGGCCATTGCCCGGTCGAACCGAGAATGTACAACCCGCCCAGCCCTTGGTCGACAAATAGCTCGACCAACTGCTCGACCGCCGCCAGGTTCGGCTCGCCGGCGGCATCGAGCGGCGTAAGCATGGCGGGCCAAACGCCGTGAAATCTGGGAGGGCTGGTCATGGTAACAATCGCCTTGAAGAAAAAGTCCGGGGGAATTGCCTCGGCCAGCGGGCCGGAGGGAAATCGAAACGGCGCAGAGTCGAACACATAACGGCCGGCCGCGCCGGTTGCAACGGTTCCACCGGGTTGCCGGCGGCTCGTTTCATGGCGGTTGTGCTTCCAGGGGGCGAAAACGGAGGTTTTGCGTTACAATAGTAGTAGGAGCAATTTGGCCGCTGTCGGTCTCATGTCAGAAGCCCGGCTTTTTGAAAAAGCCGGGCTTCTAAAACGCTCACTGGAGGTTTGCCCTCTGGGGATTTAATTATTCCACACTGGCTAGAAACGCAGGAGACACACCTCGACCGATGTCTGTCATGCCCACCGATTTCTGGAGACTCGTCGTCGAGAGTCGCTTACTGACCGACTCCCAATGTGGCAAGGTGCGCTCGCAGTACGGGCAAGTTGGGAGCGAAGAAACTCACGACGACGTTCGCGCGCTGGCTGCCTGGTTGATCGAGAAGAAGGTCATCAGCCAGTATCAGGCGGCGATTTTGGTGGCCGGTCGGCCGGGCCCTTTTGTCTACGGCGACTACGCCGTTTTCGACCGCCTGACCGATCGTCTGGCCGGTGCGTTTCTGGCGCAGCATCGGCCGACCAAACATCGCGTGATGCTGCAATTTCTGACCGGGCCATCAACACAGCAAACACATTTGTGGGCGGCGCTTTCCAGTTACTTGAAAAAATCTTGCAAACCGCGAGGCCCCCATATTCACCGCCGGTTTGAGTTGGTGGACCTGGGCAGCTACAAGTTCATTGTTTCCGAGAGATTGTCGGGCAAATGTTTGCAAGATGTGACCCAGGCGGGCCGCCTTTCGCAGGACGACGCCGTGCGCGTCGTGTTGCAGGCGGCGCAAGGGCTTTCGTTGTTCCACCGCAACGGGCAACTCCACGGCGATATCCGGCCGCGAAATTTGTGGTACACCAAGAACCGCAATGTCAAACTCCTGCAAGACCCGCTCAGCCTGCCGATGTCGCCGAACTTCGCCGCGGCGGATCCTTCGCTGCAAGATCGGGCCGACTATTTCGCGCCGGAATTGGCGCAACCCGGAGCAGCGCTGACGCCCCTGACCGATATCTATGCGTTGGGGTGTACGTTCTACGAATTATTGACCGGCTCGGCGCCGTTCGCCGGCGGCGACGTTTCCCAAAAAATGGCCCATCACGCCGCCACCGCGATCCAACCGCTCGACGGGTACGACGTTTCTCCCCAAATAGCGCAGATCGTGGCCTACATGATGGCCAAGCAAACGGGCGTCCGGTTTCAAACGATTGATATCGTGATCGAACAGTTGATCACCGCCGTCGCGCCGGAACTTCGCAAAGTCGTGGCGGACCCGCAGTCGTCGAAACTCCAGGCGTTCGAGCAATATCTTTCGGCCAAGGATGCGGCGCCTCCGGCGGCCAATCCGGCGGCGGTTGAAAGAAAGGCCGCGGAGCGGGTAGCGATTGAGGAAAAACGCGTTTCGCCTGCCACGGCGGGGCCGGCGCCGTTGATCGAAACCGGTGAAAACTCTCCCTCGACGCGAGGCCGCGAGCAAACCAAAAAGAAATCGAAATTGCCGATCCTGTTGGCCGCCGTGGGTGTGGCGGTCGTGGTGCTGGGCGGCGCGGCCATGATGTTCTCGGGCGGAAAACAGCCGCAACCCGGGCCGCAATCTGGCTCACCATCGCCCGCGCCGGCAAATGTCGCGCGGAGCAATGTTGAGAAAGGCGCCGCCGAACCTGGCTCGGAAACGACCTCCAACCAGCCGGGCGCGGAATCGGCGGAGAGCAACCCTTATAAAATCGTGGCCGACGATAAAAGAACACTTTGGGCGTCGCCCACGCAGGGCCCGCCGCTGGAATTGAACTATCTGGCCCCTGGCGGCCAACTGTTTATTTCGTTGCGGCCGGCTGATCTTGCCGCGCAGCC
Organism: Planctomycetota bacterium; assembly: GCA_024276655.1. GTDB lineage: Bacteria > Planctomycetota > Planctomycetia > Pirellulales > Pirellulaceae > SZUA-33. The sequence continues at coordinate 4,702 of JAJRWU010000226.1, forward strand.
GGAGGGAAGTCGGGCGTTGCAGGCGTTCGGCCCGGCGTTTACCACGCTGCAAGAAAATTGGAGCAAGGCGGCCGGCGTCGCCTGGGAGGAGATCGAACAGTTGACGCTCGCCGCCTACGACAACGACGGCAAGTATCCGCATGTGTTGGCCGTTGTGCGCTTATTGCAGCCGCACGACGACGCCTCGCTTTTGGCGGCTTGGGGAAACCCGGCCGCCAGCGGCGACGCCGAAGATCGGGTGTATGGCGACGCGCAGCGTGCTTACCACATTCCAGCGAAGGAGGCGGGGCGGTTGTTCGTGATGGGGCCGGCCAAGGCCGTCATGGAAGCGGCTTCCCTGGGAGGCGCGCGGCCGCCCATGCGGCGCGAGTTGGATCGGTTGCGACGCGCCACCGACGCCGACCGTCATTTCAATCTACTGGCGGCGCCGAATTTTCTCTTCGCCGACGGCCGCGAAATCTTCTCCGGCGACCGCAAAAAATTGATCGAACCGCTGAGCGCCTTTCTCGGCGACGATCTCAAGGCGCTGCTCGTGAGCATGCATCTGAGCGATTCCTTTTATCTCGAAATGCGGGCGAAATCGGGGTTGCAAGTCGATCAGTACGAACTGGCTTCGCAGTTTCGTCAGCGGATGGCCGCCATTCCCGATACCTTGGAGGATTACATTGTCTCGATCGATCCCCAACCGTTCTGGAAGAAACTGGCCTTTCGTTTTCCGCAGATGGTGCAGTTCCTGTACCGCAACACGCGCATCGGCGCCGAAGACCAAAGCGCCGTCATGAACAGTTTGCTGCCCCCTTCGGCGGCCCACAATTTGATCAGCGCCTCGGAACTGGCGATTGCCTCGACGCCCGGCGCCGCCGCGGTTGTTGCCGCCGGGCCGGCGGCCAAACCGGCGGCGAAAAACCACCAACAGACGCTCAGCCAAAATGTGAGCCTGGCGTTCCAGCAAACCTCGTTGGAATTCGCCATGCGCGACCTGGGCGCCGCCTTTCGCGACGAACACCCCGCGATGCCGTTCGATTTCACCATTCGCATCATCGGCACGGATTTGCAACTTTTGGGAATCACGCGCAACAAGCAGATCAAGAATTTTGCCGCCAAGGATAAGCCGTTGGCCGAAGCGCTAACCGCCATTTGCATGCAGGCGAATAATGTCGTGGCGAAAAGCCCCGCCGACCCCGAACAGCAACTTGTATGGGTGGTGGCCAACGACCCCGATAGCGGCAAGGAATCGATTCTTGTCACCACCCGAGATTCCGCCCAAGCTAAGGGATACAAGTTGCCGGCGGTCTTTCAAGCGAAGAAATAGAGAGCTTTTTCCTCCAGCCGAATTTCAGTAAATCTCTGCGAATTGAATCGTGTCGCCATTTTTCATCACCTGTACGACTTGCCAAAGACGACTCCGCGTGAGCAGCGCCGAGTTGGTGGGCGAAATTCTCGCTTGTCCTAAATGCGGCGGCATGGTGCTCGTGACGTTGCCTGAATCCGATGCTCCCCCTGCGGGGAAGAATCAGGACCGAGAACCGTCGGCTGGGCCTGGCGACAAAAAAGCAGAGGAAAAAAGGTCCGATCACATAGCCGCGCCGCCGCGTCCGGCTGCGGAAACGCCCTACGATTCGACCGAAGTGGTGGTTACCGATTCGGCCGCCGGCGCCGCCCCGCCCGCACAAGCGGAGAAAAAAACCGGCGGCTCGTTTCATTTTCCCGATTCCATCGTGGTGCCCGCGGCCTCTGGCGACAAGAGCGACGATTCCTACGACAGCGATTGGTCCGAAACGGTTGACGATATCGAACCCCCGGCGGTGGCCCCGCCCGAAGGGGAAACAACGCCGCCGACCGAAGCAGAAACGCCCCCTGAAGCAGAAACTATGCCGCCACCGGCGCAACGGGAATCGTCTCTCACGCCCAACCTGCGGCGCATTCTCATGATGGCGGGAATGGGTGTTTTTGGCGCGGTGTTGGCTATCGGCTTGTTGGCGTTTGTCGCTTCTCGAAATCCACCGGAGGAGGCGCCGGTTGCCGTGAGCGGACCGCCAGTCGCGGTGTCTTCGTCGAAAGCGAATGCGGAGGCGTCGACCGACGCTTCGCCCACGAATGAAGCGAATAATACGGGCAACGACCCGCCGCAAGCCGCCGGCGACAGCGAGCCGCCGACGGTTGCCGAACCTCCCACCGAACAACGCACATCGTCAGACGAAGCCAATCAGACGCATTCCAAATCGGCCAGTGGCGACGCGCCCGCAACACCGCCGGTGGCGAACAGCGGAACAACTTCCAACCCAGCCCCCGCTGCACCGCCGCCGGTTGCGGGAGCATCATCGCCGCCTCTCGGAAATCCTGAAGAGACAAAAGCGCTGCGTCAATTGGACGACCTCCTTGATTTTCTGGATACCGAAGCGCCCCCGCCGAATGTGCCATCGGCGCCAGCGCCCGCCGGCGAAACGCCGCCTCTCGAATCTGGTGGCCGCCTATTGCCGCCGCCGGTCGATGTTGAAGCCATGTTGGGCATCACGATCAAGCAAATCGATTTTCCCGATACGCCGCTGCTTGTCTTTTTGGAGTTCATCCAGGAGTTGACAACCGCCCCCATTACCGTTGACGCTCGCGTGCTGGCGGTTGCGGGCGTGCGTCCCACAACGCCCGTGCAGGTCAAATTGGCCGACGTCACGGTGGGCGAAGCGCTGCACGCCGCGTTGGAGCCGCTCACGCTGGCGTATGTCGTGCAAGAGGAAAACATTCTGATCACGCCCTGGCGGGAGAGTCAGCAGCAGCAAGCCCATGACAACCAAACGTATGATGTTGCCGCGCTCGTCGGAGAAGACGCCGCCAGCCGTAACGAATTCGTGGCCCGGATTAAACGCCTGCTGCACCCCGGCTCTTGGTCCGACGAAGGCGTGCAGATCAAAATCGACGACCACCAGTTGGTGGTCGCTCATACCGAAACGGTGCAATGGGAAGTCGGAAAACTGCTGGAGCAAATTCGCGGCGTGCGAACGAACTCCGGCAAGCCAGCGCTGGGCTGGGCGGAGGCGGCCCAACGGGGTCGTGAGCGGTTGGCGAAACCGCTGCGGCTGAACTATAGTCAGCCCGTGCTGCTGACCACCATCCTCGCCCGGTTGCGGGAAATCAGCGGGGCGCAATTCTTGGTCGATTGGCAAAGCTTATACGCTCTCGGTTTGACGCCAGAAATCGAGGCGTCGTTCTTGGCCGACAACCAACCCTTGGATCAGAAGCTTACCGAAATGCTAGCGCCGCTGGCATTGGCGTATCGGGTGGCGGATGAAGAAATTGTCGAAATCGCGGCGCCTGAAACGCTCTCACTAAAATTGCGTGTGGAAGCGTATCCGGCGCCCGGCTTGAAAGGCGATGCCACACAACTGCAAGCCTTCCAGGAAAAACTGGCCAAGTTCCGCGAGCGTTTGCCACAGGAACTCTTGGACCGCACTTCGGCGTTCGAGATCGATCGCCCCAACGGCTGCGTATGGACTTGCCTCAACGACGCCCAACACGCCGAATTCATGGCCGAATTCATGCCGCACGTTCGCTTGCCGTGCATCTTACTTTGCGGTGCTCTGGACTTCCCCCTCTATGGCCACGCCGCCGAACCGGCCGTAAATGCCTTCGCCCCATTTAATGTTCTTGAGTTCGGAATTCGTTTTAAGGCGCTCGGCCAGTGGACCGATCAGCTTCGCGATACCGATTTGTTTGCCGTCCTGGGAGATGCTGATTTCCGTCGGGCGGACGACAAACTCGAACGTCGTGGGACCTTCGGTCCAGCGGGTGGGCGCCCCGAGGTGACCGGGCATCGTGATCCGATAGACGGAACCGTAAGACTTCCACTTGTTCGGAGCGAGGAAGGGAAATATTTTCTCGTTCCATTCATAGGGCGATTTCGCCGACGTTGCGATGAACAGGTCCGAGCCGCTTGGAACCAAGCTGGTTACACGCTGTCCCCACCGGTTACCGACAGGATGGTTGCGGTTTTCGATCTCATAGGGATGGGTGATCTTATCCGAAAGTTCCGGGTGTTCGAACATCCGACGCGTGAACGTCCACTTGTGGCTGTCGGGGTTGTAACGCCACACCTCGCCCCACGGCCAGACACCGACAAATACGTCGCCGCCATAGATCGCGGTCGTCTGCGCTTCGCGCGCACTGCGCGAAACGCCTGGCAATACCGGCGGCCAGCCTGCCAGGTCGGTGAGCTTCTTGCCATCGTACTCAAACAAACGGCCTGTCGGGTACTGCCCCAGGAGTAGTCGGTCGTGGAACGCGAGGGTCGAGTAAAGCTGAAAACTGACTCCGATTCTGGGTTCGAGGAGCATGCGCCATGATTCGTCTTCGAACACGTAGAAGCCGCCGATGTTCGAGCCCGTAACGATCTGCTCGCCGAGCTGTCCCCACGCGAAAGTCGTTTCGCCAACCACTGGAAGTGTGAGCACGACGGCGCGGGAAAGATCGACGACCGTCTGCTCCGGCGTCCAGGGACATGCGTAGAGCTTACTGAATCCATCTTTATCGTTCTTGTACGGGCGATAAGCGCCATTGCCACGGTTGACGTGATAAAAGCACAAGTGGCCGTTGGCGTAAAAGAACAACTGGTACTTCCCTTTTTCGGGCGGGCCGAGAATCGTCGTGTGGTTGAATTTCACCGAACTATCGCCAAACTGTAACAGTCCGGCGGCGATGCGCATGGTTTCCCGATTGCCGCCGACGCCAGACGCATCCTGCCATGCACGAGTGTCTGGGTTCCACGCCTTGATTCCGCCGTACGTGGAGTGAACGACGCCATCTCTCACGGACAGATACGTGCCGCAGAGTTTATTGGGGCGTGGCAGCTTCGCGTTGGTAAACTTGCGATCGCCATGGGTTGGGCGAACGAAGAACTGAATGGCGTGACGATCGGCGCGGTATCGCGTATTGTAGGCATTCTGGAATCCGGCCCCGAGGACGACGGAGCCGTCGTCGCTGGTGGCTTAGAACAGGGAGCCGAAACTCTGACCGAGGTCGCGTCCGCGGTCGATGGTGACGATAATCTTCGTTGCCGCCAGGGCCGACCGCGAATGAACGACCATCGGTCCGATCACGATCACGCCGAGCAAAGTCACCAGTGGAAGTTTTTTCATTAATCGTCCCGTCCCGTAATAAAAGATCGAAAAAAGACTCCGCCCGGCTTTGCCCTGGTCGGTGAATCCGTCTCTCTAACGCCAATAAAGAGTAACACTCGGGCATCACATGCTCAACTTGAACAGGCCAAGACCCAGGACCTGCTAGTTTTTTGTCGCAACGTGGTTCATATCAGTACGTTGCGATGTTTCTTGTGTCCCTCGTTCGAATGACAGGCCGTACTTCTTGGCGGCAAAATCGACTTAAGAATCGTCCGGAATTAATTACCGGCGGTGGTTCAGAAAAGCCCGTCATTTTCAAAATGCCGGGCTTTTAATTCGGAAAATAATTTCCGGACGAGTCCTGAGGGCGCTGGAAACTTGCCGACCTCCAGCCTTCCTTGACAATCTCACTCTTTTTCTCGTAGCATGTACCGCTTGTCCTTACACTACCACCATTGAAGAAGTATTGTCGCCATGGCTGTTCCAAAACGTAAACATTCAAATTCCCGCACCGGAAAACGTCGCTCGCACGATGGCGTTACCGCGCGTCAACTGGCGTACTGCCCGAAATGCAGTTCCGCCACGCCAACGCACAACGTATGCCCCAAGTGCGGCTATTACATGGGCCGCGTCGTCATGGACGGGACCGGCGCCGCTACCTAAATGTGAGCTTCACCCCGTTGGCATTCGATAAAAGTGCAAGACCAAGGATTACCCATTGAGTAAGACTGCGCTGTTATTTCCGGGGCAGGGCGCGCAAACCGTGGGTATGGGGCGCGAACTGTGTACACGCCTGCCGGCGGCCCGTGAACTGTTTGAGCGGGCCGCAGCGGTTCTGGGTTACGATTTGGCCCAGCTCTGCGCCGAAGGGCCGGCTGAAAAACTCAACTCCACGGTGTACAGCCAGCCGGCGCTTTTTGTCACCAGTTTGGCGGCTTTGGAATCGTTGCGGGAAGAATCGGCCGATCTCGTGGCGGGCACCGAGTTTTCCGCCGGGCTGAGTTTGGGTGAATACACCGCTTTGGTGTTTGCCGGCGCCATCGATTTCGAAGATGGGCTGCGCGTGGTGCAGCGTCGCGGTCAGGCGATGCAAGAAGCCGCCGACGTCCAGCCCAGCGGCATGGTCAGCATTCTGGGCTTCGAACGCCAGCAAGTCGAAGACATCTGCCAACAGGCCCGCCAGGAAGGCGAAGTCTTGCAGATCGCGAATTTGTTGTGTCCGGCGAATATTGTGGTTTCGGGCGATACCGCCGCCTGCCAACGAGCGACGGCGTTGGCCGAACAAGCCGGCGCCATGAAAGTCATACCGCTGGCGGTGGCCGGCGCCTTCCACACGCCGCTAATGGATTCGGCTGTCGATAAACTCAAGGAGGCCTTGGCCGACCTTTCGATTAGCCCGCCCAGGATTCCAGTCATATCGAACGTCGACGCGCGTCCTCATGCCGACCCGGAAGAAATTCGCCAGCTACTGGTGCGGCAGGTTGTCTCGCCCGTGCTGTGGGAAGACTCCATGCGGTATTTGCTGGAGCAGGGCGTTGATCGGCTGTTCGAAATTGGGCCGGGAAAAGTGCTGCGAGGTTTGATGCGGCGAATCAAACGGAAAATAGATTTTCAAAACGTGCCAGGTTAGCGAAAAAGTTAGAGAAAAAACATGTCTGAGTCTTCCCCCATGACCGTCTGCCTTGAAGGGCAGACCGCAATCGTGACCGGTGCTTCGCAAGGACTGGGCGCCGCAATCGCCCAACGACTGGCGGCCAACGGCGCCCGCGTGGCCTGTTTGGCCCGAAACGCCGAAAAACTTTCCGGCGTGGTCGAGGCGATTACCGCCGCCGGCGGTTTGGCCGAAGCTTTTAGCTGCGATGTGACCGACCGCCAGCGCGTGGACGACGTGGTCGATGAAATCGCCGAAAAGTGGGGCAAGATCGATATTCTGGTCAACAATGCGGGCGTCACCCGCGATACGCTGCTGCCGCGTATGTCGGACGCCGATTGGGACGACGTCATCAATACCAACCTGCGCGGCGCCTTTTTGTTTTGTCGGGCCGCCTCGCGCTACATGATGCGCGCCCGCTTCGGCCGCATTATCAACATTTCGAGCGTCTCGGGATTGATCGGCAATCCGGGGCAGACCAACTATTCCGCATCGAAGGCGGGGTTGATCGGTTTAACGCGCAGCCTCAGCCGCGAATTGGCGGGGCGCAAAGTCACGATCAACGCCGTGGCGCCCGGCTTTATCGAAAGCGACATGACACGCGCGCTGGGTCCGGCAATTGAAGGCGAAGTGAAAAAGCGAATTCCCGCCAAGCGTTTGGGAACGCCGGAAGATGTTTCCTCCGCCGTTCTCTTTTTGGCCAGCGCCGACGCCTCCTACATAACCGGCGCCGTAATCACGGTCGACGGCGGCATGACCGGTTAGCGGCGTTCGAGAAATTACTGTCGCATTTGCGTAGCCATCGTCGCCAGACGGTGGGTGAGCGGTGAACCATCCCACGCTCTGGCGAGCATCGCTACGACGCTAATTTTCCGCTCGATGCTTAGCGGCCCAGCGGCGGCGCTACCGAGAGATGATCGTGCTCCATTCAAGCCGAAGGCTTGGCGTTCAACGAAGAATGGTGTCATTGTTCAACTCACGATTCACCCGCACGCGCCGCCAAAGCCGATACACGCGTCCTCTCCAAGTAGCCATTCGCTGGCCCTTCCCCAGCAGGATAGCGAGCTGGCGTCCGCAATGGTAGGTTGCCAGCGTACGGGCTGCGGAACGCGCGTTGTTTGATTTTTACTCCCATCCTTCACGAATGGATTCGCCATGTCTGACCGTTCGTTTGTTCATCTTCATTGCCATAGCCATTACAGTTTGCTGGATGGCGCCGGTTCGATTCCCAAGTTGATCGAGCGCGCCAAGTCGCACGGCATGAACGCGCTGGCGCTGACCGATCACGGCAACCTGCACGGCGCGTTGCAGTTTTATCGTCAAGCCAAGAAAAACGACATCAACCCGATCATCGGTTACGAAGCCTATATCGCGCCGGGCAGCCGGTTCGATAAAAGCGCCGGCCGAATGAAGGAAGCCAGCTACCACCTCACGTTGCTGGCAAAGAACCGAACCGGCTTCCAAAACTTGGTGCGGATGGCGTCGAAGGCGTCGTTGGAGGGTTTTTACTTCAAGCCGCGCATCGATAAGGAGCTGCTGGAGCAATACAACGAAGGCATTATCTGCCTCAGCGGCTGTGTTTCCAGTGAGTTCAATCGGGCGCTATTACGCGGCCATGGCGGGGAGAATGAACTTGAGGAATCGATGGAAACCGCCGCCTGGTTTCACAACCTGTTTGGCGACCGCTACTTCATCGAGATCATGAACAACGGCGTGGAAATCCAACGGCTGGCGTTGGACGGCGCCGTGCAAGTAGCGCAGAAGATGGGCCTGCCGTTGGTCGCCACGAGCGACGCCCATTACGTCGACCGCGAAGACGCCGGCGCCCAAGACATCATGCTCTGCATCAACACCGGCAGGTTTCGCACCGACACCAACCGCATGAAGATGGACGGCAACGAGTATTTTCTACGCAGTCCCGAGGAAATGTACGAGGCTTTCCCTCGCCTGGAAGAGGCCGTCGCGCGGAGCCAGGAAATAGCCGACTCCGTCGATATTGAACTGGAGTTGGGCCAGCGTCATTTTCCCACCTACACGCTTCCCCAGGAAAAAACCGCCGAGGAATATCTGCGGGAGTTGTGTTTGCAAGGCTTGCGGGAGCGCTACGCCGACAACCCTGAAATGTGTCCCGATGGCGAGTTGGCGCAAGTCGTGATGGACCGCCTCAATCGGGAATTGGGCGTGATTTCCAAGCTAGGTTTTCCCAACTACTTTTTGATCTGTTGGGATTTTGTCATGGAGGCCCGCCGGCTCAATATTCCCACCACGGTGCGAGGCAGCGGCGTCGGCGCGATTGTGTGTTACGCCCTGTATTTGAGCCATGTGTGCCCGCTCAAATACGATTTGCTGTTCGAGCGATTCCTGGATGAAAATCGTCTCGAAGCGCCCGATATTGACGTCGATTTTTGCAAGGAGCGGCGGGGCGACATCATTCGCTACGTGAAGGAAAAGTATGGCGAAAAGAATGTCGCGCAAATCGGCACGTTTGGCACGCTGGCGGCCCGCGCCGCGATCAAAGATGTGGGCCGCGCGCTCGGCGTGCCCTTGGCGCGAGTCGTCCAGATTACGGAAATGGTGCCGGAGGAGTTGGGCATTTCGCTCAAGGAGGCGTTGGAAAAAGGAGACGACCTCCGCGCCACGTACGAGAACGACGGCGAAATTCGCGAACTGCTCGATCTGGCTCTGAAAGTCGAGGGCTTGGCGCGAAATGTCGGCACGCACGCCGCCGCCGTCGTGATCGCCGACAAGCCGCTGGAAGAGTATGTGCCGCTGGGCCGCGTGCCGGGAAAAACCGATATCATCACGCAGTGGTCGATGAATGATGTGGAAGACGCCGGCCTCTTGAAGATGGATTTTCTCGGTCTGCGCAACCTCACGATCCTCCGCACGGCGGTCGATATGATCAAAAAAACGACCGGCGATGATGTCGATCCGCACAAGTTCCCGCTCGACGACCCCGAAACCTTCGCCCTGCTCTGCCGGGGCGAAACCAAGGGCGTGTTCCAACTGGAAAGCGGCGGCATTCGCGATCTGCTCCAGCAAATGAAGCCCGACCATTTTCGCGATATCATCGCCACCAACGCGCTCTATCGGCCTGGTCCGCTCAAGGGCGGCATGGTCGACGATTACGTGGCGATCAAGCATGGCCGCAAGCAGGCGGAGTACAAGCACTCCGTGCTCAAGGAGATACTGGAAGAGACCAACGGCGTGATGGTCTACCAAGAGCAAGTGATGCGAATTCTCAACCGACTGGGCGGCATTCCGCTGGCCGCCGCCTACACGTGCATTAAGGCGATCAGCAAGAAGAAAGAAGCGTTGATCAACCAGAATCAGGAAAAGTTTCTGGAAGGCGCGGTCGAAAATGGCCTGACCAAACAAGAAGCCACCGACTACTGGAACATGATCATCCAGTTCGCCGGGTATGGTTTCAACAAGAGTCATTCGACCGCCTACGCCCTGATCGCTTTTCAAACGGCGTATCTGAAGGCGCACTACCCGCTGGAGTTCATGGCCTCCCTGCTCACCGGCGACATTCCCGGCCGCAACTTCAAACGCAAGGATTCGCTGGTCGAGCACATTGAAGATTGCGACAGGATGGGAATCGAAGTGGTGCCGCCGAACGTCAATTTGTCAGACGTCGAATTTGACGTGCAAGATGGCAAAATCATTTTCGGCATGGCGGCCATCAAGGGTTGCGGCGGTTCTGCGGCCGAGGCGATTGTATCGGCTCGAAAAACGGGCGGCCCCTTCAAGGATATTTTTGATTTCTGCGAACGCGTAGACCCCTCCGCTTGCGGCCGGGCGCCGATTGAAACGCTGATCAAGGCCGGCGGTTTCGACACCCTGGGCGGCAACCGCGCTGCGTTGTTGGCCGTGGCGGACCGCGCCATTCAAGGCGGCGCCAAGGCCGCTTCCGATCGTCGTTCGGGGCAAACGAACCTCTTCGGCGATATCGAGGAAGAAGAACCGGACGCCGCGGCGGCTCTGCCCGACGTTGAGGAGCTTACCGACCGGGAACAGTCGTTGCTGGAGAAAGAGGTGCTGGGGTACTACCTCACTTCGCATCCTTTGGCCGAATTTCAAGACCAACTCTCGCGGCATTGCACGCACACCACCGCCAGCATTGCGGGCGTCAAGGCGCGGGGCAGCGTGACGTTGGGCGGGATGATTTCGTCGATCAAAACGGCCCATGTGCGCAATCCCAAACCGGGGGCGCCTTCCAAATACGCCAACTTCGACCTGGAAGATGTCGACGGTTCGATCCGCTGCATTCTCTGGCCGGAAGATTTTTCCAAGCACGGCGAATCGATCACGGCCGACGCCGTCGTCGTGATTCGCGGTTCGGTCGACCGCCGCGGCGGCGATGAAGCCAACCTGATCTGCAACGATGTGATCAGCATCGACGATCTGGAAACACGGTTCACGCGGGGCGTTGTCATTCGCGTCGACGAAGCGGCGCATGGCGTTTCCTGCCTGCCGAAACTACGCGAGATTCTGCGTGGCTACCCCGGCTCGAAGGAGTTGCAATTGCTGCTCCAATTGCAAGACGGTAAACAGGTAAAACTACGCGTCAACAGCTTCAAGGTGGAGGTCGGCGACGAAATGCGAACCCGCATCGACGACCTGCTCGGCAAAGGCAATTTTCAACTCGTGTTGGCGCCGCCCAGTCGTGGTAATAGCAACGGGAACGGGAACGGCAGAAGACGCCGCAGCGGCGATTAGGAACAGTCCCGAAAAGAGTTTTTGGTTTTAGGTGTCACAAAATGCGGCAACCTTCGCTAAGCATTTCAGACACAGGCAATGGGCCGAGACCCAGCCGAATCGAAAAAACTTTTTTACAGGGAGTGTAGTTATGTCGAGCCTGAAGAAAACGCTGTTGATCGCTGGTTTGCTGGTCGTCGGCGTATTTGCCATGAACACCAACGAAGCCCAAGCAAACGATTGCGGCTTCTACGGCGGATACGCACCCGTGCATAACTATTACCCCGCTTATGGACACCACTTCTACCAGCCAGTTCACTACCCGCATTTCTGGGGACACGGCTGGGGACACGGCTATGATTACGGCTACGGCGGGCATGGTTACGGTTACGGCGGGCATGGTTACGGTTACGGCGGGCATGGTTACGGTTACGGCGGGCATGGTTACGGTTACGGCCACTAAACCGACGGCGTTTTCACCGACATTCCAAAACAGAGCAGGTCGCTCGGGCTTTCCGGGCGGCCTGCCTGCATTTCTTGACATCCACATTTGAGTACACGACTGGGAGCTATCGCGCGCGCCGTTGAAAATGTCGCATTTTTCGTTTAACGGCAAGCCGAAGGCGGCTGCGTTTTGAGCCCACGCGTTCAGGCAGAACAGAAAAACGCAGCCGCCTTCGGCTTGCCGTTAAACGAGCCATTGCCAGCCGCGTGAAGTATATCGCGCGTCGAGGAATTCTGCGTGGAAAGAATCTTTAACTATTTTTGACCGGTGAATGGGAAAAATCCTAATTCCCTTGGTGAAGGCCGGCGGGGGATGAGACCGGAAAAAAGTTTCTGGTTTTAGGTGTAACAAAACTCCCGAACCTTCGCTGTGCATTACAGACACAGGCAACGGGCGGAAACCCAGCCGAATCGAAAAACCATTCACATTACAGGGAGTTTAGTTATGTTGCGCCTTACGAAAACGCTGTTGATCGC
>JAJRWU010000227.1 GCA_024276655.1 Planctomycetota bacterium
AATGCACCGCAATTGAATCAAAGTCCCTTGCTTTTGGCCTAAATGCGAAAAACGCAACCCAGAAATACTGCCTTTAGTCCGCTTTGTTACTCACGACTAGCGATTCACCAAAACTCAACGTCACGCTGAACCAGTACAGATATCAGGGCCATCCTGGACGATGCTCGACGGCTGCGGGCTGCGTCGGACCGCCCGACTTGGCGCGGCGGCGAACAATGTCGCGAACCAGAGCGGCGAATCCGACGGAAACTGAAAATCAAAGCTCACATCGCCACAAGAACCGGTTGGAAGAAGGCCGATGTCCACCTATAATTAGAAAGCGTGAAAAGACGACAACCCGATTTAGAAGCCTGGATTTTTCAATAAACCGGACTTCTTAAACGCCATTTCAGGAACTAATTTGTTCCACGCTTTCTTAGCTTGATAGCGCCGCTGAGAAGGAAGCAAACTTCCTAACCCGTTTCCACTGAGTCGTTTATAGGCAATAGAGGATTTCGCATGGCTAAGAAAAAGGCCCCTCGCAAGAAGATCCCCAAGGAAATCGCGATCATCAACGCCGACAATTGCACGGGCTGTGAATCGTGCATAGAGGTGTGTCCGGTCGATTGTATTGATCTCCGCACATTTGGGCTTGGCATTCAGGGTTCGCAAACGTGGTGCGAAATCGATTTTGAACGCTGCGTGGGCTGCGAAGTGTGTGTTCATATCCCGCAGAAGAAGACAAATCCTTACGAACTGACGGTCTGCCCCTGGGACGCCATCGAAATGGTTCCCACCGAGAATCTGGCCCAAGTGGTGGCTCAGATTGGCGGTCCGCCGGAGTATATCGAAGAGAATTGGGATCGTTTGGTCGGCGCCGCCCAACACATTGCCGAAATGAAAGCCAACGCCTGAGCCGGGAAAGCGATACTTCAATCTCGGGACGAGGGTTTAACCGATTAGTTGTTTGCCAAGTAAAAGCCCGGCATTTTGAAAATGCCGGGCTTTTTTCAGTACAACTGGTAACTTCTTTCGCAATGGCCTTAGGCTTTCGCAATGGCCTTAGGCGGGATCGGCGTCGGCTTTGGGGGGCGTTGGTTCGTCGTCGTCGTTCTGCTCCGGCGCGGCTTCCGGCTGGCTGGCGGTTTTGGCTTCTGTTTCCGCGGGCGTCTTTGCTTTCGCCGGCTGCTCTTTTTCTAACTCCGGCTTCCGCCCGAATTCGCTCAGGCCTTGGAAGACGACGAAGAACGAAGGCACGAACAGTAGCGAGAAACAGGTTGCGGCAACCATACCGCCAACAACCGCCAAGCCAACCGCAACGCGGCTCGCGGCGCCGGCGCCGCTGGCCAGGAGTAAGGGAACAAAGCCCAGAATCGAGGAGAAGGCGGTCATTAAAATGGCTCGGAAACGCAACTCCGCCGACGACGCGGCTGCTTCCCGAATACTGAGCCCGGCGCGGCGCTGTTCGGCGGCGAACTCTACAATCAAAATAGCGTTCTTACTGGCCAAGGCGACCAACAACACCAGGCCGATTTGCGAATAGACGTTGAGGTCGGCGTGAGCAATCGCGACGGCGGCAATCACGCCAATCGCCGACAACGGAACGACGGAAATTACCGCTGCGGGGCTGGTCCAACTTTCGTACTGCGCCGCGAGCACCAGAAACACGAACACGACCGACAACGTCAGAATGAACGCCGGGTTGTCTTGCGGTTCGGTGGAGTTTTTCAGTTGGTTTTCCTGGTACGACATACCGGTCCACTCGTAGCCCATTGAAGTGGGCAGTTTTTCGTCGGCCATTTGCTCCATCAGGGCCATGGCCTGTCCGGAACTGTAGCCCGGCGCCGGCGAACCGTTGATTTGCGCCGACGGGTATAAGTTGAATCGCTGAATGACCTGCGGTCCAAACGTCTCTTGAATGTCGACAAAGGCGCCAATGGGAATCATCTCGCCTTTGTTGTTGCGAACATCGAGCTTGGCGATATCCTCCGGCTTCACGCGGAACTCCCGACCAGCCTGCACGCGCACCTGCCAGGTGCGGCCAAACTCGTTGAAGTCGTTCACGTAGGCCGACCCCAAATAAGCCTGCAACGTGCCGAACACCGCATTGAGCGGGATGCCCAACGTTTTCACTTTCGTTCGATCGATCTCGACAAACAGTTGCGGAACGTTGGCGCGAAAGGTTGTGTTCATGGCGGTCAGGCCGCTTTGTGCATTTCCATCGGCGAGCATTTCATCGGTGACCGCCTGAAGTTCGGCCAGCCCAACGCCTTGGCGGTCTTGAACCTGCATCTGGAAACCGCCCGAAGCTCCCAAGCCGTCGATCGAAGGCGGAACAAACGCGAACACAATCGCCTGCTCGATCTTGTTGAATTCCGCCCGCAAATGAGCCAGGATTGCGTCTTGCGTTTCCTCGGGCGTTGTTCGCTCGTCCCACGGTTTGTAGATCACGGCCGCCAACCCCAGATTCGAGCCGTTGTTTCCGCTCAGCAAGGAATAACCAGAAATCGAGACCACGTCCGCCACGCCGGGCGTGTTCTTATAGATTTGTTCCAGCTTCTCCAAGACGGCGTCGGTGCGTTGACGCGAGGCGGCGTCCGGCAGTTGGATATTCACGAAGCAATAACCCTGATCTTCCACCGGCAAGAAGCCGGTGGGCAACTGCGAAAAGCTCCAGCCCGTGGCCGCGATCAGCCCCACGACAACGATCATCACGAGCGACACCCGCCGCACCATGCTCCAAATGACCGCCTTATACATGCTCGTTGTGGCGTCGAACGTAATGTTGAACCAGCGGAATAAGATAAACGACTTTTCGCCCGATGGCCGCAGCAAAATCCCGCACAGCGCCGGGCTTAATGTCAGGGCGTTGATCGTGCTGATCAGTACGGCGGCGGAAATGGTCAAGGCAAACTGCCGGAAGAGTTGCCCCGTGATGCCCCCCATGAACGCCGTGGGCACGAACACCGCCAGCAAGACGAGTGTCGTGGCGATTACCGGGCCCGTGATTTCATCCATCGCGGTGATGGCGGCTTCTTTCGGGTTCAGCCCCCGATCCAGGTGGCGCGTCGTGTTCTCGACCACCACGATGGCGTCGTCGACCACGATGCCAATCGCGAGCACGATTCCGAAGAGTGTTAGCGTGTTGATCGAAAACCCCATGCCGGCCATGAAGGCGAACGTGCCGATCAAGGCGACGGGAATCGCCACGCAGGGAATAATGGTGGATCGCCAATCTTGCAAGAAAATGAAGATCACGATCACCACCAACGCCACCGCGATAAACAAAGTTTCTTTCACTTCGTTGATCGACGCCCGCACGAACAGCGTGGTGTCGAACGGAATATCAAATTTCACGCCTTGCGGAAAACTCCGCTGAAGGTCGTCCATTTTGGCTTCGATTTTGTCGGCCAAATCGAGTGCGTTGGCGCCGGGAAGTTGATAAATGAAGATCGTCGCGCACGGCTGCCCATTAAAAGACGACGCGCGGTTGTAGTCCTTGCCGCCGCGTTCGACGCCCGTTTGAATGATGTTGCCGGCCTCGTCCTGGAGTTCGTCGATGACCACGTCGGCGACGCGCAAAATGCGGCCCCCCTCGGCGGTTTTGATAATGATATCGGCGAATTGTTCGTCGGTTTGCAGACGGCCTTGCGTGTTGATGACGAGTTGGAACGCCGTTCCCACGGGGGCGGGCTCTTCGCCGATTCTGCCGGCGGCCACCTGAACATTCTGTTCGGCAATAGCGTTGAGCACGTCTTCGGTGGTGAGGCCGCGGGCTTTCAGTTTGTTGGGGTCGAGCCAGATTCTCATGCTGTAGTCGGCGGCGCCGAAGGTCATCACCGAACCCACGCCGTTAATGCGGCTTAATTCATCCTTGACGTTAATCGTGGCGTAGTTGCTCAGGTACAGGGCGTCGTGCAGCGGGTCGTCGGAGGTGAGCGTGACCATTTGCACGATTTGGGTCGATTGTTTTTTGGTCGTGACGCCCTGGCGAGAGACGTCTTGCGGCAACTTGGGCGTCGCGATCGCGACTCGGTTCTGGACCAACACGGCCGCCATGTCCATGTCGACGCCAATTTCAAAGGTGACCGTCAGCGTGTAGGAGCCGTCGTCGGCGCTCACCGACGACATATAAATCATGTTCTCGACGCCGTTGACTTCCTGCTCGATCGGCGCCGCCACCGTTTCGGCCACGATTTGCGCGTTGGCGCCCGGATAAAACGCCGTCACCTGGACCGTCGGCGGCGTGATTTCGGGGAACTTTGAAATAGGCAGGCTGGTCAGCGAGACGGCGCCCGCGATCACGATCACGATCGAGATCACCATGGCGAAAATCGGCCGGTTGATAAAATAGCGAGACATAATCCACCTTGCTGGC
The DNA here is from genome assembly GCA_024276655.1 of Planctomycetota bacterium. Classification (GTDB taxonomy): domain Bacteria; phylum Planctomycetota; class Planctomycetia; order Pirellulales; family Pirellulaceae; genus SZUA-33. The sequence goes on from JAJRWU010000227.1 coordinate 4,358, forward strand.
GATTCGAGGGCTGGGGCAGTTCGAGGGCGTCTCTACTTTTTTGACGGGGCGTCGCGCCCATCGCCCCCATCGCCCGAGGGTTCGCTCTCCGCGTTGGTAGCGTCTACGGGGGTCGGCGTGGCGGTTGGATCGTCGATCGGCGATTGGCTGCCCTCCTCCACCGATTCCAATTGGCCTTCGACGGGGGAGAGTTTAATCTCCTTCGCGGTGACTTCGGCGCCGGGCCTCGAACGTTGGATGCCATCGATCACCACGCGCTCGTTGCCATTGAGCCCGTCGGTCACGAGAACCATTTCGCCGTACTTGGCTCCTATTGCAACATTGCGCCGCTCCACCACGCCATCGTCGCCCACGATCATCGCGAACCGGCCCGCTTGGTCGGCGCCCAACGCCCGCTCCGGAATGAGCACCGCGTTTTCCGTGACTCCCAAGGGAACGCGTATGCGCACAAACAACCCCGGCAAGATTTTACGATCAGGATTCGGAAAGATGGCGCGAATCAGAAATGTGCCGGTGCTCTGGTCAACCGCCAAGTCGGCGTATTCGAGGTGTCCCTCAAAGGGAAAGCCTTTATCGATGGCCCTGCGCATGAACGCCTTGACGGTGGTGATGTTGGTCCCGGGAGATTCCTTGCCTTCTTCACGTTCCGACACCGCCAGTATCGCCCGTTCACTGATATTGAAGTTGACGTAAATCGGATCGTAAGCCACCACCGTGGTGAGCTGCGTGGCCTCGCTTTCGCCGACAAGATTCCCGAGCTTGACGAGTGTCTTGCCGACGCGCCCGCTGATCGGCGTTTTGACTTCGGTGTATTCGAGGTCGAGCTCTGTTTGATCGAGCGCGGCGCGGGCGGCGGCCAAGGCAGCGATCCCGCCATCGCGCGTGGCCTCCGCCTGATCGACGCTCGTTTGAGCGGTGGCGTTTTTACGCATGAGATCTTTTTGCCGCTGGAATTCAATTTCCCCCAGCTTGAGGCTGACTTCCATCGCCTTCACTTCGGCCTGGGCGGAAGCGACCTTGGCCTGATACTCACGCTTCTGGATCACATACAACACATCGCCCGCTTCAACATCATGCCCGGCCTCGAAGTTGATTTTCTCCAGATACCCGCTCACCCGGGCGCGAATCGCGACCATTTCAACCGGCTCGGTTGTACCGGTTTCCTCCAGATAGTTCGTGACGGTCTGCCGAAGGGGAGTGGCCACCGTAACCGAAGGCGGCGGCGGCGGCTGGTACTCGTTAGAATGCCGATC
>JAJRWU010000228.1 GCA_024276655.1 Planctomycetota bacterium
AATCCGTGGTTCATTTATTACACGGCTAAGACCGCTCGTGAAATGACGGGATGCAATGAGGGCCAATCACGCCGTTGCACGGCAATGAGTTTAGCAATTCAAAACCGCCAAGTCGTCACTAATTTCGCGAGCGGTTCTTAGCATGTTTTCGTAATCTTTTCCGCCGCCAAAACAAAGCAGCCTCAAGGCTGAACTCCAACGGTGGACGAAACTGGTAAGGCCGGTGGTTTTGTTCGGAAGCGGGCATCAACCGGCTTTCTTTTTCGGCGCCGCGCCGCGCATGGGAAAGTCGAGCGTATAGGTTTGATTGGGGCGGCGGTCGTACTGCTTCAAAACCGGTGAATAAACCTCCACGTGAATTTTGTTGTTCGCCGGCTCAAAACGCAACGTGCGCAGCCAGCCGTCGCCGCCGCGCGGGAAACCTTGGTAGTCGGTGAGCATCTCGTACACCTTGCCGCCATGGTCATTCGCGCTCTCCTGCAAGGCGACTCCCAACACATGCCCGCAGGCCACCAGAAAAATATTCTTGTGCTTCCTGACAAACTTTTGCCACATCTGTTCGCCGCTATTTCCCTCGATTTTGTACGACGCCGGCGCCTTGGTGTCGCGCCCGCCAGGCCGCAGGTAATTGTGCGTGGCCACGATCACACGATGCCCAGGATGTTCGCGCACCACCTTATTGGCCCACTCCAAGGCTTCATCCGTAGGCGCGAATTCTAAACTCACCACCATGAACTTCTCGCCGCCGCCCTCGAAAAAACAATAGTTATTATCGTTCTTTTGGCCCATGTGGCCGCCGTACCAGGGCTCCGCCGCATAACGCGACGGCGGAAAAAACTTATTGTAAAGCGTGGTGTCGCGGGTGAGGCCGCTTTTGGCCCGCACCATATCGTGGTTGCCGGGAACCATGCTGTAGGGGAGCACGCCGTCGATAATTTCCATGGCCCGATTGGCGTTTTTCCACTCGCCCTCGCGGCTGGCGTATTGAACGATATCGCCCAAATGGATAGCGAATTTCATGTTGTCTTGCCTGGCCCGCTCGCGAATCCACAGGGTTTGAGCGACGTAGGTTTCGGGAAATTTTTCGCTGTAGTTTTGCGTATCGGGCAACAATACAACAGTGAAAGCTTCGGCGTCGTCGGCAAAAACCGGCGACGTCCAGGCGGCGAAAAAGAATGCCAACAAAAGGAATCGAAGGTTGCGGGTTTTCATGGAGTCAATCTTTCTTGGAAGCGTGGAATCATTAGATTCTGAATTGGCGGCGCGAGAAGCCCGGCTTTTTGAAAAAGCCGGGCTTCTGAACCGGAATGTCGTTTTTCCACACTTTCCTGGGGGTGTGGTTCGCATGCCGCGTCAACCGGATATTATAGCAGGCAGCCCCCCGCCGTTTCCAACGCCCTCTTTTCTCAGACGAATTCCGATGGACGACTTGCACTTTTCCGTTTGGGCCCTTCCCGAAACCCCTTCCGAAGCGCGGCCGCCGGGCCCCAACGCGGTGATTCACGACGTCTCGCTCCAAACACTGGTCGTTTCCGGAGAGCAACTCCAAACGCCCTTGGGCGTGACGTTTGAAACCGCCGCCGAGCGTCTGACCAAAATACCACAACTCTATTTTGAACCCGACGGCTCGTTCCTTTGGGTTTCCCGCAACAGCGACCGCCGCTGGGAAATGACCGGCATGTTGTACGACCAGGGCGCGTCGTTGGCGTACGCCGAAATGCGCGGCTGCTGTCCGCGCGCGGAAATGGAACGCGTGCTGGCCTGCCTCAGCCACGCCGAACAGACGAACATCATCCAATTCGTGCGGCAAGGCGTTTTTGTCGAGATGGAAGAGTTCCTACGCTTTTGCGAGGCCAAACATCCTCGCTGACATTTAGGCCGGTCGTGAAGTATGATGTTGTCATGCCGCCAATCGCGAAAACGTTTGCCAGTGCGTTTGGCCATCCAACCATCGCAACTCCCACCACGCACAAAAAAACATGCACATTACCGGCCGCCGTTATGATACGCATGAAGCGGTGACGCTCACGTTTGAAAACGGCAAGATCTCGGCCATCGAACCGGCTGCCATGCAAGACCAGAACGACATCTGTTGGCTGGCGCCCGGCTTTGTCGACTTACAGATCAACGGCTACGGCGGGCCGGAGCTAACGAACCCGGCGCTGGAAATCTCGCATGTGGAAGAAGTCACTTTCGCACAAGATGGCTGCGGCGTGACGGCGTATTGCCCGACGCTGGTCACGCAAAGTTTCGAAACGCTGCATCATTCGCTGAAAACCATCGCGGCGGCTTGCGCCGAGAATGCAGACGTGCGCCGCCGGGTGGCGGGCATCCATCTGGAAGGGCCTTATTTGTCGCCCGAAGATGGCCCCCGCGGCGCCCATCCGCTCGAACATTGCCGGGCGCCCAGCATCGAGGAATTCAAACGGTTTCAAGAAGCGGCCGCTGGCGATATCAAAATTCTCACCATTTCGCCCGAATATGAGGAAGCCCCGGAAGTGATCCGCCAAGTGGCCGATAGCGGCGTGTTGGTGGCGATCGGGCACACCGCCGCCACGCCGGAGCAAATCCAAGCCGCCGCCGACGCCGGAGCGACCATGAGCACGCACCTGGGAAACGGCGCCCACGGCATGATTCGCCGCCACCCCAATTATATTTGGTCGCAACTGGCGGACGACCGCCTCACCGCCAGCCTGATTGCCGACGGCCATCACCTGCCGGCGGAAGTGGTCAAGGTCATGGTTCGCGCCAAAACGCCCGAACGCATCGTGTTGGTGAGCGATATCACCGGCTTGGGCGGTGCGGCGCCGGGCCGCTATTCGACCAGCCTGGGCGATGTGGAAGTGTTGGAAAATGGACGGTTGGTGGTTGCCGGGCAACGCCAAATGCTGGCCGGCGCGGCGCTGCCGATTGGCGTCGGCGTGCCGAACATGATGCGATTCGCCGACCTCTCGTTAGCCGCCGCAATGGATATGGCCAGCGTGCGCCCGGCGAAGTTGCTGGGCCGCGAACACGCACTGCAAGTTGGGCAGCCGGCCGATTTGGTCTGCTTTCGCCTGCCCGGCGCCGACGGCAACGGCGATTTAGGCGAACTGAGCGTGTGCGCCACGGTGCTGGGCGGCAAGGTCGTGTATCGTGACCGAACCTGCGGGGCGCTCGCCGGGCTGCTATAATCTCGGCTTTCTCTTTTTGCCAGGATGAGCGCCGATGCCGCGATGGAAAAAAGTCGCCATTGTTGGAGTGGGGTTGATCGGAGGATCGATCGGGCTGGCGCTGCGAAAACGCAAGTTGGCGAAAGAAGTAGTTGGCGTGGGGCGGCGGGCGGCTTCGTTACGCGCCGCGGAACAAGCGGGCGCCGTGACAGCCACCACGCTCGACTTGGCCAGCGGTGTGCAAAACGCTGAATTCGTGGTGATCTGCACGCCGGTTTCCGGTATCGTCGAACAAGTGCGGGAAGCGGCGCTGCATTGTGCGGCGGGCGCCATCATTACCGACGCCGGCAGCACGAAAGAGCATATCGTGGCGGCCCTGCCGAGCAAATTCTCCCGCGACGTGGCGTTTATCGGCAGCCATCCGATGGCGGGCGGGGAAAAGAGCGGCCCAGAGAACGCGAGCGCCGATTTATTCGTCGGCCGTCGGGTGATTGTCACGCCCAAACGCGGCGGGGCGCCGAAAAAACTTAAAGAACTGGTGGCCTTTTGGCTGTCGCTGGGCGCCGAGACGATAAAAATGTCGCCCGCGGCGCACGACGCCGCCGTGGCCGCGATCAGCCAAACCCCGCACTTGATTGTCGCGGCGTTGGCGGCTGCTACGTCGCTCCAGCATATTTCCTTGGCGTCCACGGGGTTTCAAGACACCACGCGAATTGCCGCCGGAGATGCCGATCTTTGGCGGCAGATTCTGGCCGACAACCGCGACCACGTCTTGAAGTCGCTCGATAAGTTTGAGACAGTGCTGGCGTCGTTCCGGCAATCGTTGGAAAACGACGACCACCAAAAACTCAAACGGCTCTTGGAGACGGGGAAAAAACATCGTGATGCTGTGGGAGATTGACATCTATCCGGCCGAGGGCCAGCCAGACCGACTGGGAGCTTCCATGGCCGCCGACGCCGCCGATTTGGGGCTCCCGGAAAACATCACCATCCGCGCCGCTCAGGGCTATTTGCTGGAAGGCGATTTGACGCCGCCAGACGTCGAACTCGCGGTGCAACTTTTTTCCGACCAAGTGGTGGAGCGGGCCGTTGCGGCGCCCGTGGGCGACGCCAGTTTGGCCGCGCCGCCCGCCGACGACCTGCAACCGATTTGCGTGCTGCGTAAGCCGGGCGTGATGGACCCCGTCTCGCTCAGTGCGGAAAACGCCTTGAAAGATTTGGGGCTGGAAGTCGCTTCGGTGCGCACGTTTCGCAAATACTGGGTGGGCGGCGTCAGCCCAGAGCAACTTGCCGTGGTCGGCGCCAAGCTGCTCTCCAACGACGCCATTGAACGCGTCGTGCTGGGCGTTCTCGATCCGCAACAGATAGCGCCCGGTTCGTCGTACGCATTTGAACGGGTGGAAGTTCCGCTGCGAGATTTTAATGACGAGCAACTAGAAAATCTCAGCCGCGAGGGCCAGCTTTATTTAACGTTGGTCGAAATGCAGACCATCCAGCAACATTTTCGCGAACTGGCGCGAGACCCCACCGACGTCGAACTGGAAACCCTGGCGCAAACCTGGAGCGAGCATTGCAGCCATAAAACGCTGGCCGGTCGGATCGCCTATCGCGATGAAAACGGCGAGCGGCGTTTCGAGAACATGCTCAAGGAAACCATTTTCACCGCCACGCAAGAGCTGCGAAAAAAGTGGGGCGAGGCCGACTGGTGCGCCAGTGTGTTTGAAGACAACGCGGGAGTCGTCCATTTTAATGACGAGTGGCATGTTGTTTTCAAAGTCGAAACGCGCAACCATCCTTCGGCGTTGGAGCCGTATGGCGGGGCGAATACCGGCATCGGCGGCGTGATTCGAGACCCCATGGGCACCGGGCTGGGCGCCAAGCCGGTGGCCAATACCGACGTCTTCTGTTTCGCCCCGCCCGACACGCCCGCCGACGAACTCCCGGCCGGCGTGCTGCATCCGCGGCGGGTGATGAAAGGCGTCGTTTCCGGCGTGCGAGATTACGGCAACCGCATGGGCATTCCCACCGTGAACGGCGCCGTACTGTTTGACCGCCGTTATTTGGGCAACCCGTTGGTGTTCTGCGGCAATGTGGGCATGCTGCCCAAAAACAAAACAAAAAAACGCGTGCGGCCCAACGATTGGATCGTCGCTTTGGGTGGGCGCACCGGTCGCGACGGCATTCACGGGGCCACGTTCAGTTCGGCGGAATTGACCAGTGAAAGCGAAAGCCTCAGCGGCGGCGCCGTGCAAATCGGCAACCCGATCACCGAAAAAATCGTGCTCGACGTCCTGCTCGAAGCCCGCGACCGGGGCCTTTATAATTCCGTGACCGACTGCGGCGCTGGCGGCTTCTCCAGCGCCGTGGGAGAAATGGGCGAGGACATTGGCGCCGAAGTCTGGCTCGATCGTGCTCCCTTGAAATACGCCGGTCTCTCCTACACCGAAATTTGGATTTCCGAAGCCCAGGAACGTATGGTGTTTTCGGTGCCGCCGGAAATGTGGGAAGCTTTCTCGGCGCTTTGTGCATCGGAGAACGTGGAAGCCACGATCATCGGCGCGTTCAAGCCAACCGGCCGCTTGCGTCTGCTTTACAACGAACAAGAAGTGGCCGACCTCGACATGCGCATTCTGCACGATGGCCGGCCTCCCGTCGTTCGAGACGCCGTATTTGAACCGTCGCCGGTTGTGGCGTGGCGGCTTCCCGCTGTTCCGCCTCAGAACCACACCGATGACTTACTCCGCATTTTGGGTTCGCTCAACGTGGCCAGCAAGGAATGGGTCATTCGGCAATACGATCATGAAGTGCAGGGCGGCAGTGTTATCAAGCCGCTGGTGGGCGTGCAAAACGATGGCCCCAGCGATGCGGCGGTTGTGCGGCCGTTGCTCGATTCTCAGCAAGGCCTCGTGATCAGTTGCGGCATCAATCCTCATTTCGGCGATTGTGATCCTTACCACATGGCCGCCAGCGCGATCGATGAAGCGCTGCGAAACTGCGTGGCCGTCGGCGCCGACCCCAGCCGCATCGCGATTCTCGATAATTTCTGCTGGGGCTACACCGACCGCCCCGAAACACTCGGCGCCTTGGTGCGTGCGGCGCTGGCCTGCCACGACTTGGCATTAGCGATGGAAACGCCGTTCATCAGCGGTAAAGACAGCCTGAACAACGAATTCAGTTACGACGACGCCAGCGGCGCCCGCCAAACGCTTTCCATTCCCTCCACGCTCCTGATCAGCGCCATGGGGCAGGTGCCCGATGTTGCCACCTGCGTCACCATGGACCTCAAACACGTCGGCAACCTGCTCTACCAAATAGGCGCCACGAAAAACGAAATGGGCGGCTCGCACTTCAGTCTGATTCACAACCTCGCTGGCGGGGAACCGCCGAAAGTCGACGCTCCCCTGGCGAAACGCACCTTCGCCGCCCTGCACCGCGCGATCCAACAAGGCCTTGTCGCGGCGTGCCACGACCTCAGCGAAGGCGGACTGGCCGTGGCGGCCGCTGAAATGGCCTTCGCTGGAGAGTTGGGCGCCAGAATCGAACTGGCGCGAGCGGCGGCGCTGCTGGAGGTCGGAGAAGATCTTGCAACAGATGATCAAAACGCCGCACGCGCCGCCTGGTTGCTGTTCTCGGAATCGAACACGCGTTTCCTCTGCGAAGTTGCTCCCGAACATGCAGTAGAATTTGAAGAAATCATGCTAGGAATTCCGCACGCCTCGATTGGCGAAGTGGTTGCCGCCAACCGATTCGAAGTACTTAGCCTACCCGCGCCCGAGAACCAAAACGCATCGCCTCCGTTGGTGATCGACGCCGCCCTGGCCGACCTCAAGGAAGCCTGGCAGGCGCCGTTGCGTTGGAGTTCGGCTTGCCGTTAAACGAGCTATCGCTGCAGAAAGTATCGATCACTGTTTGCCCGAACGATCCGAACCTTCAGCGAAGTTTTTCATTACCGTTCACCGCGGCGCAAGAAATTGCGGTAGTAATCTGTCCGGCAGCGAATAACCGATATACGGATACGAAGAAGAAGGAAAACGGAGGGCCGCGGAGAAGAAGAAATGACGAAATGAAGGCAGACGAAGTTTTGGCGATGGTCATCGGCGCGCCATTGAATCGCGTTGTCAATTGGGTCCTAGACGACTGGCTTCCGTCCTCTGCGGCCCTTCGCGCCTTTGCGTTCTCTGCGTTAAAATACTCACCTGAAAACCTCCGAGCAATATCTGGATTTCCGCGCAGGGCGCGTGGAGTTGCGCTAGTAGTCTGTCCAACAGTTCAAAACCCGTGAACGGTTACATTTTTTCATCATGCCCACGCCACGCGCCCTGATTCTGCGAGCCCCCGGCACGAACTGCGATCTCGAAACCGAGTTCGCCTTCCAAACCGCCGGGGCGCGCGCCGAACGTCTTCACATCAATCGCGTGTTGGAGGGCGGCGCCTGTTTGGACCATTTTCAAATTCTCTGCCTGCCCGGCGGGTTCAGTTACGGCGATGATATCGCCGCCGGACGCATCTTGGCAAACCAATTGCAACTTCGGTTGAAAGACGAAATTGAAAAGTTCGTGGCCGCCGGCAAGCTCATTCTGGGGATCTGCAACGGGTTTCAAATCTTGCTAAAATCCGGCTTTTTGCTGGCTGAAAATGGCGAAACATGTCCTCCCGCCACACTCACCTGGAACGACACCGGCCAGTTTGAAGACCGCTGGGTGCATCTAAAAACGGCGGGGAGTAAATCGGTGTTCCTGCGCGGTATCGAAACGATGTACCTGCCGGTTGCCCATGCCGAGGGAAAGTTTGTCGCCCGCTGCCCCGACACGCTCGCGGCGCTCCAAAGCAATGGCCAACTGCCGCTACGTTACGCCTGTAAGGCAAACGCCCCGTCGGAAAATGGAAACCTCGATTTCCCCGATAATCCCAACGGCTCGCAAGGGAACGTGGCCGGCGTTTGCGACGCCAGCGGCCGCATTTTGGGGCTCATGCCGCATCCTGAACGTTACATCGAACGCACGCAACACCCGCGTTGGACGCGAGAAAATCTTTCGCCCGAAGGCGACGGCATGGCGGTGTTCCGCAACGCGGTGCAATATTTCGAGTAGCCTCGCAGCGTCTGAATAACCTTTAGACCCGTCCTTCGTTCCCGCCTGCACGGGAAAGACGGTGCGCTGGGTTCGTGAACCGTTTTCAGGCGCGGTGCGTGCGGCGGCGATACCGTTCGCTCACGCGGTTCAAAAGACTGCGGTCGGCGGCGGGGAGTTGGTCCATTCCCAGCTTGTGCAACCGATCAAGAACATCGTCGACGCGGGCTTCGTCGGCTGCTTCTTGTGCTCGCCGGATTTTTTCTTTCGCTTCGCTACGCTGCTCCCGCCACCGAGTAAACAAGCTTTTCGGCGGCGGCAGTGGTTCCTCAGGCTCGAATTCCGCAAAATCAGCCAGCAGGTCCATGAAGTCGGATTTCGTCAGGTCCGTCTCGGCAATGCGCTCCTCCAACTGCTGTTCTTCCTGGCGAGCACTAAAGAAAAGGAAGATCGCGAGCAAGACCAGGGCAAACCAGGTTGGCGCCGGGCCATGGGTGTGGACGTCGCGAGACACCCAAGCCAAAACGAGCAAACACAACGCACCAAGTTGCGCGAATCGGGTGACGGTCTGCCCCACCAAGCGGCGGTCGGCGGTGGGGAGTTTCAGCATGATCGCGGCGCGCAGCGCGCGACCGCCATCGAAGGGAAATGCAGGTATCAAATTGATGCACAGCAAGGCCCAGTTGATCCAAAAAATCAAACGAGGAAAATCGTGTATTAGTCCGGCGCCGACGCCCCCTTCGCCAATACCCAGCGGATTCAGCGGGTTCATCAATCCTAGAATCTGGCCGGGTCCTGAGAATGCGAGCACAATGCCGGAAACCACGCAAGCCGCAAGGTTCACTCCTGGTCCGGCCAAATAGATGAGCAGTTCGGCGAAGGGGGCTCGATCAATACGAATGGGCTCCAGCCCGCCGAACGGCGCCAGCACCACGGCTTCAACCCGCACGCCAAAACGATTGGCGGCCATCAGGTGGCCCCATTCGTGCAACAGCACGCTGACAAATAAAACCAGCAGGCTGGCGGCGCCCAAACTCGCCAAGCCGCTGGCGGCGGCGTCTTGGGCTTCGCGCCACCCCAGGTAAACGGAGAAGGCCACGAAGAGGAAAAAGAACATATGGAGCCGGATATCGACGCCATTCCAGCGACCCAGGCTGACACTCCATGTGTTGTGTTCACGCATCGTTTCGACTGGCAAGTACGTTGAGGCGCCGCATTGAAGAAAAGGGGCGGAACGCCTGCCCCAGGAGACGCACTCATTCTAGCAGTGGCGGGCTGGCCCGACAAACCAAAAGAAACCCGTAAAATGATCTACGTATTCCGTAGCGATTCGGTTCAAAAGCGACTAGATTTGAAACAACCAATGTCGAGCAACGGCTAGTGATTTCAGCTTTTCGCGATTGTTCCCTACATGCTTGCGATGGAACCGCGTAAAGTCAATCTGTGTCGCCCCGGTTGGATGTCGAGCATCAAAAGTGCGTTCGAGTTTAACACCCACGCACGGGAGAAGCCTATATCGAAAAGGGTTCTTCACCATTTTTAGCATCAAGCGGAAAATTAGTGGCGTAGCCATGCTCGCCAGAGCGTGGGATGGTTCACCGCTCACCCACCGTCTGGCGACGATGCCTACACAAATGCGACCGTTATTTATCGAGCGGTGCTTAGCGGCCGGATCTGGAATGTCAGCGACTCATGCTCGCCTCGACAAAGGGCGGTGTTGCTGCAGGCGGCAGAGCCGGTTTCCTCTGTCGAGATTGAGCGGAGGTCTTTTGCGGCTATACTTCACACGGCTGGCAATGGCTTGCCGTTAAACGAAAAAACGTCATTTTCAACCATGAGCGGTTACGCTCCGCCTCGCTCTCATCAATACGCATCATTCATGGGAATGGAGCCGTATTAGCCGCTAAAACGCCCACCGAGTGAAAGTGCAAGGAAAATGTTCGACCACGAACAAATTTTGTCTGACTACCAACAAAATGGCGTGGTTCGCCTCCGCCGGTTTTTTTCCGCCGCGCAGGTCGAGAATGCCCGCAGCGAAATTGAGCGATACATTCGCGATGATCTGGCCTCGAAACCGGCCGACGCGCGAACCCTGGAGGCTAATGGCGAAACCGTTCGTAATCTGTGGCGATTGGAGTTGCACAACGCGTTCTTTCGCGACCTAGCCCAGCAGCTGCAGATCACGCAGTTAATCAAAAAGCTTGTCGGCGGCGAACCCGTGTTGCAGGGCGTGGAAACTTTCAACAAACCGGCCCGCATCGGCTCCGGCGTGCCCTACCATCAAGACAATGCCTATTTTTGCCAGTCGCCTCCCGACATGCTCACACTCTGGATCGCGCTCGATCCCGTGACGCTCGAAAACGGCGTGGTCACGTTCATCAAAGGCTCGCACCGCGAAGGCGAATTACCGACGAAAATGTCGGGAGTCACGGGCAATTCGATCGGGCTGGCGGAGCCGCCGGCAACACCGCTGGAGGAACAATTCCACGCCACGCTGCAACCCGGCGACGCCACGATCCACCATTGCAATATCATTCACCACTCCGCGCCCAACCAGACCGACCAATCTCGCTTGGGGTTGTTGTTTGTCTATCGCGGCGCGCATACGAAAACAGATCCAGATTTGCAGGCGGCTTACGCCGAAGCCGTTGCGGCAACGCCGCCGGCCTGATTCCGCCCGTTGCTCAGCAGCAACCGCCATCGCCGCAGCAGTCGTCGGCTAAAACGGTGAGATCGTAGGCGGCGCCCTTGGTGTCTTGGGGCGAGCGAAGGGCGTGTCGGCGGCAATCGAAATCTTGCGCTGTTTCCAGCGGGATTTCCTCGCGCGGTTCGATCGGAATAAAGGCCTCATCGTACGGAGCGTTTTGCAGCAGGTGGAAGGTTTTATCGCAGACCGCCGTTCGTTCGCCGCGACGAAACAGATGGCCATCGTCGTCTTCCACCTTTCGGAAAGGTCCCCGATAAACGAGCGCCTGGTTGCGCTCCAAGCAAGGACCCGCCTTGCCTTTATAAGCCGTGACGGTCAGGGAGCGAAACTCAATGCCCTGCACCGTGCGCCAGGGTTCTTCCTCGCGGGCTGCTATCGCGACGCCATGGAAACCGGCGTCTTCAAACGCTTTCAGAAAGGCGTCTTCCCGATAGGCGCCGGAAATACAACCCGACCACAACTCAGCGTCTTGCTGCAACTGCTGGGGGACGTCTTGATCGGAAACGATATCGCTAATCGCGACGCGACCTCCGCGTTTAAGCACGCGGTGCATTTCGCCAAGCAGCTGCGCGCGATCTTGCCGGCGGACCAAATTGAGCACGCAATTCGAGACAATACAGTCGATCGAGCCATCGGCGATCATTGTTTGCTCGCGCCGCAACCGCTCTTCGGCGGCGCGCATTTCCAGCCAATCAAACTGATCGGCAACCGGGCGCTGCCGCAATTCCTTCGCCAGAAGGTCGAGGTCGAGCGCCAAATCTTGGATCAGTCCACAGTGAAACGAAACGTTGGCGTAGCCCAACGACTTCGCGACCGTTTCCTGGTGGCTGCGAGCCAGAGCGAGCATCTCGCGATTGCAATCGACGCCGATCACTTTTCCCGCCGCACCCACCACCTGCGAAAGGATGTAACAGATTTTTCCGCCGCCCGAGCCTAAATCGAGCACGGTTTCCCCGCCCCGCACATACTGCGTGGGGTCGCCACAGCCGTAATCGCGATCGATAATTTCCTGGGGAATGATCTGCAGGTGGTCGGAATTATAGGAAACAGGACAACAGAGCGAGGGTTCGAGTGCATTCGCCGCGGCGGAATAACGCTCCCGCACCTGGGCTTCGCTGGAATGCCGCTGGTTTTCGTCGATAATGCTCACGCAATGCTCCTCTGAAAATGCCAACCAATGACCACCATTGTAGGAAACACCATTATAGGAGGCTCGAGAATAATGCTCCGTGTGCCTGCTCACATTTCCACTGCCGGTGGCGGGCGGCAGGTGAGCATTTACCAACCACGTTATTCTCGGTCGCAAAAAAGCCCGGCATTTTCAAAATGCCGGGCTTTTAACTCGGCAAATTATTATCGGACGAGTCCTTAGAATTCCTCTTGGTCGGCCGGGCGATTCCATTTCAC
>JAJRWU010000229.1 GCA_024276655.1 Planctomycetota bacterium
GCCCGGCTCCAACGGACTGATCTACGACGCCCAAGGCCGCCTTGTCATGTGCTGCCATGGCGACCGCATGATCAAACGCCTCGAACCCAACGGCACGCGAACGGTTTTGGCGTCGGACTACAACGGCAAGCGTTTGAATAGTCCTAACGATCTTGTGTTTCACTCCAAAGGCGCGCTGTATTTCACCGACCCGCCCTATGGCCTGCCGCAACGCTACGACGACCCGGCCCGTGAGCTGGATTGGTGCGGCGTGTATCGTTTGAACGGCGCCGGTAAGCTCACGCTGCTGACCAAGGAGATGACGCGTCCTAACGGCATTGCACTCTCGCCCGATGAAAAAACGCTCTACGTGGCGCAGTCCGATCCGGCCGCCGCCATTTGGAAAGCCTTTCCGGTGAAGGCCGATGGAACGCTGGGCGCAAGCCGCTTGGTGCATGACGCCACGAAGTGGGTCGGCAATCGGCCCGGCCTTCCCGACGGAATGGCGATCGACGCCCAGGGCAATCTGTGGGCCACCGGGCCCGGCGGTGTTTATATCATGACGCCCGCAGGCAAACTGTTGGGCCGCATTTCCACCGGCCAGCGAACCGCCAATTGCGCCTTCGGCGGCCAGGACGGATCGACCCTTTACATTACGGCCGATATGTTTCTCTGCAAAGTGGAAACCCTGACCCGCGGCAACACGCTGCAAGATCGGCGGAAACAGAATAGAGCGGCCGCTAAAAAGTGAAGGGTGTTTGCCGGCGGGCGGCCCTCTCGTCGGCCGAATGCGCACCTTGTAGAATGACCGGCCGCGTTGTTTCGGTTTCTCTTCACGCATCAGTTTGTTTGGTGGACGCATGGCCCAGAAAAGTACGGCGGCCAGAAAAGGCTCGGCATTTGCCGGGTTGTCGGTCGCGATCGTGACTCCCTTCAAGGACGGCGGCGTCGACTTCGTCGCCCTCCGCGCGCAGGTGGAGTTTCAAGTGGCGGCCGGCGCGACCTGCCTCTGTCCCACCGGCACGACGGGCGAATCGCCCACGCTGACACACGAAGAACACGAACGCGTTATCTCGGAGGTCGTGCAGACCGCCGCCGGCCGCATCAAGGTGATGCCGGGCACCGGCTCCAATAGCACCGCCGAAGCGCTGCGGCTGACCAAATGGGCGGCCAAGGAAGGCGCCGACGCAGCACTGTTGGTCTCGCCCTACTACAACAAACCGACGCAAGAAGGTTTCTACCAGCACTACAAGTGCGTGGCGGAGAGCGTCGGTATTCCGATTTGCGTCTATAACATTCCCGGCCGCTCGGCCAAAAACATCGATCCGGAAACGATCGCCCGGCTGGCCGAACTTGACAACATCACGATGGTCAAGGAAGCCACCGGCGCCATGGACCAGGCTTCGCAAATTTTGGGCGACACCAACCTCACCCTGCTCAGCGGCGACGATAGCATGACGCTGCCCTTGCTTTCCGTGGGCGGCGAAGGCGTGATTTCGGTGGTGGGTAATATCGTGCCGCAAGACATGATCGCGCTGATCGACGAATTTCGCGCGGGCAACCTGCCTGCCGCGGCGGCGCGTCATCATCGTTTGTTCGTGCTCTGCCGCCACATGTTGGGACTCTCCACCAACCCCATCCCCATTAAGTGCGCCATGAAATTGCTCGGCCGCGACACCGGCGATTTGCGTCTGCCGATGACGCCGCTCAGCGCCGCCGAGGAATCGCAACTTCGCGCCGCGCTGACCAACCACGGCCTGCTTTAGGGTTGGCGTTCATGCTTCAGCATGTTTTGTAGGGTCGGCGTTGATGCCTTGTTGTTTATACATCAATGGTAACACCGGCCGGATATAGCGGCGGTTTTTCGGGGGGGTTCGCCATTCCGTCAATCTTGGGCTATCGCATTTTGTCTCACGATTCGGCTTGACCTCGCCCGCGCATTCGCTTCATAATTCGCCGTTCCCAGCCGAGGCTGCCCCAAACAACGCGATGATTTCCCCCACGCGTTGTCAAACAGAGCTTCACCACACTCGGCCGAATACCAAGGATGCGATGCATGTCCCGAACAATATTCCCGGCATATCCCGCCGTTTGGCGTTTTTATTTGCTTCCAGTCATGTGCTGCCTGCTGGTGAGTTTTGGCGGCTGCGGCGCCCAAACAGTGGGCGATTTGGGGCTGGGCGAAGCAGGGCCAAATGGGCGGTCGGCGGGGCAAGGCGGTGAGACGCTGTCCGCCGAAGATTTGGCGGGCCTTAAAAAGTCGTTCGCCGAGGCGGAAAAATTGGCGGTTGCGTCTGTTGGCGGCGCGGCGTCGGTCGAAAAGGCGTATCGAAAAGTCGTCCAGGAATGCGGCGGCGCCTTGAAAAACGGAGCAAGCGCCGAAGTGTTGGCGATTCGGGCGCGATGCTTCTTGCGTCTGAAAGACAACCACGCCGCAAATCGCGATGTAACCGCAGCCTTGGAAGTGGACCCAAATCTGGCCGACGCTTACGCCACGCGCGCACGCCTTGAACATGTGTCGGGCCAACTGGTGGCCGCTTTGGCCGATTACGACGAAGCGCTCGCACTGAACGCCCACTGCGCCTTTGCGCTGAACAACCGTTCGATTTTTTATCAACAGGCGGGACGTCTGGCTGAGGCCCGGGCCGACCTGGAAACCCTGCTGAGCGCACACCCTCGGCATTACAAAGGGTTTTATAATTTGGGTCTCGTCTGGCGAGCACTAGGCAATGTGGAGGCCTCGGTTTCGGCGTACAGCCAATCGCTCGAGATTCACCCTCGTTTTCGCTCGGCCTTGAAGGGCCGGGGAAATGCCTTGACGGAACTTGGGCGTTACGACGAAGCTTTGCAAGATTACAGCGCCGCCCTCGCGATCTCTCCTCAAAACGCCGCCCTCCATACCGCTCGGGCCGCGGCGCGCATGCGAAAATCGCTGACCAATTTGGAACAGCAGGGCTTGGCGGAAGTAGCCGAGCCGCGGCGCGCCGAACGAGACGCCGTGTTGGCCGATTTGGACGCCGCCCTGCGGCTCAAGCCCAACGATATCGGCGTCCGGCTGCAACATGCGTTGTTGCAACGGGGCGCGGGCGACCTTAAAACCGCGATTGCCGACTTCACCTTCGTTCTCTCGCTCGATGCAAAGCACGACGCAGCGTTGGTGCAACGCGGCGTCACGTATCAAATCGCCGGTAAACCAGCCGAAGCCCTGGAGGATTATTCGCGGGCTATCGCCTTGCAGCCTGACAATATCGGCTACCAGGATTTGCGAGCGGAACTAAAGTTGGAACAGGGAGCCGACGCCACAACAACCGAAGCTATCGGCGCCGGGCTGTCCATAGAGGCCGCGTTTGGCAAGCAGCCCGCCAACTCGCGGCAATAGTTGTGCGGGGCCGCTGAAAAGTGATTGCAGGCGAATCCGAAGCGGAGCTTGAGAAGCCCGGCTTTTTGAAAAAGCCGGGCTTTTCCGAGCTGCAACTGGGAGCCTATTTCGGGACTATCAGCATTCCATTCGCGCGACCGCTTCAACGATCATCAACTGGATTTCACCCTGCGAAAGTTTCGCGCCCGCCAGCCGAGGATGGACAAAAATCCGCACCCGTTTGACATGGTCGTCGAACTGTTGGCGGGCCAGCGTTCGCACCACGGGCGAAACGTCGCCCAATGCTCGGTAACGATCTTCCTTGGGGTAGAAGATATCGATATCGAAATCGACCTCCAGTTTTACCGGCGGTGCGTCGAACAGAATTTCGTGCGGCGCCACGCGCTGCGCCAGCCGATGACTGGCCAAGGTGGCGAATTCCTCGGCGCACGCCGCCAGCCAAGGATACGGCCGCCGGGCGAGTTTGGCGAACATTTCCGGCTGCTCCACACTGCTGAACTGAGCCAACTGCTTGTAGAGCATGCGAGAACCGCCGAAAAGCCCGTTTAACAAGTCGGCGGCGGGGCTTTTTCCGGCGCTGCGTTGCAACTGGGCCATCAGCGGAATTTCAGCCAGTCGAAAGAGCGCGTCTAGGTCGAGTTGGTCGTGCAGCATGTAGAAAGCCCGCTGTAACATGGCGGTTGCGGAGCGTACGGCATGATGCCAATAAACTTCGCTGAACATCACGTAACGGGCGAAGACCATCATTTCCGCGGCGGTGCGGCCTTTCGCCGTGAGCGCCAAACCGTTGCCCGCCGCGTTCAGGCAGAGGCCGCTGATCAATCGGTTTCGATCAAAGTTGCGGCCGTAGGGCACGCCGGCGTGCAGGCTGTCGCGCGGCAGGTAGTCCATTTTGTCGATATCGATGGGTCCTGAAAGCATACTCCGCAAGAGCCGGGATTGGGGGTCGTCGCGTTTTTCGGAGAGCAACGCCACGACGCGCCGCGGCTGCATTCCCCAATCGTCTCGCAAGGCGTCGGCGATTTCGCCTTCGAGCAGAAAGCTGTTGGCGAACAGTTCATGCTCCGGCACGCCCGGCAGTTGCATGTCTTCGATGGGGTGGCAAAACGGCCAATGCCCCAAGTCGTGCAGCAGCGCCGCGACCAAAAAAGCTTCGGCGTCCTCGGTGGCGATCAGTCGATTGAAACGTTCGTCGTACGAAAGCTGCCGCAGATACAGCAAAGCCATGCGGTAGACGCCCAGCGAATGCTCGAACCGCGTATGATGCGCCGCCGGATACACCAGCGAAACCAGCCCCAACTGGCGGATGCCGGCCAATCTTTGAAAGTCGCGCGTGTCGATCAACTGGCGCACGCGCGGCGTGAGGGGAATATCGGTTTCTGGTGGAATCCGCACCAATATCTTGGGAGCGTCGAGTGCTTGTAATTCCGGTAAATCTCGGATGCTGTTCATGGCTGCCTTGCCAGTGAGTGGAAATGGGTGTGACCGGCATCCCGCCAGTGCATGGGGAGCGTGGGAGTCGCATTTATCAATAGTCATTTGTTTCAACCGCCGCACCATTCGCCGATGATGCGTCAGAACGCGGCCGTTGCGCCACGATCTATTTGCCGACAGTCGCCTTTTTCGTTTAACGGCAAGCCGAAGGCGGCTGCGTTTTTCTGTCTTGCCAAATGGATTAGCTCGAAACGCAGCCGCCTTCGGCTTGCCGTTTAACGAGCGAGTGCTGCCGCGTGAAGTATGGCAACCTTACTCACCGGAACTGCAAAATCAATGCGCGGCGTTTTGGAATCGTCGACGCCGGACGCGTTTCTCAGTACTCCTGTTTTGCCCCAGTTGGACGTTGAGTTTCTTGTCTGGAGGATAAGCTAGTCGCTAGAACGAGCACTGCGGCCGGATTGCGCCAGGAATGCACCGCAATTGAATCAAAGTCCCTTGCTTTTGGCCTAAATGCGAAAAAC
>JAJRWU010000230.1 GCA_024276655.1 Planctomycetota bacterium
AACGATTGATAACGTCACTCGTTACTCCATGGGCGTTCGCAACGACCAGCGGTCGGTCACACTGCCCTAATTCGGCATTGCCAACGTAATGACTCTTACAGGGAGATGCTCGCAAGCCGGGCGTCTCCCTGTTTTTTTACCGTTCACGGGTTCGGATCTATCGGACAGATTGCTATCGCATTTCCACATGCCTTCGGCGGAAGTCCTGATATTGCCCGGCGATTTCCAGGTGACTATTTCAACGCAGAGAACGCAAAGAGGCAGAGGCCCGCAGAGAAAAATTTCCAGTCGTCCCGTGACAAGGTGGCGATGTTATACTTTATGCGGGTGAAAATGTGACATTTGCACTAGCATGATGCAATTGTGTCAAACCTTACCGTGCGGAGTATCTTCAATTGCACAGCCGAAGAGTATCGCCGAGATTTGATTTTATTTCATTTCGTCTCTGCGGCCCTCTGCCTCTTTGCGGCCTCTGCGTTTCCCTTCTTCGCAACCGGTAATGGGTTATTTGCCATCGGATAGATTGTTGTCGCAATTTCCCTCGCCACGTTGAACGGCTACTGTTTTTTTACCTCCATCTGGTTTCATGAATCTCAACATGCCGGCGAGACGTTCGTTCCCAATGACTTTCCTCCCTTCCGGCCGCATTGTATTCGCCACCCCTTTTTTTCTTGCAGCGCTGTTCTGCGCTGGCTGCGACGGTTCGGCTTCTCAACCGCCCGTGGCGAAATCGCCAGATGCGGAAGTGAAAGCGCCGGCGCCCTTTGTGTTTTCTCCCGCTGCTCCGAAACCGAATCGCGCCACGGCGCCGGTCGCCACGATTCATTTCTCGGAGGTAAGTCGAGAGCTGGGTTTCCAGCATGTGTACGAGAACGGCGAGCAGGGAGAATCGATCATGGTCGAGACGCTCGGCGGCGGCGGCGGCTGGCTCGATTTTGATCGCGATGGACGCTGGGATTTGCTGCTCAACCAAGGCGGCGATCCCACCAAGCCGGCCGATGCGTCGCAGCCGCGAGACGCCTTGTATCGGAATATTGGCAAGGCTGGCTTTCAAGAGGTTTCGGCCGCCGCGAGATTCAACGAGTATGGCTACGGGCAGGGCGTTGCCGTGGGCGACTACGATAACGACGGCTTCGACGATCTGTATATTACGAACGTTGGCGCGAACACGCTGTGGCGCAATTTGGGGGATGGCACGTTCGAGGAAGTCGGCAAGGTTGCCAGAGTGGCGGATCCTCGCTGGAGTAGCTCAGCCGCCTGGGGCGATCTCGACCTCGATGGCGACCTCGACCTCTACGTCTGTAACTATTTGGTTTATGATCCTCACAACCCTATGGAGTGCGTCACCAAAAAAGGGGAGCATCGCATTTGTCACCCTCGGGATCTCGACCCTTGGCCCGATGCGTGCTTTATGAATCAGGGCGACGGCGTGTTCACGCAGGAAGATCGTCAGCGCGGCCTGTTTGGCGAGGGCAACAAGGGGCTGGGCGTCGTGATCGCCGACTTCAACAACGACCGCCTGCCCGATCTCTACGTAGCCAACGATACAACGGCCAATTTTCTCTTCCAGAACCGAGGCGACGCACAGTTCGAGGAAACGGCGTATCTTTCAGGCTGCGCGGTGAATCGGCATGGCTCCTACCAGGCGAGCATGGGCTTGGGCGTCGCCGACGTCGACAACAACGGGTTTCTTGATATTTATGTATCGCACTTTTATCATGAGTCGAACACGTTGTACCAAAACCTGGGCGCACAGGGTTTTCAAGATAACACCGCCATCGCCGGACTCCACGCCCTGACCATGCCGTACCTCGGTTTTGGCGTCGTGATTTCCGATTTCAATCAAAATGGCTTTCAAGATATTTTCGTCACCAACGGCCATATCGAGAATTACCCCGGCAATCCGTTGCGGAAAATGCGCCCTCAGGTTCTGGCCTTCAACGGTAGCGTTTGGCAAGACATCAGGCCTTTCGCGGGTGATTTTTTCGGGGAAAAACACGCGGGGCGGGGGGTCGCGTGGTGCGATTTCGACAACGATGGTGATGCCGATCTAGCGGTTATTCATCAACAGGAGCCGGCGGCAATTCTCCGCAACGATTCCCAGCGAGGGCATTGGCTCAAATTCCAGTTTCGCGGACGAAGCAGCAACCGCCGGGGTATTGGCGCCCGGGTGATCGTTCGCATCGGTGAAAAACAATGGATGCAAGAACTCGTGGGAGGGGGCAGCTACGCTTCCAGCCGCCAGCCGGCGCTCATCTTCGGCTTTGGCGATTTGTCTGGGCCGTGTGATATCGAAGTGCTCTGGCCCAGCGGAAAAACCCAGCACTTGGCTGATATCGCCTTGGACCAAGAACTCATTCTTGACGAACCCCGCTCGGAATAACCAACCTGTTGAATATACGAATCACGAGGTGCGCTTCGCCGTTGTCTCTGCGGTCACATCTGGCGGCGCCTCATTTTGATTGGGCGCTTTGCGCCCGATGGCCGATGAAGTAGACTTACAGCAGTCGCCGGGGAGTTGAGACGTCGTTTCACGCCGCCCGCCCGTTTTTCACGCCGTGATGAAATCACCGGGGCGGCGCCGCCTTCGTCTACGAGGAAACAGGTCGGCGAAAACAGTTGCGTTTCCCTAACCTCTTTCACTGAAACAACTTTATTCACTGAAACCAGATGGTCAGGTAGCTCAGTTGGTAGAGCATCGGACTGAAAATCCGAGTGTCGGCGGTTCGAACCCGCCCCTGACCACTTCTAAATGCTTTCTGCATAAGTGGTTGCAGATACGGCCTTGAAACGGGATTTATCCAGTTTTTGGCTTACTTCACGGCGGGCGGCGGCGATTGCCAGCGGCACAAGAGGGCGAGAAACGCTGGGAATAGAACGGGCCGCACGATGAAGGTGTCGAGCAGCACTCCCAAGGCGAGCGAAAACCCTAGTTGCACCATCGCTTTGAGGGCGCCGTCGGCGGGGAAGAGGCCTTTGAGCAGCGGCAGCGAGTCGGGGATGATGTCCCCCCAAACGCTGCTGGTCATGGCCAGAAAGGCGCCCGCCATGATCAAGCCGCAACTGGTGATGATGCCGCCGGTGCGAAGTACGGCGCGGCGCAGTCCGGTGAAAGGGCCAAATCTTTTTTGCTCTTCAAAAACGCGCGTGGCGAGATAGACGTTGTAGTCTTGCCCAATCGCGACGAGTATCACGAACAAAAACAACGGGGTTTTCCAATCGAGCCCCTGGTAGCCGCCGCCTTCGAGCACTCGAAAGAACATGTCCGACATTCCCAAAGTGACGAAATACGTCAGCAACACCGAAGCCACCATGAAAACGCATACGATCGGTTTGCGCAGCACCACCAGCAGCACGGCGAACACCGTTAGCACAACCAACACTTGAATGCGGCGGGTGTCTGACTGCGTGACTTTGCGCAAATCGGAAATGGAGGCCGTTGTTCCTTGAAAGGCGAACTGGGCGCCTTGCCAGTAGCCGGGGCTTTCGCTTAACCGGGCAAGCGTTTCATCGAGCGCCGAGAGCACCGCTATCGCTTCCTTGGAAAAGGGGTCGTATTCGCTGATCACCTCCAACCGCGAGACCTTTCCTCGATATCCCGGAGCTTGCGAGACATACACCTCAGTCGTGCGTTGGTGAGGTCGCATGAAGAGGGTTCGCCAGTCTTTGCGCTGCCAGAGGGAATAACGCTTTTTGGGCGGGTAGTCGCCCATGGGGTCGGTCAGACTGCGCACCGAGGTGACACCGGCCACGTAAAGTAAGTGCGTGAGTTGGCCGAGTTGCTTGCGGTCTTCACGACCCTCGTTGAAGTCGGCGTCTGGCTTGCGAACCACCACCGTGATCGGCGATTTATCGCCCACGGAAAAATGGCGGTTGTACAACTCAGCGCCTTGTCGACTGGGCCGCCGGGCGTCGAGTCCGGCCAGAAAATCGTAAGTGACTCGCCCTGAAGATATCCAGCCGATGCCGGCTAACGGCGCCATGATGGCCAGGCTGACGGCGAGAATTGGCGCCGGGTAACTGGTAATCACTCGCGCCAGCGCACGCCAAAATGGGCTGTCATTGGCCGTCGCCGTAGTGGCCGCGCCGCGCATTCGGCGGCTCCAGGCCATCAGCGGTTGGAAACCGCGCAGCAAGGCGGGCGTCAGCGTGACACACGCCAAAAAGGTAATGCACAAGCACAGGCCAATGATTGGGCCGCTGTTGCGGAACTTGCCGAACTCCGTGAAAAACATCGTCGCGAGGCCGAGAATGGTTGTCAGGGAGCTGGCCAGTAGGGCGTCGCCCACGCCTCCCAGGGCTTGAACGATCGACCGTTCCGGCCCGGCTTCCGACAAAGCCTCTTCGCGATACCGCGAGATAAAGAACAGGCAATAATCCGTGCCGGCGCCGAAGAGAATCACGACGACAAAAATGCGCGTCGTGGTGAACACCTGGAGGTTGAACCAGGCGAATCCTGGAATACCGGGCAAACGCGTTAGCGCCGCCACGATTCCCATCGAAACCACCAACGCGGCGGCAATCGTGATCAAGGGCAGCAGCACGAGCACCGGCGAGCGATAGATAAAAACCAACAACCCGACGATCATAATCACGGTGAACATTTCGGTGTTGCGTACGCTATCGCGAGCCGAGAGCAACATATCGCCGCCGACCGCCGCCGAACCCGTCACCAAAACCTGGAGCCCCTCCAGATGGTTGGCCCGTATGCGTTGCCGGACCTCCGCCACCTGCTGGTTTAGCCGACGCATCAATTCGATGTTGGCGGTCGCCATGAATTCATTGGAAAGGTGCAGTACGACCAGCCTCGCGTGAGGATGATTTCGGCCTAGCCGCTATCGAAAGACGTCTTCGTACCAAGTCCAAACATCGAGCAAGGGCCACTCGAATTTATTTTCATTTCGTTGTGCATCGAGCAGTTGGCGAACAATTTCCTGGCCGTATTTGTCGGCCCGGCGCCGCTCTTGCTCGGCGGCTTGGTGGTCGCCTTGGAGTTCTCGCAACCGGCTGAGGTTCAGGTGCGCCGAGGCGTTGATCCGCCGGTCGTCGCCGGAGTAACGCTCCAAAACCCGCTCAGACGCAAAATCCTGATTCAATCGAATCGTTTCCTCCAACGCGTGTTCCGCCGCCGCTATTTCCACGGCCAGACGCATTTGCAACGCCTTGGTTCGCGGACTGTCAGGATTATTGCCGCGGGAAATTTCCTGCTGCAAGTGTTGTCCACGCGCGATGCGTGAAACGCCGAGAATGTTGAGGAACCGGCGGGCTAGGTCGTAGGCGGCGAAACGGTCGACGCCGGTGAGTTCGCCGCCTTCGCGGGCGACGATCAACACGATTTGGCTCTTGGAGCGGTTGTGAGGGAATGCCTCTCGCAACAAGCGTTCGCCCACGACGCTTTTCATTTGGGCGGGCAGATAGGCGAAGTCGCCGTCTTGGGCGACGTCGTCCCAGCGGGGCGCGGCAACCCGCGCCAGCACCGCGGCGACAAGCCACAACAGAATCACGAGTCGCCAATGCTTGACGACAAATTGCCCCAGGTGGATGAACATTATTTCCGGTCAGACACAAACAGCCCCAAAAGCACCGCTACGAGAAGAATCTATCGTAGCGGGCGGCGGCAGTCATGGCAATTTCAACCGAAGCGTACGCTCCAACCAAGAAGGAAAACACACTAAGAACTCCTAACACAACCCCCTGTTTGGCGTTTCAAACACGGAGTCTGATGCTGACCTACCAAGTTGTGTTAGAAGGTATAAAGTGTGAACTCCAACGGTGGCGGCCTCTACCCGCCGTTCATGGCGGGGAACATTTCTCGCACCATGGTGATGGCGGCCGGGCCGACCAGCACCACGAAAATGCCGGGGAAGATAAAAATGACCAACGGAAAAATGAGTTTCACGGCGGTCTTGGCGGCCTTCTCTTCCGCGATTTGCTTGCGGCGCGTGCGCATGGAGTCGCTTTGCACGCGCAACGCCTGAGCGATGCTCGAACCGAATTTGTCGGCCTGAATAATAATTGCGGCCAGAGCGCGGAGGTCGTCCACGCCGTTGCGCTGGCCAAGGTCGTGAAGAACGTCGCTGCGAGTGCGGCCCATTTGTAGTTGCAGGTTGCAGAGGCCGAATTCGTCCGCCACGACCGGACTGGAGCGTTTCATTTCCTCGGCCACGCGTTTCATGGCCTGATCCAAACCAAGGCCGGCCTCCACACAAACCACGATCAGGTCGAGGGCGTCGGGGAGCCCGAGGAAAAGGGACTCTTTCCGCTTTCTGCTAATGAACCAGAGAATGATGTCGGGAACGTAAAACATGCCGCCGCCGATCAACACCAAGCGAAAAAGTCCTGTTTTGCTCATGGCGCCGTCGAAGAGCAACAGCCCGCCGCCGATAAAAAGGCCAAACATCAGGGCGGCGAATTTAAATCCTAGAAAAATGGTGGTGGCGGAGTCGCCGCGAAAATTGCCATGCGACAGACGCGCCTTGAGTTTCCCGGCTTCCTTGGCGTTTTTCGGTTGCAAGGGCTTTGCCAACGCTGGGCTCGCCTTTTCCAAAAGGCGGGTCATGGCGTCGGAGGTTTTCCCCGTCGACCCTTCGCCCTTGCGCCGGTTGAGCGGATCTCGGAAGTCGTCGAGCCGTTGCTCGGTGCGATCCTTTTTCGGCGACAGAACGTCGATCAAGATCCAGACAATGGCGGCAATCGCGATGAACACGGCGAACGGCGTCAGTGCGGCGATATCTATGTTTGACAACGACATGGTGGAATCAGACCTTAATATCAACGATTTTTTTGATAACAAGCGCGCCCAGAATTTGGCTCACGATGGCGCCAGCCAGCATTTGCTTGCCCATCGGATCTTCAAACAACATCATCACGTAGTCGTAGTTGAGCCGCAGCATGACCACGAACAGCACCGGCGGCAGGGCCAACAGAACCGATCCCGAAAGCCGCCCTTCGCCCGTCAAGGCTTGCACTTGGCCGAGAATCTTGAAACGTTCGCGAACGATGTAGCCGATTTTATCAAGGATTTCGGCCAGATCGCCGCCGGTTTGGCGTTGCAGAATGACGGCGGTGGCAAAGAATCTTAAATCAAGATTAGGCACCCGCGCTGTCATGTTTTCCAAAGATTCGTCGAGCGGGATACCCAGGTTTTGTTCTTCGTAACAACGGCCAAATTCGGGGCCCAGCGGCGTATCCATTTCTTCGGCCACCAGTTGGAACCCGGCGCCCAGACTATGGCCGGCTCGCAACGCACGCGACAGCAACTCCAAAGCGCCGGGCATTTGCTTGGCGAAGGCGGCTAGTCGACGTTTGCGTTTGAAAACAACATACGTAAACGGCCCCAGTGCGAACGCGCCGGCGAAAATTGGCGCGAAGAAAGGACTGACGTAAGGCGTGACAACACAAATAGCCGCGCCCACCGCGGCGAACACGCCGGTCATGATAAAAAACTTAGACGGAGGGAGGTTGAGGTCGGCTTGTTCGAGAAGATTTCGCAGGTTCCCGAACCGAGAAAACAATTTCTCGATCATGCCGGGAGCATCCCAGCCGGCGGTCAGCAGGTTGGGTTGCTTGCGAGCGTCGCCCGCAATGGCGGAGGAGTTTCCGGCTAACATGTCGAGCCGGTCTTCCACCGCGGTGGCCGACTGCTGTTGAAAGATACTCGATAGGCCGACAATCAACGCCGTGGTGCCGAGAAACGCGGCGATAATTATGATGGTTGTCATCATGGTGCTGTTTTCCTGTCAACTCTCGCAATTTTTTCCCTACGGCCGCTAACGCCGCCCGCCTTCAAAACCTCGCGACGATCTTCATGATTTATCCGCTCTAATCGGTGAGCATCACACGCTGGCGAAACGCGCTGGAAGGCAGCCGCACGCCGGCCGATTCCAGCCGACTCATGAACATCGGGCGAATGCCGGTCGATTCGAATCGGCCGCGCGCCCGCCCTGATTCATCAATCCCTTCCTGCTCATACTTGTAAATGTCTTGCAAGACAATCGTGTCTTGCTCCATGCCGACCACTTCCGTGATATGCGTTACTTTGCGAGGACCGCCCTGCAAACGACTGGCCTGCACGACAAGATCGATCGCGCTGGCCATTTGGGTTCGCATGGCCTTAATGGGCATTTCAAAACCGGCCATCATGATCATGGTTTCGATACGCGCCAGGGCGTCGCGCGGGGTGTTGGCGTGGCAGGTGGTCATCGACCCTTCATGGCCGGTGTTCATGGCTTGCAGCATATCGAGCGTTTCCGCGCCACGACATTCGCCGATGATGATCCGTTCAGGACGCATACGCAGGGCGTTTTTCACCAAGTCGGTCGCGGTGACGGCGCCCTTGCCTTCGATATTCGGAGGCCGTGTTTCCAAACGCACCACGTGGTCTTGTTGCAATTGCAGTTCGGCTGCGTCTTCAATCGTGATGATGCGGTCTTCGTTCGAGATAAAACTCGAAAGCGTATTGAGCAAGGTCGTTTTTCCGGAGCCGGTGCCGCCGGAAATCACGATGTTCAGCCGCGCCTTCATCGCCCCTTCCAGGAGCATCACCATTTCCGGCGTGAACGCCTTGTAGTTGAGCAGATCTTCGAGCTTGAGCGGGTTCGAGCCAAAACGGCGAATGGAAACCGCCGCTCCGTCCAACGCCAGCGGAGGAATGACCGCGTTCACGCGGGAGCCGTCTTCCAGGCGAGCGTCGACCATCGGGCAAACTTCATCCACCCGTCGTCCGACCTTTGATACAATCCGATCAATGATTTGCAGCAGGTGCGCGTTGTCGCGAAATTCAACGTCTGATTTATCCATTCTGCCGCGACGCTCAACATAAATGTTCTTGGGGCCGTTGATCAGAATATCGCTGATCGATTCATCCTTGAGCAACAACTCGAGCGGACCCAGGCCAAAGGTTTCGTCCAATACTTCGTCGATTAGTCGATCGCGTTCTCCCCGATTCAAGAGTGAATCTTCGGTATCGCAGAGGTGCTCCACGACCAAGCGGATTTCCCGCCGGAGCACATCTCCCTTGAGTTCGCCGACCTTGCTGAGGTCCAGCTTATCGACCAACTTGCCGTGGATGCGCCGCTTGAGCACCTCGAACTCTTCCGCTCGGCTGTTTCCCGCCGGCGTCGCATTGGTTAAACCTGCCATGAGTTGTTCGGTTGCTCCTGCTTGCGTCAAATGAGTGTTGCGTGTTGTAATATTGCTAAATGTTAGGAATGAATTTCGGGATGGCTGCGGTCGAAAAACGCAGTGCTTCCGGTTTTCGGTTGGGATCGGGCACTTCGGTCAAACAACTATAGATTGAATAAAATGACTGCGCGTCCGAAATTCGATACCTGCAAGAAGAAGAGCCTTTCGACACTACCGGCGCAACGCACTTCCAACAGCGGCGTTAAAGCATAGCTCGCAGCCAATGCTCCGATGCGGCAACGAGGATACTGTTTCGATTGCTTTTAGCGATTTTCGCCGGTAAGAAGGATTTTGCAGCCTTTGCCGCCGCGCCAGCGATAGCTCGCCGAACCCATGTTGGAGTGCATGCTTTAGTGATCGATCCGAAAATTTCCGCCGTCATCCCCGCGTAGGCGGGAACCTGTTGTTTATACATAAGTCATTCGCCAACCCGCCAAGTTTTTTCACCAGGGACGTGAGATTCGCGCCGCCGATTGAAGCAAGAAGGCGTTCGTAGCAGGCAAGAGTTCGTTACAAGCCGGAGGCTTGGCAGCCATTAGCCGGCGGTCAGCGCAGCGCCACCGCCGGTATCGGCCGCGCACCAACTCCCGCATCCCGGCGGGATGCGAGGATGCAGCGGTCGGAACGGCGGCGTCCCATTGCCAGAGCGCCGCTGGCATCCCTCCAGGAGGAGGCGTTTCCGCGTTTCGATCCTCCGGTGGTGTTCGCTGCGCTCGACCACCGGCTAACGGCTTGAATCCCTCCGGGATATATTTTCAGGCGAACGCCGCCGCTTGAAGGACCTGCGGATCCGGCGCCGAAAAAACTTATGTATAAACAACAGGGCGGCGGTGAACCATCCCACGCTCTGGCGAGCATGGCTACGACACTAATTTTCCGCTCGAAGCTAAGTTGTTTTCCGCCGCTCGCATAACACCATTGCACGGAATAGATCTAGGACAGGTGCTTACGCCGCGCGGCGGGCTTGCTGGTAGAGTTGCAGCGTGTCGTGGGTGAAGCCATCGATGTTGAAGTGTTCGGCGATGCGCCGCGCGGCGGAGTCGGCGTACGTGCGGCGTAATTCGGGCTGTTGTTGGAGTTTTCGAATCGCGGCGGCGAGCGCCGGAGGGTCGTCGGGCGGCACCACCAGACCGTCGCGTTGGTGGCGAACAAGCTCCGGCAAGCCGCCGACATCGCTGACCACCGGGCAGACGCCTCCGCGCATGGCTTCCATAATGGCCTTGCCGAAACCCTCCTTGCGCGAGGGCAGAACACAGATATCGAATGCGGCTTGCAGGCGTACGGCGTCGGAGCGGAATCCCAATAGTTGAACGCGTCCCGCGAGACGAGGATCTTGCGCGAGCTTCACAATATTTTTGTCTCGCACGGCGCCAACCAGCACCCAGCGTATGTCGTTGCAGTGAGCCAACTCCAGCGCGGCGCGCAGCAGCACATCGACTCCCTTCACCGGCCGAATGTTGCCCACGAACCCGACCACGAAGGCGTCGTCGGCGATTTCCAGTTCGCGCCGCACGACTTGGCGAGAAGCAAGAGCGCCATTCTCGGCCGACGCCAAATAGATGGTCTTGAGTTTTTCGGGCGCCACGCCGCTGGCTTTCATCGCCTCGAACGTGCAGTTGGAAATACAAGCCAATCCCGACAACCGAGGGTGCAAATAGGTCAGCCACGAAGCCGGGTCCCAACGATGAATACGGTCGATCACGCCGCGAAAGCCGACCACAGACGGTTTGCTGGAAAATCCGGTCGTGGCCAATAATACATTGGCCAGCGTTTTGCTGGTGAATGCGTGAACGACGTCGAATCGGCCCTCTGACAACCTGCGCCGCAGGCGGAGTATGGCGTTGAAATCTAACTTCGCTCGCGTGCGGAATTGGGAAACCGACACGCCCGCCGCCTGCAACTGGGGAAAGCGGCGGCAACGCATGGAGCAAAACACTTGCAGGTCGATGTCGGGGCGCTGGTGCAGCCGCAAGGCGAGATGCATTTCCGATTCGTCAATCCCGTCGAAGACGAGCAGCAATTTCATAGTGCGTTTCCTGACGGAATGACGCGTGTTTTAAGAGACATGGCGTGTTTTTCGTTGAACGGCAAGCCGTGGGAAGTCTGTTTCACCCCCTGAGATATCAGATTGGCCCCCAGGTGTAAATCTTGAAAATTTTCCTGGCTCTAATAGCCCATTACCAGGTCTTGCCTTGAGGAAAGCTTCGCGATCAAGCAAAATGGCGGTAACAATGACTCAACGCCGGTTGTTGCGAGGAACCCCCCCGGATTTTTGTAAATGCCGGGATTTTAATTCGGCAAACGAAGCGCGAGGTTCGCGCCGGAACTTATGAGAGCAAACGAATGAGTTTCAAAACGCGAGTCCTTTTGCCGCTCGCCTTGCTGGGGTGTCTGGGAATCGTGGTTGCGGCGGCGATCCCGTGGCGGGCCGATCGGCAAACCGCGCCGACGTCGAAGAGCGCATCGGCGCCCCCAAGCGACCAGAGCAAGATCGAGATCGCGCAACTGGAGCCTCGGGTCGCGGCGTTTTGTGGCGATTGCCATGCGGTCCCGCTTGCTGCGAGTTTTCCTCGCGATGGCTGGTATCATGAAGTCAATCGCGGTTTTGATTTCTACTACGCATCGAACCGAACCGATCTCAAACCGCCGCCGAAAAAAGATGTGTTGGCCTATTATCGACATCTGGCGCCGCGGGAACTCCCGCTCCCCGACGTTTCGCCGGAGACGGCTCAGCGAATTCTCAAATTTCGAAAAATGGAAGTTGCAATTCCCTTTGACGGGAAGAAAGCGGCGCCGGCGGTGGCGCATCTCAACTGGGTTGCCGGTCCAGACGGCCAGGCTGATGAAAACGCCCTGTTTTTGTGCGATATGCGTTCGGGCGTGTATCAGGAAATTTTCCTCGGCGGCGGTCGAGTGAAAATGGGCCGGCAGGCGCTGCTCGACAATCCTTGCCATTCCGAGCCGACCGATCTCGACGGCGATGGCGTGGTCGATTTCGTGCTCGCCGATCTGGGAAGTATGCTGCCTGAAGATCATCATCGTGGCCGCGTGATGTGGCTTTCCGGCAAGCGTTGGGCCCAGCCGATCGAACTAGCCGCCGGTTTTGGCCGCGTGGCCGACGTGCGCCCCGGCGACTTCAACCAAGATGGCGCCATCGATCTGATCGTGGCGGTATTCGGTTGGCAAACCACCGGGGAGATTGTCTTACTCACCAATACCGGGGAGATAAAACAAGGCGTTCCCCAATTTCGGACCACATCGGTCGACCCTCGGCATGGAACGATCCATACGCCGGTGTTTGATTTTAATAGCGATGGCCGTTTGGATTTCGTCAGCGTGTTGGGGCAGGAACATGAAGCGGTGGAGTTGTTTCTCAATGAAGGCCAGAACGGCTTTCGCCGAGAGCGGCTGTTTTCCGGCAACGATCCTGCGTTCGGTTCGAGCGGTATCGAATTGGTTGACCTCGACCAAGATGGCGACCAAGACATCCTCTACACAAACGGAGATACACTCGACAGCTTTTATTTGAAGCCGTACCACGCGGTCCATTGGCTGGAAAATCAGGGAGAATTCCGCTGGCGCGATCATGTTCTGGCGCGCATGCCGGGGGTGCATCGGGCGTTGGCCGGCGACCTCGACCAAGACGGCGATCTTGATATCGTGGCGGCCGCGAGCGTGTCGGGAACTCTGATGAGCACGCACGGCGAAACGCCGCTCGATTCTATCATCTGGTTGGAGCAAACCGACCCCGGCAAGTTTGTCCGGCATGCCCTGGAGCGGCAAGATTGTCGGCATGTGGCGTTGGAAATGGCGGACTTCGACCACGACGGCGACCTCGACCTGGCCGTGGGTAATTTTTCCTCGGCCCCACGCTCCGACCTCACCATCTGGTGGAACGAAACGCCGGCGGCCAAGTAGACCGCGCCGTTGGAGTTCAGCCTTCAGGCTGTTTGCAGGGGTACACAGAAGAAAACATGCTGAAGCATGAACTCCAACGGTGGATGTCTTACCGGTAAGCGGTTGATAAATAACTGTCGCTTTTGTGTAGCCATCGTCGCCAGACGGTGGATGAGCGATGGGCCATCCCACGCTCTGGCGAGCATGGCTACGACACTAATTTTCCGCTCGATGCCTAGCGGTTGATAAATTTTCAACTGCCGGGAAGCAGTTTCTTGAAGTCTTCCCACGCGCGCGTATTGGCCACGTCGTTTTTGGTCAGGCCGGCGCGGCGTGCTTGCAGCACGCCGAAGCGTAGAACATCGAGCCCGGCGGTGGAGTGAGCGTCGGAATTGATCACGATCGGCACGCCGTGGCTTTTCGCGGCGGCGCAGTGAATTTCGTTGAGGTCGAGCCGCGCCGGGTTGGCGTTGAGTTCGAGCATTTTTCCCCAGCGCGCGGCGGCTTGAATGACGGCGTCGATGTCGACATCGTACGGTTCGCGGCGGTTGATCAAACGGCCGGTCGGGTGGCCGATCGCGCTCACATACGGATTCGCCAACGCGCCGAGTATGCGTTCCGTGATTTGTGCTCGCGATTGCCGCTGGCCGTAATGCACGCTGGCCACGACCCAATCGGCCTGGGCGAGCACTTCGTCGATGATATCCATGCCGCCGGCTTCGAGAATATCGCACTCCACGCCCTTGAGTAGTTGGAAGGCGTCGCCAAATTGTTCGTTGAGACGGTCGACTTCTTTCCATTGCGCGAGCAACCTTTTTTCGTCCAAGCCGCCCGCCATCGACACGCGTTGGGAATGGTCGGTGATCACAATATACGCCAGCCCGCGGCTCTGGGCGGCGGCGGCCATTTCCTCCAGCGAAGCGTTGCCATCGGAGGCGGTGGTGTGCATGTGTAGGTCGCCGCGGAGGTCGGAAACCTCGATCAATTGCGGCAAGGGGCCCTGCTGGGCGAGGGTGAATTCCAACCTTGCTTCACGCAACTCCGGCGGAAACAGCGGCAGGCCGAGCGCCGCATAGACGCTTTGCTCCGTGGCGCCGGCAAGGTACTCACTCGCTTGCTCTTTATCTTCCCCTGCCTGATCCGACATGCGAAACACGCCATATTCATTGACGCGCAAACCTTGCTTCCTGGCCAGACCGCGCACCACGACATTATGCTCCTTGGAGCCGGTGAAATATTGCAGGGCGGCGCCGAACGATTTCGTCGGCACGACACGGAGGTCGATTTGAAACGAGCCGCTGATCCGGATCGACATTTTCGTGTCGCCGCGTGCGATAACCTCGGCGCCGCTCTCGAAGGCTGCGAAGTGGTTCATCACGTGAGCGGCGTTTTGGGAAACGACCAGCAGATCAAGATCGCCCACGGTTTCCTTGCCACGACGATAACTGCCGGCCATGCTCATGTTTTCGATGGCGCCGCAAGTGTTCATATGCGCCAGCAACGCCTGCACGATGTCGTCGGCGGCCGACCAATAAATGCGTTGATTGGCCGCTTCGGCAATGCTCAAACCCTTGAGAATGGTTTCCTCGGTTTTGGCGCCGAAGCCTTTCAGTTCCCGCACGTGCTTCATCTCGCAGGCGGCGCGAACATCGCCGAGCGTTTTGACGCCCAACTCCTTGTAGAGCACGGCCGCTTTCTTGGGCCCCAAACCGGGAATGCGCAGTAAGTCGAGCACGCTTTCGGGCACGGCTCGTTGAAGCTCGCGGAGCATTTCAAGTTCGCCCGATTCCACCAGCGTGAGACATTTTTGGGCCAGGTCCTTACCGACGCCGTCGATTTCGGTGAGTGATCGGCCGGCGGCGATGATGTTCTCCACCGGCTCCGCTAAATCGCGAATGGCCCGCGCCCCGCGACGATAAGCCCGAATGCGAAAGGCGTTGGCGCCTTGGAATTCCAATAAATCAGAGATTTGCTCAAAAACGCCGGCAATTTGAGTGTTGTTCATCGAAGGATCTCTCTAAACGTGCAGCTCGACGATGTCTTGGTCGTGCAAGACGTAATCGGCCCGCACCCTCTCTCCCGGATGCACATGGCTTCCCCACACGCGGGCGCCTTTCAAACGGCGGGCCAGATCGCGATGGACCAGCTCCGCGACATCGGCCAACACGCCGCCGCGGCGGATAGTGAATGGCTTGGTGAAATCGGGCTCCTTGGCCGTGGGCGCCTTGGTGTACACGCGGACGACGTCCATCGCGGTGTAAATCGTATGACGCAAGGTAGCCAAACCCTCACCGGTTTGGCAAGAGACACACACCTCTGGAACTTCGAAGGGATGGAATTCGTGCAGCAAGGCCAGGCGGTCGGGCGCGGCTGGGTCGTCCCATTTATTGACGACGAGCATGGCTTGCGTGTAGGCAACGCCGATATCGTTTTCGTCCAGGTGCGAGACGCGCGCCAGCCGGGTTTTGGCGGCTTGCAGGCGGGCGAGCACTTCGCCGCATGCGTCGACGCCCGCATCGGCGCCGGCGTCAAACACCAGCAAAGCTAGTTCGGCGCCGCGCAGCAAACTCAGCACTTCGGGTTCGAGTAGGTCGGCGGTGATCGGCGGCGTATCGACCAACTGCACCAGCACATCTTCCCAGGACATCATGCCGGGCGTTGGCCGGCGGGTGGTGAACGGGTACGGGGCGACTTCCGGCGTGGCGTGTGTCAAACTCGCCAGCAAGCGGCTCTTGCCGGCGTTGGGGCCTCCCACGAGAATGGCGCGGCCGGCGCCCTGGCGGGCCAAACGCGCGGCGGCCGCGCGTTTGGGCGCGGCTTGTGTTTGCAGAATTTCTTTCTTGGTCTTGCTGATTTTGCGTTTCAGCTCGGCCTGTAATTTTTCCGACCCCTTGTGCTTGGGCGCTTCACGAAACATGTCCTCCAAACAGAGCAACTCTTCCTGAATGGTGGCCGCTTGTCGGTATTTTTCCTCGGCCTTCAGATATTTGATGGTCAGATTCGCAGGCACGGGCGTTTGTTCTCTGTGCGAGTCGTTTACGTGGACCGCATCGTTGGAGTACGCGCCGTTGGAGCGTACGCTTTAGCGTGCGTCGTAAGGCGAGCGGCAGATGAAAAGTAACCTAATACAAGCACGAAGCGCAAGCGAGTGAATCAGCAAACGGTCATTCCCGCGTAGGCGGACCCCAAAAAAACTCTCGGACTCCCGCTGCGTGCGGGTAAGTTATTTCCCGCCGCTCGCCTAAAAAACATGCTAAAGCATGAACTCCAACGGCGCACGCTCCAACGGCGCGTTATTACGCATCGGCCAGCGCGGGCGTCGTTGTGACGCCGAACTTCCAATTCCAGCCGGCAACCAGCAGGAATATGCAGCCGCCGGCAAGGTTGACATAGACGCCGATATCTCGGCCATCGCTGAGTTCAATGATGGGAATCAGCAGCGAAGCGGCGGCCGCGAAGAGCAAGGTCCGCTCCAGCATGGAAGCCCTCCGCACGAGGAACCCGGTAATGCCGGCGGCCAAGGCGACAATACCCACGACCGCCGCCGCCACCGCAATCGCGACCTTCAACCAGGAAAGCGTTTCGCCCTCCGGCGCCATCAGCAACAATTCAGGACGGTAAACAAACATGAACGGCAGCGTGAATCCGACCAGCGAAAAGCTGAACGCGGAGAGCGCCGTGGGCATGATTTTCGCCTCGGCAATCGAGGCGCTGGCGTATGCCGCGAGCGCCACCGGCGGCGTGACCATCGACATCATACCGAAGTAGAAAATGAACAGATGCGCCGCCAAGGGCGCCACGCCCAATTCACCCAGCAACGATCCCATGAGCGTGGCCATCAGCAGGTAGCACACGACCGAAGGCACGCCCATGCCGAGAATCAGCGAACAGATCATGATGCCAATCAGTGCGATCAGCAGGTTTGACTCCACCACTGATTTGATCACGGCGCTGAAATCGTTGGCGATGCCGGTCTGCTGGACAATGCCGATAATAACACCCACGCAGGCGCTGGCGGCCACCAACGCCACGCCATTTTTGGCCGACTTCATAAACGCCTTCACGATTTCCGTCCGCCAACTGGAATGCAGCAATCCAAACACCAGCAAACCGTACATGCCGACGAAGGCGGAATCGATCCACGATTCGGCGGCCAGCCGGAGCGTCGGCAAGGCGGGCGGCGCCGCGACAAAAAAGTGATGCCCCAACGTCGCGCCGGCAAATGTCGCGACGCCAAAAACCCTCGCCGCCAGATTCATGTTGAGGGATGGCCGCAGCGCCGAGAGCACGAGAATCACGGTGAGGGAGCCGGTTACGGCCTTGAACGGTGAGAAACTCAGCAGCAGCATGCCGACCAACGCCGCCAACGCGCCGAAGAATACAACCGCCTCGAATTGCCACAGGCTGCGTTGGGGCGCCTTGGTTTCGTCGCCCGCGACGCCAATACGATGGGAGTAAAAATAAACGATCAGCAAGACCGAGAGGTAATACAGCAGGGCCGGAATCAGGGCCGCCTTCGCGACTTCCAAGAACGTGATTTGCGGTTCGATCAATTCCAACATCATGTAGGCGCCGGCGCCCATTACGGGCGGAACCAGCGCGCCGCCCGCCGCCGCCGCCGCCGTGATGCCGCCCGCCACATGCGGCTTGAAACCGGCGCTGCGCATCATCGGAATGGTGAATGAACCGGTGGTTACGGCGTTGGCCACGGCGCTGCCCGAAAGCGAGCCCATCAAGCCGCTGCCAAGCACCGACACCATCGCCGGTCCGCCCCGACTGCGTCCGAAAACAGCTTGGGCGAAGTCGATGATGAACTGCGTCGCGCCCGACATTTCCAGAAAAGCGCCAAACACCACGAATAGAAACACGTAGCGAAACATGACATCGGCGGCTTGGCCGAACACGCCCTGCGATTGCAAGAATGTCGTGCTCGCGATGCCTTGCCAGTCTTGACCGGAGTGGGGCAGCAGGCTGTCGGGAACTTCCGGCCAGCCGAAATGAATGGCGCCGTAACAATAATACGAGTGCGCCACGAAAACCAACGCCAACGCCGGCACGATCCAGCCGATGCTGCGGCGCGTCCCTTCCAACACCAACACCAGCCCGATCATGCCGATGACAAAATCGGTGTTGGTTTCCACGCCCGCCCGGTTGCCCAACGAAAGGCCGCCCGCCCAATACTGCTGCAAGTCGAGCGAGAACCCGTTGAGGCTGTTGTTGAACCAAGGGAGTTGCAACGTTCGCTCCGTTTGCAGAACCACGTACCCGCAGCAAACGATCGTCGCGGCGATCAAGCCGTAGTCAATGGCCGCCATTCCTTTGCGAAGCGTTCGAGAGTCTTCGCTAGTATGGAACGCCGGCGTGGTGAGAAAACAGAGCACCAAGCCAAACATCACGAACAGCGCGAGCTGCGACGGCCCTTGAAGCCGCGGATAATTGACCTCGACGAGCGTGTACAAACACAACCCGATACTCAGCAAGGTGACCAGCAAACCGCCGTTTTTTTTTGACACAGCCGTACGTTCCTCTCCAACGGTTCATAAATTCAGGTGTCGCTTCGCGTCTGAAAACATCCCCATTCAAAAGCCCGGCATTTCAAAAATGCCGGGCTTTTTTCGTTCATCCCGCTTCTTCAGCCGCGACTCTTTTCGAAACGCTACTCAGCCGCTTCGTTTTCTTCCGATTCTTCCGGCCAAATTTTGAGCTCCTGGTAGAAACGAATGGCGCCGGGGTGGAACGGGGTTCCGGTGTAGCGGGCCACGTTCTTTTCGTTGATCGCCCTTCCGGCGGGATGTTTGCTGGCGATTTCCTCGCGATGCTCCCAGATCGTTTTCGTCAATTGGTAAACGAGTTCATCGTCGGCGTCGGCCGAAGTGATCAGGTGCATGGCGCCCACGTTCAAACCCTGGAAGTCTTCTTTCAGGTCGGAATATTTCTCGGCGGGAATGGTGATCGGCTGGAAGAAAGGATATTTATCGACCAGCCTCAGTTTGGCGTCATCATCAAAGGGAATGAAGAAAATGTTGTGCGTGCTGCAAGCCTGCGTGATGGCGGCGGTCGGCACGGCGCCGCCGAGAAAGGCGGCGTCGGCGTTATTATCGGCTAGCAGTGAAACGGCGCCGCTCTGGGTGGCGTTGCTGCGTTGGGCGAAGTCGTCGTACTGGATGCCGTGTTCGTTCACCAGCGGTTCAATGAACATATCGAAACCAGCGCCCGAAGGCCCCAAGACCACGCGTTTGCCTTTCAATTCGGCCATCGTCTTGATGCCGCTCTCTTGCTTCGTGATAAACATCGCGACGTTGGGCGCGAGCGTCGCGATGGCGCGAATATCGTACTTCTTTTCCCAACCCGATTGCCCCCGCACGGCAAAATAACTGATCGCCGAGTTGGAAAGCGCCAGTTGTAGTTTTCCGTCGGCCAGGCCGCGAATGTTGGCCTGCGAGCCTTTGGTGCCCTTGGCTTGGAGCTTCCAGTTGTTCTCGCCTTTTTGCGTATTCAGCACTTCGCAAATGGCGCCGCCAACGACCGGAAAAGCGCCGCCCACCGGCGCCGTTCCCATGCTCAAGAACGCTCGCCGAGAAGAACCGCCGCCGGTCGAGGCAACATCGCCGCCCTTGTTTCCGGTGCAGCCCACGACGCCCGCCGCCGCGAGCGAAAACGCCAAAGCAAGATACGCCACTGGACGGGGCGCCACTGGACGGAATGCCGATCGATTGGTACGCATAATTTCGAAATCCTTCGTGGGGGCGCGAAACAGGCGCCGCGAAAGCAAGTGCTGTTTTAGTGAGGCTCTTCGCTAATGCAGGTAAGGCTAGTTCAGGCGAGCGGCGGGCGAAAACACGCGCGCCTCAGCGCTTGCCGTGAAAACCGGGCCAATCTCTACCGTTTGGCGGGAGTATCACCCTGCTCGGTCGAAAACAAACGCTTCGACTCCTCTGAAAAAGCGATGGGATCCAGCGCCGAAACAGGTAAAATACGCTTCCGATGGTACCATGCTCGCCGGCGCCCTTCCAGAGCCTGACCTTGGCGCCCCGCGCCTTGCCAAGGAACAGTCCCGAATTTAAATACCAGCTTGACGACGCCCCACCGCAACCTACTGTTGGGGATAAGGTCAGACACTTGTTGACGTCGAACAACTTGGAAAGTGGAAATCATGCGCGCCGACTACATCAACCCGTTTATTTCGGCCCTGACAAACACTTTCAGCACCATGCTTTCTTGTGAAGCCAAACGCGGTGCGTTGAAACTCAAGGGCTCCGCCGACACGCTACACGACGTGAGCGGCGTAATCGGGCTAACCGGCAAAGCCGCCGGAACGGTTGTCGTGAGCCTGACCAACGATGTGGCCAGAAAAGCGTCGGCCACCATGCTGATGATCGATGAGGCCGAACTCGCCGACGACGATATCGTGGACGCCGTCGGTGAAATCACGAATATGGTGGCCGGTTCGGCCAAGGCGAAACTCGAAGAATACGAGCTTTCGATCAGCTTGCCCAATGTGATCACCGGTTCGCAGCACGTGGTTCGGTTTCCCAAGGATGTGCCCACGCTATGCATCCCCTTTGAAACACAATGGGGCGCGCTCGCCCTTGAAGTGGGCTTGGTCGAGACAAATTCCTAGTCTTGCCGGAAAATTCCGCCTAAAGCCCCCAACGTCATCGGCCGATATCTGTTAGGCGACCGGTATGCCTCGCACGGCTGAGAATGGCTCGTTTAGCGAGGAGTGGCGAGAATCGTCTCTTGTGGGACGGGAATGCTGCAAGCGGGACGGGAATTCCGCTGCAAGCGGGACGGGAATTCCGCTGCAAGCGGGACGGGAATGAATTCCGCTGCAAGCGGGACGGGAATGAATTCCGCTGCAAGCGGGACGGGAATAAGGTGGCTGGGTGGCGACTTCTATCGAAAGTGTGCGCAAAGCGGCGGTGCTGCTCACCAGCCTGCCGGAAGAGAGCGCCGCCGACCTCATGGGGAAGCTGACCGCCAAGCAGGTTGAAGCCGTTTCCATCGAAATCGCCAAGCTGGGCGCTACTTCCGGCGAAGAGCAGACCACCGTCATTAACGAGTTCGCCGCTACCAACCCCAACGCCATGGGGGGTGAAGGCGGCGGCCTGGATCTCGCTAAAAAGCTGGTGCAAAAGGCTCTCGGTAGCAAAGCCGGCGATACGCTTGATAATGTCCAGCAATCGATTGAAGCGTTACCTTTTGGATTCCTCAAAAGAGTCGACCCGCAAAATCTGCTGACTTTCATTATTGACGAACATCCGCAAACCATCGCCGTGATTCTTTCGTATCTGTCGCCTGCTTACGGGGCCGAAATTCTGGGCGGCCTGCCCACCGAGCGGCAGTTGGCGGTCACGCGGCGCATCGCGAACATGGGGCAAACCAGTCCGGAAGTGTTGGCGGAGGTCGAACGCGGCTTGGAAAACCGCATGTCGAGCGTGATGAGCCAGTCGTTTAGCGATAACGCCGGCGGCGTGGTGAATGTGGCTTCTATTCTCAACGTGACCGACCGCGCCACCGAACGAGCGCTGCTGGAGAATCTGGCGCAGGAAGATCCTGATCTGGTCGAGGAAATACGGCGTTTGATGTTCGTGTTCGACGACATCAACAAAGTGGGCGACAAAGACGTCCAAGCGATCTTGAAGAACGTGGAGAGTTCGCAATGGGCGATGGCCCTCAAGGGCGCCAGCGACACGTTGAAAGAAAAGATTTTGGGGAATATGTCGAAACGAGCCGCCGAAATGCTCACCGAGGAAATGGAATATCTAGGATCGGTGCGTCTTTCGGAAGTGGAGGCTGTCCAGCAGCAAGTGGTTGATATCATTCGACGTCTGGAAGACACCGGCGAAATCACGCTGCACGGCGAAGACGAAGCCGAAGAGTTCATCGACTAACGCGACTTAAAACTAGTCGCCAAACAAATTGCCCAAGCCTCCCAATACCGAACCTTCACCCTGCTTCGAGCCGCCGGTAGACGGGGCGTTGGCCAACACGCGGTCGGCCAGGCGCGAGAACGGCAGGCTCTGCAACAACACGGTTCCCGTGCCGCTGAGCGTCGCCAAAAAGAGCCCTTCCCCGCCGAAGAACATCGACTTCAAATTCCCAGCCCGGGCGATGTCATAGCTGATCCCCTCGGTAAAGGCGACCAGGCAACCGGTGTCGACGCGTAGCGTTTCGTTGTTCAGTTGTTTTGTCACGACCGTACCGCCGGCGTGAATAAATGTCATGCCGTCGCCGCTGAGCTTTTGCAGAATAAAGCCCTCTCCCCCAAAAAAACCGGCGCCCAGCCGCCGCTGGAATGCGATCGAAATGGATGTGCCCAGCGCCGCGCAAAGAAACGAATCTTTCTGGCAGGTGATCGTCCCGCCGACTTTCCCCAAGTCGAGCGGAATGATCTTGCCGGGAAACGGCGCCGCAAAAGCCACGCGGGATTTCCCCCGGCCATGATGCGTGAAGTGGGTCATGAAAACTGATTCGCCCGTCAAGACGCGTTTGCCAACACTCAGCATTTTCCCCAGAAAGCCTTCATCAGGGTTCGAGCCATCGCCCATTTTGGCTTCATACTGAATACCATCTTCCATGTAATTCATCGCCCCGGCTTCGGCCACCACCGTTTCGCCAGGATCTAGTTCGATCTCTACCAGTTGCATGTCGTCGCCGAAAATTTTGTAATCAATCTCGTGGCTTCGCATTGTGTTCTCCGCAAGAAGGTCGTTCCAGTGTTTTTTACGTTAACGCGCCGAACACCGGGCATTCCGGCGAATTGAACGTAAGTATAGCCTTGAACGCGGCAAGGCCAAAACAAGATAACTCTTTTGCTCGCTCGAAACGGCGCCATTGGAGCCAACGCCTCGCGCGGCCGGATAACCGTTCACGGATTTTCAGTTGCCAGATAGATAGCTATCGTTTTTCCACACGCCGGTGGGCGGAAGCCCAGACATCCCGACTCAAGTTGACGACGTAATTCAACCGCACGGCCGATGATCATCGCCGAGATTTCGCTTGCTTTCATTTTGTCATTTTTTCTCTTTCTTCTCTACGGTCCTCCGCGACCTTGCGACCTCCGCGTTTCCCTTTTTCGTGGCGTCGGCCGGGAATTTACGGCCGCATTTTCGGCGCGTGCGCCGAGCAATCCGCTGCCGGTTTTGGACTGGCTAATTCTTCGCGTCTTCGCGTGAGAAAAAGGGCGCGCGAAGACGAACGGACGCCCTGAATAGTTCCGCAATGATTTTAATTGATCCTGCCTGACGCCAACACCGAATGATTCCGCACTTTTCTCTGTTTCCTCTGTTCTCTCCTGTTCCATTCGTGCCACGCGGAGTTAACGCGAGCGAGAACGGAGGATTGAATTCTTACGACCGGTGAAAATCGTGAACGGTTACGAAATTTGTTCGCCCAAATTTCAATAATTCGCTTTGCCTGTCGAATGGCGAGTGTCTGAAAGAGAGGGCCGCGAAAACCCCCAACATTTCCAAAATGCCGGGATTTTTAGTCGGCATGTAAATTCCGAGCAGATTTTACCGCCGCCGGGAGTGTTTTTATGTTTTTGGATTTGTTTTGGCGGGGTGCGGTTATTTTTTGCTCCCTCGTGTGCGGTCTGCTCGGTGCGGCGCCGTTGCCGGCGCAAATGCCGGCGTCGAAAGAACCGACGATCTCGGAGCCGATTCGAAAACCCGGTTTGGCGGGAATCGAAAATGTAATCCAGTTATCGAGCAACATCTATTCCGGAGGCGAGCCGCATGGCGCGGCGGGATTTTCCAGCGTGGCGGCGTTGGGCGTCAAGACGATTGTGAGCGTCGACGGCGCCCGGCCCAATCTCGCCGCGGCGCATGCCGTTGGCTTGAAGTATGTTCACATACCGATCGGTTACGATGGCATCGCCGACGACGCGCGGCGCGCCCTTTCGCGTTTGGTGGGCCAGCGCCCAGGTCCATTCTATATTCACTGCCACCATGGCCGTCATCGAGGACCGGCCGCCGCGGCGGTTGCTTGTATTGCCTTGGGCGAGCAGAAATCGCCGTTTGCCTTGCGCGTGCTCCGCGCCGCGGGAACAAGCCGAAGTTATGTCGGCCTCTGGCGCGATGTCGTGGCCGATGCGCCGCCGAAGTCGGGGGCGCCTGCGCCGCCATTAGTCGAGGCGGCGCAGGTTCGTTCAATGGTCGCGGCGATGGCTGGGTCTGCACATACCATGGAGCGTCTGCAACTTGCTGAAACCGCTGGTTGGAAAACGCCGGCAGCGCATCCAGACGTATCGCCCGCGCATGAAGCCTTGCTGCTGCGAGAGTCGTTCCATGAAATGCGGC
Organism: Planctomycetota bacterium; assembly: GCA_024276655.1. Taxonomy (GTDB): domain Bacteria; phylum Planctomycetota; class Planctomycetia; order Pirellulales; family Pirellulaceae; genus SZUA-33. The sequence goes on from JAJRWU010000230.1 coordinate 24,384, forward strand.
GGCTGCTCAAGGTTCGGCGCCCGGCGGAATTCGAGCAGCGTCTGGCGGAAGTGGAACAGCAAGCTCAAAAGTTGCAAAACGCGCTTGCCAGCGTGCGGCGAAAGGAAGCGACGGCCATCAGGAAAAAAATCGAGCAAAAATGCCGCGCCTGCCACGTTCAATATCGAAACGGCTCCTGATGGAAGGCGGAAAACCTAGGCCCGTTCGAGATTCCATGGCTCCACGCTTCCTCAGGCTGCATCGCTTTCGTCGGGCGAGCCGCCCTGGTTGGCTGTTGCGGAAAGAATTTCGCCTTCTTCGGTGACATCTTCAAACTTCACCGAAACCCGTTTCGAGACGCCCGATTCCTGCATCGTGACGCCGTGTAGCGTATTGGCGGCGGTCATTGTTTTCTTCGAGTGCGTGACGATGATGAATTTCGTCCAGCCCAAAAATTCACGTAGTTGGTCGACGAAGCGGCCGATATTGGCTTCATCCAGCGGGCCGTCGACTTCATCCAGCACACAAAAAGGACTGGGCCGAAATTGAAAGATGGCCAGCAGCAGCGTGACCGCCGCCAACGCGCGTTCGCCGCCGCTCAACAGCGAAATACTCAACGCCTGTTTGCCGGGCGGCGTGGCGATGATATCCACGCCGCTCTCCAATATGTCGACCCCTTCCTCCAATACGATGTCGGCGTTGCCGCCGCCAAACACCTTGCGAAACAACACCTGGAAATTGCCGCGCACCGTCTCTAATGTTTCCGCGAACAAGCGGCGGCTATCGCCATTGATGCGGGCGATGATTTTCTCCAGCGACTCCTTGGCGTCAAGCAGATCTTGGTGCTGCGACGAAAGCAAGGAGAAACGCGCGTCCAACTCCTCGAGTTCGGCCAGCGCCTCCATGTTGACCGCGCCAATGCGGTTCAGCCGATTTCGCAAGTCGGCGATTTCCTGTTCGACTTCCAAGCGTTGTTCGCCGGCCGAGCCTTCCTCTTCCCGCAGCGTTTCCAGGTCGATGCCATAATCTTCCTTTAGGCGTTCGCTCATGGCCACGCGCTGCTGACGCGCCTGGTTGACCTCCAACTCAAATTGCAGCCGCTGGTCCTCCAACTTGCGGCGCTGTTCTCGCAACTGGCGCAACTGTGAGTTCACCTGCTCGCGCTGCGATACGGCGTCATCGGCCGCTCGCCCGATTTCCCTCGATTCGTGGTCCAGGCTTTCGTTATTCAGAAATAGTTCCGCCAACTCCGCTGAAGCCGCCAGAACCTCCAAGTCAAGCTGGCGGCGGCGGGCTTCGCAGCCAGCCAAGTGCTCTAGCGTTTCGCGAGCAGCCACCTCTCGTTCGCTCAAATCATGCGTGGTTTGCCGTTGTTGTTGCAGCAGGCTGGCCAAAATCTGCTCGCTACGGACCAACTCCACTTTCAACCGCACGCCTTGCTGCGCGTGCTCTGTTCGCTTTTCATCCAACTCCTCCAAATGGGCGTTTTGCTGTTCGAGTTCCGCCTCATACTGCCTCAGAGACTGCCGCGTGGCCGCCAGTTGAACGTTTGCCTCCTCCAATCGAGACGAACACTCGACAACTTTGGCAATAGCCGTTTCAAGACGTCCGCCGAGCGTCTCCTGTTGGGTGAACAACTGTTTGACTTGTTCTTCAATGGCCGCCGTTCGCAAGCGAGCTTCGACAAGTTCGCCCTTTCGCTCGGCGAGCGTCTCTTCGCAACGCCGGACCTCCTCCCGCCCGGCTCCCGAAGCATCGGCCAACTCCGTCGTTTCCTGTTCCAGTTCCTCCAACGACAGCTCCAGCGATTCAAGCCCGCCGGCCAACTCCCGCAATTCACTGCGACGAGAAATCAAACCAGAGGCCGCCTCTTTTGAACCCACCACCAGCGTGCCGTCGCGTTCGAGCAACTCTCCGGCAAGCGTGACGAACCGAGCGGCGCCGTTCGTTTCACGCGCGAGCGCGAATGCCGTTGCCAGAGTGTCGACGATCCAGGCGTCGGCCAACAGACGCACCGCCAAGTGATAATAGGGAAGCTCCGCTTCGACTAAGTGGTCGGCGCGAGCCACCACGCCGTCACGGCCTTCGAGTTGCAGCGGCGGCGAAACGGCTTCGCCCAAGAGCGAAATAAACCGCACGCGGCCACGAATTTCCTGATCGAGTTGCGCGGCGAATTTTTCCACCGTGGCGCCGGCAATCACCACGCCTTGTGCTTTATCGCCGAGCGCGACGTCGATCAGCGCGGCGCTTTCAAACGGGGCGCGGAGCAAATCGGCCACCACTCCCCGAACGGTCGAGTTTTGAGAACGCTTCGCCGTTTCACTGAGAAACGTTTGCACGCCGCTGCTGATGCCATCGAGTTGCTCCTCCAACTCTCGCAACACGGCGGCGCGCGCCCGGGCGCGGTGATGTTTCTCCCGCAGTAGCGAGAGTTTTTCGTCCATCGCCCGCGATTCACACTGCCTCTCGCTGAGGCGCTCCCGACCAGCTTGCAATGCCGCTTCGGCCGCCACGACGTCCGTGTCGCGATCATTTTCGGTGCGACGCGCGGCCTCCAACCGCGTTTGCAAGTCGGACTTTTCCCGCCGCAGGCGTTCTTGCTGCGTCTGGCAAAGTGTCACTGCATCCTGGGCGTCGACCCTTTTGATTTCCTCCGCGTTCACCTGGCCGGCTAATTCGGCGGCTGTGCGCGTCTGTTTCAAATGCCGGCGGCGTTGCTCTTCATGCGTTTGGCGAACCTTCTCGAAGGCGGTGGTCAGATTTTCCACCGACCGATCATGGCGTTCGACTTCGTCGCGCACCTTGTCGGCGGCGCGTTCGGCGGTTTCTACTTCCGCTACAATTTCGGCGAGACGTTGCTGGAGGTCGGCGGTGCGTGAAATGGCGTCAAGGAATCTGCTCCGTTGCCGGACCACTTCGGCGTCTAATTCGTAGGCGCGCGAACGAGAGTGCTCCACGGTCGACGTACAGGCCGCGATTCGTTCTCGATGCCGGGCGACCTGCTGTTCGAGGCGGCGACGTTTTTCGACCGCCGCTTCCACCAGCGCCTCAATCGCGTGCAGCCGCTGCTCGCCTTGCTCGGCGTCCTCCTGGTGGGCGGCCAGCAGCGCATCGACTTCTTTTTTTTTCTCGGTGAAGGAATCGACGTGCTCGGTGAGTTGGCGCCAATCGGTCAGCCCGACCTGCGTTCTCAATTCTTGAAGACGATCTCGGTGCTCTTTGTAACGCTGGGCCTTGGTGGCTTGCGAGCGCACCGTTTTCAAGCGGTTCTCCACTTCCTCGACGATGTCGGTCAGCCGGAGCATGTTCTGATCGACCCGCTCCAAGCGGCGTTGCGCTTCGATTTTCTTGGCTTTGAAGCGGCTGATGCCGGCGGCTTCCTCGAAAATGGCGCGGCGGTCGCGGGGCGAGGCTTGCAGCAGCACATCGAGTTTTCCCTGCTCAATAATACTGTAGGAATCGGCGCCGACGCCCGAGCCGCGAAAGAGTTGCTTGATGTCTTTCAAGCGGCACGGCTGGCCGTTGATCAGGTATTCGCCCTCGCCGCCGCGATACACCCGCCGCGTGACGCGAATTTCCTCGGCGTCGTACAGCAAATGTTTATTGACGTTGTCGATCACCAAGGTGGCCTCGGCCATGTTCAACATTTTCCGGCCGCCCGCCCCGCCGCCCTTGAAGATGACGTCCGACATCTCCTTGCCGCGGAGGCTCTTGACGCTCTGCTCGCCCAGCACCCACTTAATGGCGTCGACGATATTCGACTTGCCGGAGCCGTTAGGCCCCACCACCACCGTAATTCCGGCGGGGAACTCAAAACGCGTTTTGTCGGCGAAGCTTTTGAAGCCGATCAATTCCAAGGCTTTGAGCATAGGACCATGTCGTCGAAAAATCTCAGGTCGTGACACCTCAAGCAGCCGAAAATCGGCTCGTCGCATTCAAGGATGCAAATGCGCCCAACCCATGCCGCCCGAGGATTACAATCCTCCAGGATGACCGGTTTTGATCAAATTGGCAATGGCGATCAGGGAAGAAAACGCCAGAGCCAGAGCGCCAGCCGGGCGCCTTGCCGCACCCCGGCTAGGAGCAGTTCGCGCAAGCGGCGGTCTTTTCGGTAGGGGACTGGGAAATACAGTGCGACTTCGTTCCCAAGAGGGCGTCGAGCTGTTCTTGCGGCGGTAGTTCGACAAACACCGCGCCGTCGACCACCTTGACCGGAAACACCTTGAGGGAGAAATCCTCGCCGGAGAGGCTGCCGCCGGTTTTCAGCGAGAACGGCTTTTTGTGCAGCGGGCAGGCCACTTTCGGTTCTTCGCCCACCGCGCCGATAATGCCCCGAGAAAGCACAAAAGCGTTTTTATGAGGACACATATTCTGGCAGGCGTACCACTCGGCCCGGCTGGCGAAATTGTAAACCGCGATCTGCACTTGCCCCACCTTGATCGTGCTGCCGCCGTCGTGCGGAAAATCGGCCACCGGCCCCACTTCCACCCACCTTTTTCGCAGGCGGCCGTTATCGAGCGGCTTGGCCGCCCCGTTCAAGCTGCGGCCGTTTCCGTTGATTTTTCCAGACGCCTGGCCGTTGGTATGCCCATTCACGCCGCTGTTTGTTTTGCCGTTGGTTCGAGATGCTTCGGGAAGTGTTAATTGCACCAGAGGCTGGCCATCTTTCGGCCAATCGACCGGACGCCGTTGCCCGCGTTCGTCGACGAATTCGATCTCGGCTTGGTGGTCGTCGGTGTTGACGAACTGCCGGAACAGCTTTCGTTTCTCCGGGCTCTCCACCACCGCTTTCCATTCGCATTGGTAGGTATCGACCAAGTGCTGTATCCGCTGCTCCAACTCAGTGCAAATACCGAGTTTATCGTCGATCACGACCTCCTTCAGGTGCTCCACGCCGCCGGCCATTTTCTCCAACCAAGCGGCGGTGCGGGTGAGTTTGTCGGCCGTGAAAATGTAGTACATCAAGAAACGATCGATGTAGCGAATGACGGTTTTTTGGTCGAGGTCGGTCGCCAGCAGATCGGCGTGCCGCGGTTTGGCGCCGCCGTTGCCGCACACAAACAAGTTGTAGCCGTGCTCCGTGGCGATCAGGCCGACGTCCTTGCATTGGGCTTCGGCGCACTCCCGCATACAACCACTGACCGCCATTTTGATTTTGTGCGGCGCCCGAATGCCGCGATACCGCTCTTCAATTTGGATAGCGAACGCCACGCTGTTTTGCACGCCGTAACGGCACCATGTCGAGCCGACGCAACTCTTCACCGTGCGCACCGATTTTCCGTAAGCGTGGCCGCTTTCAAATCCGGCGGCGATCAACTCCTCCCAAATATCGGGCAGTTGGTGTAACTGGGCGCCGAACAGGTCGATGCGTTGCCCGCCGGTAATTTTGGTGTAGAGGCCGTACTTGCCGCCCACGCGGCCCAGCGTGCTCAGTTTTTCCGGCGTGATTTCTCCGCCGGGCACGCGCGGCACCACGCTAAACAGCCCGCCCCGCTGCATGTTGGCCAGAAAACGGTCGTTCGTATCTTGCAGTGTATGATGTTCGGAATCGACGATCGAATCATTCCAAAGGCTGGCCAGAATCGAGGCAACCACCGGCTTGCAAACTTCGCAGCCCGCCCCGCTGCCGTGCGAAGCCAGCAGCGCGGCGAATGTTTTTATCTCCTTGATTTTGATGATCTGGAACAGATCGGTGCGAGAATAGGGGAAGTGCTCGCACAGATGGTTGTTCAGTTCGACGCCCGCCTTGCCCATTTCGGCGCGCAAAATATCGGTCACCAGCGGCAGACAACCGCCGCAGCCGGCGCCGGCTTGCGTGCAGGTTTTTAGTTCGCCGACGCTCGTCAGGTTTTGCGATTTAATAGCCTCGCAAATGGCGCCCTTGCTGACATTATTACAACTGCACACTTGGGCGTCGTCGCTCATGGCTTCGGCGCCGCCCAGCGAAGCCGACACGCTGCCGCCCACGCCCATCAGTTCCGCCGGTGAACACGGCAGCAGCTCACCGCTCTTGGCGAACATCGACAAAGCGCCGTAGTCGGCGGCGTCGCCCACCAAGACGCCGCCCAACAGCCGCCGCCCAGAGTGGTCGAACAACAATTTCTTGTACACACCGGCAAAAGGATCTTCAAAAACCAACGGCGCCGCGATATCCGGCCCAGCTTCATAATTGCCGAAACTCGCCACATCGACGCCCATCAGTTTGAGCTTGGTGGAAAGATCGGCGCCGTCGAACTTACGATCTTCATCGCACAAATTCGCAGCCACGGCTTCGGCCATTTCGTAGCCGGGGGCTACGAGTCCATACACCATTCCCTGGTGCAGGGCGACTTCGCCAATGGCGTAGATGTGGGGATCGGAGGTTTGCAAACGGTCGTTGACCGCCACGCCGCCACGCTCGCCGACGTCCAGCCCACATTCGCGAGCCAGTTCATCGCGGGGTCGGATGCCGGCCGACACAATAATCATATCGATCGGCAATCGTTCACCATCGGTGAACACCATCTCTTCCACACAATGTTCGCCGGTAATTTCCTGCGTGGCCTTGTTGAGGTGGACGCGCACGCCCAATTGTTCGATTTTACTAACCAACACGCGCGAACCGGCATCGTCCACTTGGCGCGGCATCAACCGGGGCGAGAACTCCACGACATGCGTTTCCAAATCAAGATCGAAGGCCGCCTTGGCCGCTTCCAAGCCAAGCAACCCGCCGCCAATCACGGCGCACCGCCGGGCCGTCTTCCCGTACTCAATGATCTTTTCCAAGTCGGCAATCGTGCGATACACGAACACGCCCCGCTTGCGAATGCCCTCCACCGGAGGCACGAAAGGATACGAGCCGGTGGCGAACACGGCGACATCGTATTCGATTTCTCCGTTTTGCTCCGAGGTGATGATTTGCTTTTGGCGATCGATTTTGTCGGCCCGATCACCAATATGTAGTTCGACGCCGTTCTCCCGATACCAATCGAGCCGGGCGAGCATCAGTTTTTCCGCATCGCGATGGGCGAAGAACGACGTCAGCCCGACGCGGTCGTAGGCGGCGCGGGGCTCTTCGCAAAACGTCACGATCCTGTAACGCTGCTGCTGATCGAATTCGATCATTTTCTCCACGAAGCGGTGCCCGACCATGCCATTGCCGATCACGACCACGGTTTTTTTTCTGGACTCTGACATTCCTTTTGCTTTCCTCAGACGTCGTCCCAAGACTCCGCGCGGCGCACGCGCACGGCACAGTCTTTGTACGAGGGTTGTTTTGAATGGGGGTCGAAGTGGGCGTGCGTCAACTGGTTGGTCTGCTCGAAATGCATGGGGATAAACACCTGCCCCTCTTGGACCGTTGGCGTGACAAACACCTTCGCGCGAATGCGGCCGCGCTGCGATTCAACAATCGCCTCTTGGTTAGGACGCAGCCCTTCGCGGCGGGCGTCTTGAGGATGGATTTCCACGTACGCCTGTTGCGGCGCCAACTCACGCAGCACCGCCGAGCAAGCGGTGCGGGTTTGGGTGTGCCACTGCGCGGCGGCGCCCCGCCCGGTGAGCAGCAGGTACGGATAACGCTTGTTGGGCGGCTCCGGCATGGCGCGCGGCGTTTCAAAAATGAAGCGGGCGCGGCCATCGGCATGATAAAACTTGCCGTCTTCAAATAGTCGGCGGTGCGTATGGTTTTTGTCGTTATCGGCGCCGCCCTCTTCAGGATACGGCCATTGAATGCCGCCGCGTTGGTCGAGCATTTGGTAATCGGCAATGCCGCTGATGTCGCACGGTCGGCCGCGCGAAAGCTCCTTGAGTTTGTGGAATACCGCTTCGGGGTCGGTCCAATCGGCGAACATGCGTCCGCAGCCCCAGTATTCGGCGATCAGTCGAAAGATGGAAAAGTCGGCCAGGGCTTGCCCCGGCGCGCGAACCACTTTTTTGATCACTCCCACGCGGCGTTCGGAATTGATGAAGGTGCCGTCTTTTTCGCCCCAGCCCGCCGCCGGCAAATAGAGATCGGCCAGTTGCGCCGTTTCGGTGTTGGAGTACATATCTTGCACGACGAGAAAATCGAGGCGGTCGAGAATATCGCGGCAAGTGTTTTGGTTGATCCAGGAGTGAGCCGTGTTGGTGCAGACCACCCACAGCCCCTTGATTTTGTCGCGTAGAATGCCTTCCAGAATTTCGTTGTACGACCAGCTTGGGCGGTCGGGAATGCAGGCGGCGTCGATCCCCAGAATGTCGGCAACCTGCCCGCGATCTTGGGCCGATTCAAAATCGCGTCCGCCGAGCAGATTGGTCGTGTTGCTGAACAGACGCGAACCCATGGCGTTGCACTGGCCGGTGATGGAGTTGGCGCCGGCGCCGGCGCGGCCGATATTACCAGTCATCAGCGCCAAATTGATAATGGCTTGCGCCGTGCGCACGCCTTCATAACTTTGGTTGACGCCCATCGTCCACCAGAACGACACGCGTTTTCCGGCGTGAATGATATTGGCGATGCGGTGGAGCTGTGCGGCGCTGATACCGCTGGCTTCCGCCACGCGCTGGGGTGTGAACTCCGCCACATGCGCGCAAAAATCATCAAAGCCGGAAGTGTGCGCTGCGATGTACTTGCGGTCGAGCCAATCTTCCGCAATGAGAATGTGCGCCAGGCCATAGAGCAGCGCCAAATCCGACTTGGGCCGCAACGCCAGATGCTCCGTGGCCGCCATCGCGGTTTCCGTTTTGCGAGGATCGACCACAATGATTTCCGGCCGGTGAGGATTCTTCAGCACCCGTTGCCACATGATCGGGTGGGCGATGCAGAGGTTCGATCCGATCAGTACGATGACGTCCGACTGTTCAAAATCTTGGTAGGTGTAGGGCGGGGCGTCGAAACCGAAAGCTTGCTTGTAGGCCACCACCGCCGAGGCCATGCATTGCCGCGTGTTGCCATCGCCATGCACCATGCCCATGCCGAACTTGGCCAGCGCGCCGAGAAAGGCCATTTCTTCCGTGGGCATTTGCCCGGTGCTCAAGAAGGCCACCGATTCGACGCCGTGGCGGGCTTGCGTTTCTTGCAGACGGTCGCGAAACGCGGCCATCGCCTCCGGCCAGGAAACGGGCGCCAATTTCCCTCGCCCGTTGCGTAACAGCGGCGTCGTTCCACGGCCGCTCGATTTGAGCACCGAAAGCGATTCCCAGCCCTTGGGGCAGGCCATGCCGCTGTTCACGGGGTAGTCGACGGTCGGCGTGAGATTGATCGCCTGGCCATCGCGGAGGTGGATGTTCAAACTACAGCCGGTCGCGCAGAATCCACAAACCATTTGCGTGGTGGCGTTGGGTGTTTTGCCGGCGGGAAGGCGTCCCAAACCGAACTTACCCGGCTGCTGGACCAAGTCGTGCGTTAAGGGCCCGTTCTCAGACCGCCACAACTTGGCCGCCGCTTGCCGAACCGCGTCTGCTTGTTGTTGCATGTTCGTGCTCATGCGGCGGGAACTCCCGGCATTTTTGCCGCCACCGAGGCGGCGAAGAACAGATACCGTTCGTGCAATTCGCCGATCGTGAGCAGCACCAGAATGAGCAGCGTCGCGACGCCCACAAACAGCGGATGGTACTGGCCGGAACGCATACCGCCTTCCGCCAGCAGAACCAGCGGTAGGGCAACGCCGCCCACGAATCCAAAAAAGAAACGGCGCAAGGTGATCATGCCTAGTTCGCCGGCCAGCAACAGTGCGCGGCGTTTTTGTGGCGTGTGTTGACGACCCTTGAGGTGCAGCAATTCGCTCACTTCGAGCACCATTTTCGCGGCCCCGACCACCAACAACACACGGCACAACAGGCGGCCGTAATCGGTCATGACGGAGTGCAGTGCTTGCCCGTTGAGGGCCGCGCCGGCGATCAGAATCAGCAACGCGATCGGCAGGCCCAGCACTAGCGATGTCAACAAAAACTTCGCGCTGGTTTGGGAAAATTTCCAACACGGCCGCCGCGTATCGACATACACCATGACCGAACAAAATAACGCCAACAGTCCGCTGGCCGACGCCGCAGCGCCCAGAACCGTTTGCCGGCCATCGTGCGCCGCCAGACCGAAGTAAGGCCAAAAGGCGAGGCTCACGTAGGCGGTTGAAGCAGCGGCGAAAATGCCAAAAGCCACAATCTCACGACTCAGCCAAGACGTTCTTAAACCCAGCACGGCGCGGAAGGCATATTGCGGACGTCCCAGATGAAACAACGAAGCGCCGAGCCCCAAAAACCCCAAGCCGAGCGCGGCGAACAAGTGCAAGGGCCGCACCGAAGCGGCCAGCTCCTCGCGAAAAAACGAAAAGTAGGAATACATGATCTGCTCGATCAGAAACGCGCCGACCGACATCTGCGTCAGCACCAGCATGAACACCAGCGGCAGGTGGCCATGCGTGCGTTGCACGGAAAAAAAGTCGGCCGGCAACGCGTTTTGCGGCAGCGGGCGGTTCGATTTATAAACCGTCGTCGGCACGGTGTAAGCAGGATCGGGCGCGGCGGGCAAGAAGGAGCTGGCTTCGCTTTCGTCGACGAGTGTTTGTTGATCAACAATGCGAATGCGTATCGCTTGGTTGGGGCACGCCTGCACACAGGCCGGCGCTTCGCCCGCCGCCAGCCGGTCGTGGCACATATCGCACTTGCGAACAATGCCCTTCGACTTGCTGTACACCGGCACGTCGTAAGGACATTTGAGCACGCAGTATTGGCAGCCGATGCATTGGTCGTCCAAGTGCCGCACAATGCCGGTGAGTGGATCTTTTTCATACGCCTCCACCGGGCAGCCCGACAAACACGCCGGGTCCACACAGTGATGGCAGGCGGTGGTTACATGCTGCACGACCGCCGCTTCGTCGGCGCCGCCGACCAACTGCCCCACGTTCCGCCAAAGCTCGTTTTCCTCCAAGCCATTGAGCGCATGGCAGGCGGTCACGCACGCCTTGCAGCCGGAACAGGCGTCGAGATCCACCTCAAAGGCGTACTGCTCCCCGGAATTCGGCGCGGCGGCGGGGATCAAATCGCGATAGTATTTAGCGCCCGCCGGCGAGCCGTTGCTCTCGTACGTTTGGGCGAACTGCGTAACGGCCGTCAGCGATTGCTGCCCTTCGAGCAGTTCGTCGAGGAATTCATTTCGCGCCGACTGCAGCGCGCTGGAGGGGTTTTGTGTCATCGGTAAAGCAGGTTCATAAATACTTGTTTTTCAGCCGAGTTTTTGGCCGGCTATCGTTTTGAAACGTCGACGAGTTTGGACCGTTTGCCATGCAATGAATAAGCCGCATAGTACACAGAGAACACCGAGTTTTATGCGGCGGGCGCTTTCTTCAGTTCATGAGGCGCCGGACTTTTTTTTCTCCTCCTTCTTCTTCTTCTCTGTGTGCTCGGTGTTCTCTGTGGTGAAAACGTATTTTCGGTTGCGGCCAACGGCCGCGCTATGGTCTCGGCATGAAGTTTTGGCTCAATTTTCTCTGCGGTCCTCGGCGCGTCTTTGCGGCCTCTGCGTTTCCCTTTCCTTGTTGCATCCAGTGAGCCATGCCAGCCGAGAGATTTCATTTAAACGCAAAGACGCGCAGAGGGCCGCGGAGTCTGGCCACACGCTAGCCTGTTCGCAACGTATTTCCTTTCTCACTTCCCAATTGCTTACTCCGTGCTATCTGTGGCTAAAATGTTTGTTATCGCATTTGGAGGAGGGACATCCCTTGCCCGTTCTACATTCGTCTCACGAACGGAACGTGGCCGGTTCCAGTCGTTCGCCTTGCCGATCATGCCGGTTGCAGTTCGGCCGTGGGGTCTTCGCGTTTTTGATCGGCGATGGCGCGCGCCCGTTCTTTTCTAGCGGCCGTTTCGGCTTCGGGTGAGAAGGTCACGGCGAAGGCCACGAACGAGCAGGCAGTTACGGCGGCGCCAATCAGCAACAGAGCGGTCGACCAAGGCAGGTCGCCCTTGAATAGAAATCCAGCCGCCACGGCGCCCGCGTTTCCACCAGCGCCGACAATACCAGCCACGGCGCCAAGTGCTTTCTTGTTCACGAACGGAACCACGGAAAACGTGGCGCCTTCCGACATCTGGGTTAACAAACTGAACAGAACCAAGGCGGGAATCGCGAGTAGCAAAACGCCCATCTGCGAGAACAACATCAAGGCCAGCCCTTCACTGAACAGCAGCATGAACAGGAGCATGACGCGCCCCTTGAGGCCCCAACGCGAACCAAAGGCGTCGCCAAACATGCCGCCCAAGGTGCGGGCGAAAATGTTCATCAGGCCGAACAAACCGGCCGCCATTCCCGCAAAACGCAGAGCAGACGCGGCGTTCATGCCTTGGAAGTAGTCGAAGTAATCGAGAAAGTACAACGCCAGCACGTTATTGATCGTGAGCTCCACGCCGAAGCAGGCGGCGTACACCACGAACAACGCCCACACGCGGTGGTCTTTACAAGCGGCCAGGAACGCGCCGTTGGACTGTTTTTTACCGGGCATTTTTCCGGCGGCGCGAAGCTGTTTGAAGTTGCCGTCGGGGGCGTCTTGGGTGAGAAAAAAGTAGGCCACGCCGGTTAATAGACAGACCACGCCGGCCGCCAGCATCGAAAGCCGCCAACCCAGGGCGCTGCCGAAACCGAACGACGCGGCAAACAGCGTGAACACGACCGGCATCACGAACTGCGTGGCGCCGCCGCCCATGTTGCCCCAACCGGCGCTGGTGGCGTTGGCCGTTCCCACGATGTTCGGCGCGAACATGATCGAGGTGTGATACTGCGTGATCACGAACGACGCCCCGATCATGCCGATCATCAGCCGCAGGAAAATGAACGACCAAGGATCGTTCGCCAAGCCGATCGCCATGACCGGCAGCGAACCGAGAACCAGCAGCCAGGTGTACGCCAAGCGAGGACCGATCCGATCGCACAACCAGCCGATCATCAGCCGGGCAATTACCGTCATGGCCACCGAAGCGATGATGCTCCAACCAACCTGCGATTGCGTCAGCCCGAGTTCATCGCGCACCAACACCATCAGCGGCGCGATGCCAAACCAAGCGAAGAAGCAGAGAAAAAACGCGAACCACGACATGTGGAAGGCGCGAATTTGGGGTTTGTGCAGCTTGAAAAAGTCGCCCCAGAGAATGGGCGTCTTGTTCTGGAAATCCATGGGGTCCGTTCCTTACCGTGCTTCGGTGTTCCATGCGCCAACAGGGGCCGCGCCGCAAAAGCGCGCATACCCCGTGGTTCACATG
>JAJRWU010000231.1 GCA_024276655.1 Planctomycetota bacterium
GCTTCAACGACCGGGTTACCCCGAGAACATCGCCTCCTCAGCTACATGATTAACGAACAATTATCATGCTCAACTCCTTTCATTTGAGTAGATCAGACAGGCTTCGCCTGGCGCACCAAAGGCGCGGAGGGCCGCAGAGAACAGGCTGCAATCATCCCGCGCAAGTTGATAATACGATTCAATGGCGCCGCCGATGACCATCGCCGGAAATTTCACACAGCCGATGACCATCGCCGAGATTTCGTTTTCTTTCATTTTCGTCATTTCTTCTCAGTTTTTCTTCTCCGCGGCCCTCTGCTACTTTGCGACCTCTGCGTTTCCCTTCTTCGTCCGTTCGCGAGGTATTCGCTTTTATTAGGTATTCGCCGCCGGATAGATGGCTGTCGCATTTCCTGCGCCACCGTGAACGGTTACGAATTATTCTCGCCGCACTCTGTTTTCACATGCCGACGAAGCTCTTCTCTCTCGATTTTTCACCGTCGACTTGCGGCGATTCTATTCATCACCCACCATAAACTCTTTCATCAGCTCCGACTTGAGCGCGAACCCGCCAGCCACCACCACCTTGTCATCCGCCTGGAGCCCGGAACTAATCTGCACGACGTCGCCGCTGCGGGCGCCGACCGTAACCTCGCGTTTTTCGAACTCTTCGGAACCAGTTTGAACGAACACGACATCCTTCCCCTCGATTTCCTGCAACGCCGACGCAGGCGTCGTGATGACATCGACCAGCGCCGCGCCCGGCAGACCCACCTCAACAAACATACCGGGCTTTAAGAGACGCTCAGGGTTTTCAACGGTGGCTTGCAAGCGAACGGTCCGGGTTGCCGGATCGAGAATATCGCCGGTGTAGAAAATCTTCGCCGTATGCTCATGGTCTGAGTTGGGCGTGCGAAAATGCAGCGTTTCGCCAAGTAGCTTGAGCTTGGGCAAGTCTTTTTGATAGATATCAGCCTGGACCCACAACGTGGAAAGATCCGCCACTTGGAACATCTGGGTGTTTGTCCCGACGCGTTCCGCGACGACCACGTTTTTGCCGATCACGACGCCATTGAAAGGAGCCCGGATCTCGTAGTGCGAGATGCTTTCGTTCTCGGAGTTGAGATCGATCGTGGACAAATCCTTTCGGCGGTATCCCAGAATGTAGAGTTGCGATTCCGAGACCGCCACAGCCTGCTCCGCCTGCTTTAATTTCTGTTCCGAGAGCAGCGACTGCTGCCAGGCGGTGAATTTCAACTGTTCCTGAAGCGCTAAAAACGTGGCCTGGTCGGATTCGAAGTTTGCCTTGGCCGTGATCAACTGCTTACCCGCCACGACGCTCACCCCCACCGATTGCAACCGTTCGTAATCGGCCTTCGATTTGTGCAAGCTGGCATAAGCAACCAGCATTTGCTGGCGGTAGTCGCCCATCGGCTTGTCGCCAAACAGGTCGTCGATCTGAGTTATCGGCGCGCCTTTTTCCAGAGCCTTGATCAACTCCTGCGTGTTGGTGTTGATCTTCTGCCTCCACTCGTCGTTGACCTTGGCGAATTCGGCGTCGAGCCGGTTCTTAAAAAGCGCCAGCTTCGCGGCGCCGACCTCCTTGCTATCGATCACCGCAAGCGCCTGCCCTTGCTTGACATCCTCGCCGAATTGCACGAGAACTGCGTTGACGCGTCCTTCGACCAGCGAGTAAATGTGCGCCAAGCGGTCTTCGTTCAACGAAAGCTTTCCGGTCACCCAGGCCACGCCAGACATCGTGCCGCGTTTCACTGGCGCAACACGCAAGCCGGCGACATCCCACTTCTCTTTAGATAAGGTGATCGTCATCGACTTGGCTTCTTCGCCAACGCCACGCCCGCCTTGATCGCGGTGCTCCGGTTTCGCTTGCGTGGGCGCCGCTGCGCCGGAAGATAACCAGGTTCGATTCACGGCGAACATCCCCGCGGCGCCCAGCACGAGCGCTGCAAGTGCAACGAGCAATACGGCGGCGCGTCGCCGTTTGTCCGCCCATAACTCCGAAAAACCAAGCGATTTCATGATGTTTGCCCTCGGGGTCGCGGTGATTCTCTGCTCGCATCGTAGCGGAAACGAGTTTTTTGGCCAGCCTTCGAGCGGTGCGCAAAATTTTCGCAGTAGCCCTCTTTCCAGGACTGGATTCCGCGACCGACGCGGGTTATCCTGAAAAGAGGGCGCCGCCGTTGTATAATCACGCGTTGTGCGTATGACGCGGGCCGTACGAGGCCGCCATCTCGTTGTGTCTTTCATAAAGGGAGTCATGGCGCCGAATTGCGGCGTCGCCCGCCCGCCAGTGTTTCCCGCCCGATTGTCTCTCTCACGGCTTGAACTTGCGTGTTTGCATCGCTTGCGTGTGAACGCCAGATTTCCCGCCGAATGCCTATAGGATCCATCGTTATGTCGACGACGAGAAACCACTTGCCGCGTATTTTGTGTTTGTCCGTGCTCGTGTTCGCCAGCGCCGCGGCGGTGCGGGCCGATGGCGTCTTTCCCAATAAAAATCTGGAAAAGGTGGTGCGGAAATACGTCTTTGAAAAACGCAACAACGACGAACCGTTGACGGAAAAAGACGTTGCCTCGATTTCCACCATCGTCGGCAAGGGCCAGCACATTAAAGATCTTACCGGTCTGGAGAAATGCAAGAGTTTGGCCTTGCTCGATCTCGAAGACAACGAAATCGTTGACCTCGCCCCCATCAAGGATTTGAAGAAATTGCAATCGCTCAATCTGGCGAAGAACAAAATCGAGAGCCTGGCGCCGTTGGCCGACCTGACCGGACTGCAATACTTGCAGGCGGCCGGCAACGCCATCGTGGACTTGCGCCCGTTGGCCAAACTGACCAACCTCCGCTCGCTGTATTTGTCGGGCAATAAAGTGCAGGATTTGGCGCCGTTGAAGGCGAATGCGAAGTTGTGGTCGTTGTACGTTGATGGCAACCAGGTGGCGGATATTGCCGTCGTGGCGGGGTTGAAACATTTGTCGTCGCTCGATCTTCGCGACAATCAAGTTTCAAATATCCAGCCGCTGACCGCGCTCACGGAGTTGCGGTACTTGTTTCTCGACAACAACAAAATCGAAGATCTCGGCGTGCTGGTCGAAATGGCCAAGAAAGACACCGCCGGCGACAAACGCTTCGCACCCTTTTGGCATGTGTACTTGAAGGGCAACCCGCTCAACGAGAAAGCCCAAAAGGAGCAAGCCGCGGAACTAGGCAAGCTGTCGCGGCTGACCTTGAAGTAAGAAGCGCTCGAGATCTATTCTCCGTGCAATGGTGTTATGGAAATCACATCAAGCCGGAGGCTTGGCAGCCATTAGCCGGTGGCTGAGTGGAGCGACGCCACCGGTTGGCCGGCGCGCGAATCGCGATGCATGCCAGAAGCAGCGGGCTCGGGAAACGCCGCGAAACAACGCCGTCAACCGCGCCGCCGTCTTCGCCATGACACCCCACCGGCGGCGGCATTTGGGTTAGAATCGGCGGCTGTTTTTTTTCTTCGCGACACGAGCCAGGCGAGGCGTTTTTCGATGCGACCCACTTTTGGCCTCCGTTTCTTTTTGATGTCTCTGCTGCTGTTGGCGGGTTGCAGCCGAAATGGGGAATTTCCCAGCCGGCCGATCACGCTGCTCTGCCCTTGGTCGGCGGGCGGCGGGACCGACCGCGTCTCGCGCCAAGTCGCCAAGCAATTGGAGGCGCTGTTGGGCGCGCCGGTGAATGTGGTCAACGCCACCGGAGGCGCCGGAGTCACCGGCCACACCCGCGGCGTGCTGGCCCGGCCCGACGGCTACACCCTGGCTATGATCACGCCCGAACTGGCCATGCTGCATTGGCGAGGGCTGACCAACATCACGTATCATGATTTTGACCCTATCATTCTGCTTAATCGCGATAACGCCGCGTTGTTCGTTCGCGAGGAAGCGCCGTGGCGCACGTTGGCGGAACTGGAGGCTGATATCCGCCGCCGCCCCGGCGAGATTAAAGGCGCCGGCACCGCGTTTGGCGGTGTGTGGCATATTGGCGTCGCCGGCTGGATGACGCACATCGGCATGCAGCCGAATGATGTGTTGTGGGTTTCGCTGAACGGTTCGGCGCCTTCGTTGCAGGAACTCATGGCGGGCGGCGTCGACCTTGTCTGTTGCAGCGTGCCGGAGGCGCAAGCGTTGCTCGATGGCGGACGTCTGCGATGTTTGGGGATCATGGCCGAGAAACGCATGGCCAGCGAACCCGACATCCCCACCTTTCAAGAGTTGGGCGTCGATTGGTCGTTGGGAGGTTGGCGCGGCGTGGCCCTGCCACTGGGAACGCCGCCCGAGCGCCGAGACATTTTGCAGCGGGCGCTCACGCAAGTAGTGCGAAGCGAGGAGTACCAGAAGTTTCTCTCGCAGGCGAATTTTGGTTATGCGATCGAAGCCGACGCCCAATTCCTCCGCACCTTGGAAGCGTCGGACAAGGAATACGGAGAGATTCTCACCAGCCCCGCCTTTCAAGATGTGCAAAGGCAGCGGATCGGGCCGATGGCTTTTCCCACGATTTTGGCCGGGCTGCTGGTGTTGGGAGTTATTGGCTCGGCAATGACTGGCGGTCCGACAAAAAACACCGACGAATATCGGTTCAACCGCGCGGGGCTGCTGCGTATTGGCGTGTTTCTCGGCGGCATCGTGCTGTTCATTGTGTTTGCCGACACGACCGGCTACGTACTGGCGGGGCTGGCGCTGTTGCTCGCTTTCCTGGCCGTGCTGCGGGTGCGTATGCTGACGGCAATCCCGCTGGCGTTGTTGGTCGTGTTGCCCACCTACCAGATATTCGCCGTGTATTTGCGAGTGCCCTTGCCTTGGGGCTGGTTGGGTTGGTGAAAGGCGGCCGTCTGCGGGCGCCGGCTGACGCAAGTGCTGGCAATCGCTTTTCATGACACACCATCTTACATCCTTACTGACGACATGACTCGATGATCGATTCGTTACGCGACGCGGCCCTGCAAGTATTCTTGAGCCCGGAAATCTGGTTGATCGTAATACTGAGCGCCGTTTACGGCGTGTTCATGGGCGCCGTTCCCGGTCTGACCGCCACCATGGCGGTGGCGTTGTTCGTACCGGTGAGTTATTGGCTGGAGCCGACGCCCGCCTTGGCGGCCGTGGTCACGATGGTGGCCTGTGCGATTTTTGCCGGCGACATTCCCACCGTGCTGCTGCGCATACCGGGCACGCCCGCTTCGGCGGCTTACGTTGACGACGCCTACGCCCTGACGCTGCGCGGAGAATCTCGCCGGGTGCTGCACGCGGCGTTGCTTTGCAGCGTGATGGGCGGCTTGGTCGGCGCCGTGTTGCTGATGACGCTCGGCAACCAACTGGCGCGCATCGCCACGATGTTCAGCGTGGTGGAATATTTTTGGTTGTATTTATTGGGGCTGAGCTGCGCGGTGGTCGTCTCTCAGGGATCCGCCCTACGGGCCATGGTGGGGCTGATGATCGGGCTGTTGCTCTCGACGGTCGGCCTGAGCGCCGTGCATACCGAGGCCCGGTTCACGTTCGGTCAGCCGGAATTATTTCAGGGGATCAGTTTTATTCCCGCGATGATCGGCCTGTTTGGAATCTCGGAGGTTTTTCGCAACCTGCTCGTGCTCGATTCCCCAGCTAAGTCACAACCCAAGCCGCAACACGATAACGATAACACCGCTGTTTCAGAAAATGTTGACGCGAAAAACACATCGCTGCGGAGCGAGCAAGATCTTGCCGCTACGTCCGCCGCCGCTACGCCCATCACGACGCCCATCCGATTGGCGCGCAGCGGCGTGATTGGCGCTTTGATCGGCATGCTTCCCGGCGCCGGAGCCGATATTGCGGCGTGGGTTTCGCTGGCGGTGTCGAAACGGTTTAGCAAAAGGCCCGAGCTGTATGGCAAGGGTTCGCTGGAAGGAATTGCCGACGCCGCCACCGCGAATTCAGCCGCCCTGGCCGGCCGTTGGATTCCCGCTCTGGTGTTTGGCATTCCCGGCGATAGCGTCACCGCGATTGTCATCGGCGTGCTGCTGATTAAGAACATCCAGCCGGGGCCGGAAATTTTCACCAAGCAAGCCACGTTGGTGTACAGCCTCTATTTCGTTTTTATTTTGGCGAATCTGATTCTGCTGCCAGTCGGTTGGGCGGCCATTCGCGTGGGCGGTTTGGTGGTCAATGTGCCGCGCAACGTGTTGCTGCCCGTGATTACGCTGTTTTGTATCGTGGGCGCCTATTCGATCAACGGCGGTTATTTTGATGTCGGCGTGATGCTGGCGATGGGCGTGTTGGGCTTCTTTCTGGAGCGGCGAAGCATACCACTGGGCCCCGTCGTGTTGGGAATTATTCTCGGCGGGCCGCTGGAAGAGCGATTCGTTCAAACCATCGTCTCGACGGACGGATCTTTCCTGGCGTTTTTCTCACGGCCCATGGCGGCGGTGCTGGGAGTGCTGTGTCTGACCACCTGGGCGGTGACGTTCTTTGTCAGGACGATTAAAAGACCAACGGGCACTCCGGGCGCCGGCGCCTGACCTTGAACAACCGGGTGTTGGGTTCCCGTCCTTCGTTCCTGTCCATCCGTCATTCCCGCCCGCGCGGGAACGGCGGTGCGATAGCATCCCATCGGGATGAGAACAGAATGTTCATAACCTGGTCAGCGCCAGCGCACCGTCTCAGCCTTGTGAGGCCGCGACCGACGTCGTAGAATTGGAGGGATTGTCGGTGGTCCCCTCTTATGGAGTGAGCTGATTCACAATGGCCAGGAAGGTTATTATTGACTGCGATCCGGGAATCGGGGACGCAGTTGCTCTGTGCTTGGCGCTTTTCGATCCTCACCTGGAAGTGGTGGCGCTCACCGCAACGGAAGGCCGTGTCACGGCTGAGCAGGCCAGCCGAAATGTCCAGGCGCTGGTGGAACATCTCGACCCTCCTCGATTGGCCAGAGTCGGTTCGGCCAGCCCTTCGGTCGGTCCCCCGCTTTCGGAATCGCCGCGTTTGAATGGCGCTGATGGCCTTGGCAACGTGGGCTTGGCGGTTTCAGAGCTGCACCGGCCGCATCCCGCCGAGAAAATAATCTGCGACGCCATCCGGTCAGCACCGGATGAAGTGTCGCTCATCACGCTCGGTCCGTTAACGAATGTCGCCCGTGCGTTCCAACGCGACCCGACGGTTGTGGAAATGGTCGACCGCATCATCATCTGCGGAGGCTCGATCAATGGGATTGGCGACGTCACTCCGGTGGCCGAGTTCAATATGTATTACGACCCCGAAAGTGCGCGCACGGTGTTTTGCTCGCCGACCACGAAAACCGTCGTGCCGTTGGATGTCAGCAGAGAGGTTTTGTTTTCCTTGGCGATGGTCGAGGAGTTGCCGCCCGAAACAACTCCCGCCGGCGCCCTCCTGCATCGGATCGTTCCGTTCGCATTCCGCTCGTATCGCCAGGAATTGGGGCAAGAACTCATTCGTTTGCAGGGCGCTGTGGCAATTTTGGCGGCCACGCACCCTGATCTTTTTCAAACCGAGCCCTTTGAAGGCGATGTCGAAACCAGCGGCGCCCTGACGACCGGCTATACGGTGTTCGACCGCCGTTCGCACGTGCGTGGCAGGGAGAATCTGGAGGTCGCGACCAAGGTCGACGCGGAAAGCGCCGTGGCTCTGGTGCAAGCCGGCCTCAAACGAGCAGGGCGGCAGGCATAGAAATAATATCATGGCTGTTGACACTCCCGCGAAAATCATCGTTTTGGGCGCTGGGCCGATTGGTTTGGAAGCAGCCCTTTACGCCCGTTTTCTCGGCTACGACGTGGCGTTGTTTGAGCGCGGCCAAGTTGCCGATAACGTGCGCCGCTGGGGCCATGTGCCGATGTTCAGCCCGTTCGGCATGAATCGTTCTTCGCTCGGTTTGGCCGCGATTGCCGCCCAAAACCCCGCCTACAAGCCGCCCCACGACGCCGATTTTCTGACAGGCCGGCAGTGGGTCGATGCTTATTTGCTGCCGTTGGCGCAGACCGATTTGCTGGCCGAGCATGTGCGCGAGAACTGCGAGGTTTTGTCGATCAGTCGAGAAGGCTGCCTGAAGCAGGAATGCCCCGGCGCCCGAGAACGCGGCGAGCATTTGTTTCGCATTCTCTATCGAAACGCCGAAGGCGCCGAAGCCAGCGCCGAAGCTGATATCGCGATCGACGCCAGCGGCGTTTATAACCAACCCCGCTGGTGCGGCGACGGCGGCGCTTCGGCATTGGGCGAGCGGGCCGCCTTTGCTCAAATCGAACATCACGCAGCCGACATTCTCGGCGCCGAGAAATCGAAATACGCCAATCAACGCACCTTGTTGATCGGCGCCGGGTACAGCGCCGCCACAACCGTAGCGGCCTTTCGCGACCTCATCGGCGAAGCCGCCGAAACACAGTTGACCTGGATCACCCGGCGGCACTATCTGGGCCCAAATGAAGACGCAAACGAAGGCGGCGGCAACACCACGGCGCCCATTCGCCGTATCGAGGGCGACCGCTTGCCGTATCGCGACAAACTCGCGCAAATCGCGAACGCCTGCGCCGGCGGCGAAGTGGAGAATATCAGCCATTGGCCGGGCGCGAGTTTGCTTGAAATCCGGCATGACGAGCAACGCGGTTGTTTTATCGTGCGGCTGGGCGGCGAACTCGCCGGAGAACATGAGTTCGACCGCCTGATTTCGAATGTCGGATATCGTCCTGATAACAGCCTCTTCGAGGAGTTGCAGGTTCATCAATGTTACGCCAGCGAAGGGCCGATGAAACTGGCGGCGGCGCTCGCCGGAAACACCTCGGCCGATTGCCTTGAGCAAACATCTTCCGGCCCCGACACGCTGATGAACCCTGAACCGAATTTCTATCTGTTGGGCGGCAAGAGTTACGGGCGAAATTCAAGTTTTTTGGTTTCGATTGGGCTGGAGCAAATCAGAGAACTATTCAGTGTGATTGGCGGTCGCTCAGATTTGAACCTTTATCAAGGCATGGAGCGAGGATTGGACGCCGCCGAGAAACTGTAGGGTGGTTGTTGATTGCAACCACCCTTGGCGCTGTTGGAGTTCGCGCTAAGTACCTGTCCAAGTACTATTCCGTGTTTTTTGGATGCGAGTCAGGCGTCTTTGATTGTCTTTGCGATGGGTCTTAGGTTCTTCTTGAAGGGGCGCCACGAAGAAATCCAAGTGAAAGGAAATGTTACCACGGAGGACACAGAGATTTGTTATGGCGTCTTTATCTCTGTGATCCTCTGCGTCCTCTGTGGTGGTTCTTCTTTTTCATTGGGCAGCCTCTTGAGAAAGGTTGCATATTTTCTTTTGTCGTGTGCGAAGGACTTCAGTCCGTAGCTCACGACTTCTTTTGCCGAACCTACCGGCTTCCAGCCGATAGTCGTTGAGTTCATATCCTGAAGGATAAAAGCCACTAGCCGGTGGTGTTCGCTGCGCTCGACCACCGGCTAATGGCTGGCAAGCCTCCGGCTTGGAGGGATTTCGTAACACCATTGCACGGAATATATCTTGGACAGGTGCTAGAACGTGTTTTTTTCGGCCGCACGCTAAAGCGAGCGGCAGATGATAATTTACCTAATATACTTCACGCGGCTAGGAATGTCTGATCGTCGAAGAGTTGGAAGTTGCGGGTGATGAGGGAATGGATTTCGTTTTGATCGGTGGTGTTAAGGTTATTCAGAGTCTTTTCGATCGCCTCGCGGAAGTCGCCGAA
>JAJRWU010000232.1 GCA_024276655.1 Planctomycetota bacterium
CCCGGCGAGACCGATTTGGAATCTCGGATCGCGAGTTACGAATTGGCGGCCAGCATGCAAACGGCCGCCAAGGAAGCGCTCGACATCAGCCGCGAAACCAAGGAAACGCATGCGTTATACGGGCTCGACGACCCCAAAACCCGCGAGTATGGAACCCGCTGCCTGATTGCCCGGCGGCTGGTGGAACGGGGCGTTCGATTCGTGCAACTGTTTCACGGCGGACAACCCTGGGATAACCACACCAACCTGCGCGGCGCGCTGGCCGGCGTTTGCGCCAAAACCGACAAGCCCGCCGCCGCCTTGGTGAAAGATCTTAAACGTCGCGGTATGCTCGACTCCACACTGGTGCATTGGGGCGGCGAAATCGGCCGCCTGCCGGTGACGGAAAATCATGGCGATCCTAAAAAAGCCGGCCGCGACCACAACGGCCAGGGGTTCAGCATCTGGATGGCCGGCGGCGGCGTGCAAGGCGGCATGACGTACGGCGAAACCGATGAATTCGGCCATCGTGCGACGGTCAATAAAGTCACGCCGAACGACTACCAAGCCACGCTGCTGCACCTGTTCGGCCTAAACCACGAGAACTTGGTGTACTACCACAACGGCCAAGAGCAGCGCCTCACCAACAACCGCCCCTGCCGCATTGTGCAAGATATTCTCAAGCACGCGGCGCCCGAAAGTTAATGGATGTTTTGAAAGGCTTCGCCGGGGTCGACGGCGTTTGGTTTTAGCAAGCCGATTTCCACGAGTTGTTCGGTCAGCGTGCGCCAGCGTTTTGCCGTCATGGCGCCGAAGTCTAAATTTTCACCGCCCTCCGGCGTGCAAAGCGGCCGAATGGCGTCGACGCCAAACGTCAGGCTTTCGATGTCCATTTCGGGGTTCAGTTTCGTGATGTAGGCGTTCGTGGCGGCGGGGTCGGCCAGATACGCCTGCCAGCCCCGCACCGAAGCACGCACCACGCGTTCTACAAGATCTTGCTTTTCGGCAATCACTTCGCCGTGCGCGATCAAAATACTGGTGTAAGGATTGAAGCCCAAATCGGAAAGCATCAAACAGCGAGATTGGGCGCCTTTTTTTCCCGCCACGAACGGCTCGCTAAACACGTAGGCTTGCTGGGCGTAATTCTCATTGAGAAGAAACTGCGCGACGCTGCCGGCGTAGGGCGCGAAGACGACGTTCTCCAGCGGCAGATTTTTCTTCATG
Organism: Planctomycetota bacterium; assembly: GCA_024276655.1. Taxonomy (GTDB): domain Bacteria; phylum Planctomycetota; class Planctomycetia; order Pirellulales; family Pirellulaceae; genus SZUA-33. Next base: position 1,204 of record JAJRWU010000232.1, read on the forward strand.
TACTCCGCGAACGCCTTGCCGTCGCCCAGCGCGAGCGTGATATTTTTCAGGTCTTGAAATGCATGGATGTTCGATTCCGCATGCACCATGATGCAGCGGGGCGTGTTTTGCAGCGGCGCCATCACCGCCACGACATTCGCCTGTTGGGCCCGCCCCAACAAGACTTGGTCGGCGTTGGCAATGGCGAAATCGATGCGTCGGCTGGCCACGCCTTGAATCACCGGCGTTCCGGGGCCTCCGGGAAGAATTTCGACGTCGAGCCCTTCTTCGCGGTAGTAGCCCAACACATGCGCCGCCAAATAGCCACCGTGTTCGGCTTCGGGAAACCAATTCAATTGCAAGGTGACGGGCGTTAGCGGCGCGGCGCCGCCGCCGGGCGTTTGCGGTTTGGCGTCGCTGCCGCCGCATCCGGCGAACAGCAGGCAAAGCAGGGCGAGCGCAGCGGGGCGGGCGTTTTTCATGGTCTGATCTTTCTCGTCCAATTCGTTAATCGTGCGCCAGGCTCCATTTCGCCAGCAGGCCGTAACCCACGAAACTGGCCAGCGAAAAAATGACCACGCCCAACACGGCCGACGCGCCAACCGAAGCGAAAAGCAGATCGGTTTTGAGCATTTCAGCCGATTGGCGGATCAAATATCCTAAGCCAAATTGCCGCGCGCCGTAACCAGCGAAAAACTCACCGACAATCGCTCCCACCACCGAAAGCCCGCTGGCGGTGCGAGCGCCCGTGACCATGGCGCCCACGGCGTGGGGAATGCGGAGCTTGCTCATGGTTTGCCAGGGGCCGGCGCGTTGCAGACGAAACAACTCCAGCAATTGCGGCGGCGTGGACGTCAGGCCGGTGGTGGCGTTGGTGATCATCGGAAACAGGCTGATGATAAACGATACAATCACTACGCTATGAAAACCGGGGCCGAACCAGTTGATGATCAAAGGCGCGATCGCCACGATGGGAACCGTTTGCAGGAAGATGGCGTATGGGTAGCCGCAGTTGCGAATCCAGACCGATTGTGAAAACAAAAAGCCGACGCCCAGCCCCGCCGTGCAGCTACACAAAAAACCCAACAGCGCCGCGCGGCCGGTGAGGCTGGTCGCGGAAATGATTTTGCCGGCGTTTTCGTAGGTGGTTTGCAGCACCGCCCACGGCGATGGAACCAAATACGGCTTGATCTCGAACAACACGACGCCCGCCTGCCAAACGGCGAGCATCACGACCAACAACAGCAGCGGCGGAATAACGATACGCACCAGCGCCGCGGCTAGGCCTTTTTTTTTGCTTCGATTCATGCCTTGCCTCCGTGCAAAACGCGGCTCACCACGCCCACCTGCCGTGCGAATTCCGCCGTGGTTCGCAAATCGGGCGAGCGAGGATGCGGGAAGGGTGTTTCGATGCGGGCCGCCATTTCGCCCGGAGCCGATTTCATCACGTAAATCACGTCGCTCAAGAAAACGGCTTCCGAAACATTGTGCGTCACGAACACGGTGGTCCAGCGGTGCTCTCGCCAGAGCCGCAGCAGGTCGTCGTTGAGTTGTTGCCGCAGCATGTCGTCCAACGCGCCGAACGGTTCATCGAGCAGCAGCACTTCGGGCCGAGTGACCATCGCCCGCGCCAGCGAGACCCGCATCTTCATGCCGCCGGAAAGCATGCGCGGGAATTTTTCGGCGTCGTTTGGCGAGAGGCCGACCAGCGCCAGGCTTTCCGATATGGCCTCGCTCCGGTCGCGCCGCGAAACACCTTGCAATTCCAGCGGCAGGCCGACGTTATCGGACACCGTTCTCCAAGGAAGCAGGCGAGGTTCTTGAAAGACGAACGCCGTTTTGGGCGGCCCGCCCTGGGCTGGTTCGCTCTGATCCGCCCCGCCGTTCTCCACCAAGACTTCGCCCGACGCCGCCGGCAACAACCCAGCCACGACGCGCAGCAAGGTCGATTTTCCGCAGCCCGAAGGCCCCAGCACAGCCGCGAATTGCCCGGCGTCGACGGAAAAGTCGACGCCCCGCAGCGCTGGCGGGTCGGAATCCGAGAAGCGAACTTCTACTTGGCTGAGCCGAATCGCGCAGCGTCGGCCGCTCAGAGCAGCGCCGGCGGGCCTACCTTCGGTTTCCGATTTCCTGGAGGACATGCCACAATTGTAACCGCAGGTGTTTTGCCTTGCCGGATTTTTCACAGAGGCCAGTCGCAGCGGATGGCGCGAATTTATTCGCCAGCGAGAACCCCGGCGTTTCTGGGAAAGTGAGGAACAACAAGATCCCGAATCAGCGGCGCGACAAACACGAAGAAGCATTGTGTCGTTTTCAACCGTGCGCGGTGAATGTCGACAACTATCCGCTGGGTGGAAGGCGGCGTATAATCGGGAGCCATGCCGATCATTGAAATTGAAAAACTCGCCAAGTCGTATCGCGTTTATCAAAAAGACGAAGGGCTGCGGGCGTCGCTGGCTGGACTGTTCCACCGCCAGTATCGCGATGTCGAGGCGGTGAAATCGATCGATTTCACCGTCGAACGTGGTGAGTTCGTGGCGTTTTTGGGTCCTAACGGCGCCGGCAAGACGACCACCCTGAAGCTGTTGTCGGGTGTTATCAACCCCACTAGCGGCGTGGCTCGCGTGATGGGCTACATTCCCTGGAAACGTGAGAACGCGTATCGCCGCCGTTTTGCCCTCGTGATGGGGCAGAAGAATCAGCTCTGGTGGGATCTGCCGGCGCAGGAATCGTTCCGGCTGCACCAGCAAATTTATCGTATCGAAAAGCAAGCCTTTGAGCACACGCTCGACGAACTCGCCGACCTGCTCGATGTGCGCCGCTTGCTCAAGCAGCCGGTGCGCGAGCTTTCCTTGGGCGAGCGCATGAAAATGGAGCTTACCGCGGCGCTGCTCCATTCGCCGGAAGTGTTGTTCCTCGACGAACCCACTATCGGGTTGGATGTCATCGCGCAACACAACATCCAAAAATTTCTCAAACACTATCAGGAACAGCGGCAGATGACGGTCTTGCTGACCAGCCATTACATGAAAGACGTGGCCGCTTTGTGCCGACGCGTGGTGATCATCACCGAAGGCCAGATCAAATACGATGGCTCCTTGGAAGGCGTGCTCAAACAGTTCGGAGACTACAAACTGCTGACGCTTCATTTCGAGGGCGAACTGCCGGCCGACCTTTCCCGCTATGGCGAGGTGTTGGAATCGAAATCGCCGCGGGCGACGCTGCGCGTGCAAAAACACAAAGTGGCCGAGGTGCTCTCGCAAATACTCTCCCGGCATTCGCTCGACGATATCAGCGTGGAGGAAACGCCGCTCGAAGACGTGATTGCGGAAATGTTCGCCAGCGGGAAAAACGATGCGGGAAAAGACGCCCTTTCGTCGGTTGGCTCCAGCTAAGCAGCGCTCGATAAATAACGGTCGCATTTGTGTAGCCATCGTCGCCAGACGGTGGGTGAGCGGTGAACCATCCCACGCTCTGGCGAGCGTGGCCACGACACTAATTTTCCGCTCGATGCTAAGCAGCTGTCCTTGGGCTTCTTTTTGAAACCGGCTCTGGAGAAGCGCCGGCGGCAAAAGAAAATCGGACTGCCGCCATGTGGTCGAAAGTCTTCACGCGCGAACTTGAGCTTCAGCCGCACCAAAAAAAATCCTGGCTTCCGCTTGACGGATCTCGCCGGCAATGCAATCATGGCAATATGGCCATTAATGAAAAAACTCGCAAACGCTACGAAGCACGGGCAAGAATCGCAAAGGCGATGGCCCATCCCAGCCGCTTGCTGATGCTCGATCTGCTCCAAAAGCAGGAGATGTGCGTCGGCGATGTGACCGATGCCGTGGGAGCGGATCAGTCCACCGTTTCAAAACACCTTGCCGTGCTGAAGGAAGTCGGGCTGGTCGGCGTTCGTAAGGAAGGCGCGCTCAGTTATTACCGGGTGACGTGCGGCTGTTTGGACGGTTTTTTTTCCTGTTTGGAATCGGTGTTGCAGTCGGATGTGGCGTTGCGCAAAACGACGTTGAAGTAATTTTTTTTGGGGGACGAATATGGCAACTTGGCAATTCAGCCATGGGATGCAATAGGCCGACAACCGGTAAGGAGTGCAAGCAAGATGAGTACGGAAAAGGGTCTCGCCTCAAACGGCAAGGGAATGAGTTTCTTCGAGCGATACCTCACGCTTTGGGTCGGTCTCTGCATCGGTGCGGGAATCGCGCTGGGAAAGGCGGCGCCAAGTTTCGCCCAGACGCTCGACGGCATGGCGATTTACGTCAACGGCGCGCCCGTGGTGTCTATTCCGATTGCCTTGTGCCTCTTCTTCATGATGTATCCGATCATGGTCAAGATCGACTTCGGCGAAGTTCTACAAGCCGGAAAAGCCATGCGTCCTGTCGGGTTGACGCTTTTTATCAACTGGGCCGTCAAGCCATTCACGATGTATGCGATCGCCAGTTTTTTCCTGGGCGTTCTCTTCCTGGGGTTCATCGGTCCCGACGCGGTCGATCATGTCAAAATGCCGCTAGGCGCCAATCTCACCGTTGGCGCTGAGTACGGGGCGGGAGAAGTCGTGCTTGTCGATGGCGTGAAGATGCTGGAGGTCCCGTTGTGGAGAAGTTACTTGGCGGGGTGCATCCTGCTGGGAGTGGCGCCTTGCACGGCGATGGTGCTGGTATGGGGATTCCTCGCCAAGGGAAACGCTGGCCATACGCTGGCCATGGTGGCGATCAACTCCTTGACGATGTTGCTTTTGTACGGCGTGTTGGGCGGATTTCTGCTTGGCGTGGGAAAGCTCCCCGTTCCCTGGCAGGCCTTACTGCTCTCGATTGGCGTTTATGTCGCTCTTCCGCTGGCGGCTGGCTACCTCTCTCGAAAGTGGCTGATCGCCAACAAAGGCGAAACGTGGTTCCGGGAAAAATTCCTGCCTGTTTTGACGCCGGTAACGATTGCGGCTCTGCTGGCCACGCTGGTTCTGCTCTTTTCCTTCAAGGGCGAGACGATTCTCAATAACCCACTGACGATTCTCTGGATCGCGATTCCGTTGTTTATCCAGACCGTGCTGATATTCGCTCTGGGCTACGTTATGTCGAAGGTGTTTGGGCTGACGTACGAGAATGCCGCTCCGACGGCTTTGATTGGCGCTTCGAATCACTTTGAAGTTGCCATCGCCACCTCCACGATGCTCTACGGGTTGTCTTCGGGCGCGGCGCTAGCCACGGTCGTGGGTGTGTTGATTGAAGTGCCTCTGATGCTGATGCTGGTCAAGTTCTGCGTAAAAACTCAGAACTGGTTTCCGCAAGAAACGCAAACCGGACCTGCCGAACCAGGAAGGGCGAAGAAACGCGTTCTCATTATTTGCACCGGCAACTCCTGCCGGTCTCAGATGGCGGAAGCCCTTTGGCGGGCAATTGGAAGCGGCGCGTGGGAGTCGGCGTCGGCCGGCTCAAAGCCCTCCGGCTATGTGCATCCATTAGCCATTGACGCCATGCAAGAGTTAAATATCGATATTGCTGCAAACGCGAGCAAGCCGATGACGCAATTTCAAAACCAAGTATTCGATTTGGTCGTGACCGTGTGCGACAACGCCAAGGAATCCTGCCCAGTGTTTCTCGACGCCAAGGAAACACTGCACTGGCCGTTCGACGACCCCGCCGCCGCCATCGGCGCCGACGAAGAAAAAATGCTCGTCTTTCGCCGCGTGCGCGACGAAATCAAAGAGGCCATTGAGCGCTATCTGAAATTGAAGGGCTAACGCTCTGTCGGGAGTCGGACGGCCTCGATAAGAAGGCCCAATAGAATATGGGCAACGACTGCTTCCCATGCGTGCAGCGAAGAAGCCCGGCTTTTTGAAAAAGCCGAGCTTCTGTTTTTTTTCAGCGTTTGGCGCCGTTCGACCGGTGCTGCAACACCGGCCGGCTCAATCTAGCAGCTTCTGTTTAATAATTGCTGCCGCGACCGGTGTCTACATTTCCAACCATGTGCAAGTGGTTGTGATCGATGTAAATGACTTCTTGAGCATCTTGGTTTTCAAGCGTGTGGGGAACTGGCCAGCCTACGCGAGTGCGCTCTGAATAGTAAACCGTGCATTTGTAGTGAGCATGGTGAAGCTGCGCGGGGCCCAGCAGCGGATACACTCGCGGCGGGTCGACGTAATCGGCGATCTTTTCCTTCGTGATCCTGACATTGTTCCGTTGCACTTCATGCAGCATGGGAAGCCCGCCGGCGGTCGGACGCACCTTTTCCATGGCCTGCATCACTTCATCGTCGCTGGGAGGATCGAGCGCGACGGTTGGGCCTCCCGAAGTGAGCGGACCCAAAATAGGAGCGCGTTAATAACGCTCGTGGTTCCAATACTTAACCTCTTGCTTGTCTTGCAGGAAGGGGCTGACAGGAATCGGAACTCCCATGAAACCCATGTTAGGTCCGGATGTCATGCCGATCATGCAGCCGGTATTGGCCAACGATGCCAACGCCACGAAACAGGCGATAAGGCTGATTGTCGTCTTCTGCGACATGGATCGTTCCTCGGTTTTCAACGACGCCAACGGTGTAGTCTTGGTGAAGCGAAGCTCGCGGCCGCCCTATGCCGCTACGGAGCCACCGCCGTCCACACGATATGTATCGCGACAATCTAGAACGAACTTGCAGGTTTTTCCGGTAATTCGGAAGATTTCGCCAGATGCCTGCCATCTGCCGCCTGTCGAGACGTGAAAAGCAATGCTCGACCGTTCGCGGCCCGATGCTGGTTCCGCCGGCGGCGGCAAACGCCGGATGGCGGCAGAACATTAAAATGGGAAGCATGGGAATTGTGAAAGGACTACGCGCCACTTCAGAAGCCCGGCTTTTTGAAAAAGCCGGGCTTCTCAGACGTCAATTCAGCCTGAAGAAGAGCGGGCGCTCGCATCTGTACGCTACCGCACATTGAATTTTCCCAATTCAAGAAGTGCGGCGCCCCGACCGATGACGGAATGGCGACGATTTTACCAAGGGCGCAGTTGCCTGCCCCATCGGTTGCCGGCAACGTAACGTAGAAAGAAAATGAAACGTGAACTCGGCTTTTGCCACTGGCGGCGTTTGGCAAACACCGTGCTAGCAGTCGCGATTTGCAGCGGTGTCGCGATGGGCCAAGCGCCTGAGCCAACCGTATCTGAACGGCTGGAAATCGTGGAACAGGAGTTGTCCGAACTGCGGGCGGCAAATGCAAGACCACCAGCGGACGAACTAACCCTGGGACAATTTTTCAAACGGAAAAAATCATTTCCCGATGTTCATCTCGGCGGATTCTTTAAGGCTGATTGGGGAATTTTCGGTCAAGACGCCACGAACATCGCCGCCGTCGGCGACGTACAAGACGGCGCCGATTTTCGCCGCGCCCGACTCAACGCACACGGCGACATCTGGAACGACATCGGTTTTATGATGGAGTTCGATTTCGCCTTCCCGGGCCGTCCCAATTTCATGGACGTCTATCTCGATATCCGCAATACCAGATTGGGAACCCTCCGCTTCGGCCAATGGCGGCATTCCATCGGCATGGACGGGCTAACCAGCGCCAAGGAGTTGACGTTTCTGGAGCGTGCCTTGCCCTTTGCGTTTCTTCCTTTTCGCCAAATCGGGATGGGAGCATTCAACCACACCGAAGATGAAACGCTCACCTGGGCGATCTCCGCGTTTCGATTCCCGACCGACGCTTTCGGCGGCAATGTCGGCGACAACGGCGGTTATGGAATGGCCACGCGCATCACGTACGCGCCCTGGATCACCGAAGATGGCCATCGGCTGGTGCATATGGGCGCCGCCTACAGTTTCGGCGATCCGGCCAACAACCGCGTGCGTTATCGCAACCAACCAGAATTCTTCAGCGGCGAAACCGGCGGCGCCGACCTAGTACCCGCCGGCGTGCCCTCGAATGTGCCCGCGTTTGTAGACACCGGGCCGATTAGCACCAACAACTTCAACCTCTTCTCGGCGGAAGCCGGGCTCGTGCTCGGCTCGCTCTATATGCAATCGGAGGTGATTCACGCCGTGGTGAATCAGATTGGCGGTCCTCTGGTTTCGTTCTCCGGCGCCTATGCCTACGCCGGATATTTTCTCACCGGGGAAGTTCGGCCGTACAATCGAAAGAACGGCGTGTTTGGTCGCGTCAAACCCCTACACGATTTCGACGCCGGCGGTTGGGGCGCCTGGGAGCTTGCCGCGAGGTGGTCTTATATCGACCTGAACGACGCCAACATCGCCGGCGGGCGGATGAACAACGTCACCGGCGGCGTGAATTGGTATCTGAATCCTCGCACGAAATTCCAGTTCAACTACATCCACGCCTTTCTCGACGACCCGACTTTTGGCAAAAGCAACGCCGATATCGTCGCCTTCCGCGGGCAAATTGATTTCTAGGCGAGCGGCAGGAAAACATTTGCCAAAGGTGTTTTTCTCGGTCGCCAAAAAGCCCGGCATTTTCAAAATACCGGGCTTTTATAATTCTCACGGCTACCAATATGGCTCGTTTAACGGCAAGCCGAAGGCGACTGCGTTTTTCTGCTTGCCCAAACGCGCGGCTCACATCACGCCGCTTACATTACGCGGTCGGCCGCCCAAGGATACCGGCGGCCATTCTTGAACTCTTTGTAGTCGCGATCGGTGGCGTCGCAAATACTATCGGGTTTATAGACGGTGTCGACGGCGTCGAGCAAATCGACAATCAACCTCGAAGGATAACCCACGCCCTGAATTTCAAAGTAATCGTTGTTGACGTCAAAAATTTGCAGCCGGTTTTTCCAGACTCGCGTTTTTCGCAAGTTGCGCAACTCGCCGCGCGTGCGTTTGAGAAACGCCAGGGCGTCTTCCAAACGGTCGGGATGAAATTCGTGCGTGGCCAGCGGTTGAGGTTCGGTGCTCAATGTGCGTGTTCCAGCTAAACCAATAATTCCGGTATCATTTTTCCGGGCCGGACCAACATCGGACGGCGGCGGATATCGGGCAGCGTTTGGTCGCGACGCACCCCCAGTGCATGATAAATCGTGGCCACCAAATCTTGCGGGGCGACCGGATTTTCAGCCGGGTAAGCGGCGTGTTTGTCCGACTTGCCGTATACGGTTCCCGCTCGCACGCCAGCGCCGGCTAAAATCGAGGTGAAACAGTTGGGCCAATGGTCGCGACCGTCGGCGCCGGCGCCGGCGTCGCTATTGCGTTGCCCCACGCGTGGCGTGCGGCCGAATTCGCCGGTCCAGACGACCAGCGTTTCGTCGTCCAGACCGCGTTCCTTGAGGTCGTCCAAGAGGGCTGAAAAAGCTTGATCGGCGACGGGCATCAGGCGGTCTTTCAAATCAACAAAATTTCGGGAGTGGGTGTCCCAGTAAACGCTGACGTTTTTGATGCCGTCGTTCGGCCAGAAGACGGTCACTAGCGGCACGCCGCGTTCGATCAACCGGCGTGCCTGCAAAACAGACTGCCCGTGAGGATTGCGGCCGTAGCGGTCGCGAGTTTTGTCTGATTCCTTGTCCAGGCGAAAGGCGGCCCCGGCGCCCGAAGCGGAAGAAAGCAAGGCGTAGGCCCGCTCTTCATTGGAATTTTTGGCGACCGCCGAAGCACCCGCTGTTTGCAGGTTGCGGTCAAGCTGTTGGAGCAGTTCGCGGCGGCCATGCAGCCGATCAAGCGAGACGCCGTCTTGCAGTGTGAACGCGCCGACTTCGTAGTCGACGCGGCTGGGGTCGTGGTCGATGGTTAATGGGTCGGACGCCGGCCCCAGCCAACCGGCGAACTGCCCCTGGCTTTGCTCCACGAATCGGGGAACCGTGTTTTCGAGCTTCGGCCGCATCGAAACAAAGGGCGGCAACACGCTCCGGCCGCGTCCCAGTTTCGACAGCACTGAACCGATATGAGGCTATTGCAGGTTCTTTTCCTTGGCCACCGGCGGCGCCTGGCCGGTGAGCAGGAAGTGCGTGGCCGAAGTATGATTGACATCGCCGTGGGTCATCGAACGCACAATCGCCAACCGGTCGGTGCGCTGCGCCAATCGCGGAAAGTGCTCGCAAATTTGCACGCCCGGCGTAACCGTGGAAATCGGTTTGAAGGCGCCGCGTATTTCCGTCGGCGCTTCGGGTTTGAGATCCCAGGTATCTTGGTGCGCCGGGCCGCCCCACATGAACAGCAGAATAC
>JAJRWU010000233.1 GCA_024276655.1 Planctomycetota bacterium
TTCTACAAATCAGGGCCGCCGCTCTCAGCGACGATGACCAACTAAAAAAGCACATGCAATCTCGCCCAGGCAACCCATTTCGCCCCAACGTCAAAATAAAATCAGCCGCCACCGCTGCCTAAAAAGTGCGTTCCTGCACCCGGGCGAAGGGCCGATAACGATCATACCGCTTCGCCCGTTTCAAGACGGCTCCCGCGATGCACGCGTTTCCGGGAGCGGATATTCTAGAATCGGCGTATCGGCGTCGCGCAACTCACAAAGCCGCCGCCAGCCACGTGTTACGAGCGTCTCGCGCTGGCGTACGAAGTCGGCGTCGAGCAGTTGTTTGTCGAAATCATCGTCGCAACACACCGCCGGAAAGTCGTCGTCGACAATGAACTGCGCCAAAGCAGGATTGCAACGCAGATGCCGTTCTTCGCTGGTGTGCAACACTTCGGGGTTGAGCAGGCCAATCACGTAGCGAAGGTAAAGATCGCTCTGGGTGATGTCCGCCACCTCCTGACCGCAAACCTGACAGAGGTAACCTTCATCGCACTTGGCCATGGGGGCGTCAGCATTTCGTTTGCCGTGTGGGGAGTAAAAGATCAGCTGAATTATATAGGACCAACATTCCGCGGCAAGCAGCAGGCAATTTGCCTACCGGCGGGTCGGGTTTGCTTGGCTACCGGCGGGTCGGGGTTTTCGCGGCCGTTGTGATACTCTCGGCTTGGCGAGCGTATTTTTTCGCCTCTTCCGTCTTGCCAAGCGTTTGGTGCATTTTGGAGAGGTTGTCCAGCGGCACGAACAAGGCCCCGCGGCCAACCTTTTCCTGCTCGACGGCCTGTTGCATCAATCGCAAACCCGCCTGCGTTAATTCGACACCCTCGGTTTGCTCGCCAATTTCCCAATACGTGAGCCCCATGCTCACAAACCGTTCGCCGTGCCGTTCTACGTGGCGAAAATGAGCCGGCGGCGGCGTTTGCTGCAAAAATTCAATCGCCCGGGCGTACCAAAGCGAGGCTGCTTGATGATCTTCGTCGCCAATGGCGAGCGCCGCGCCCACGTAAAAATAAAGACGGCCAAACAGGTAGTCGTTGCGGGGGTCGGCGCTGCGGGAGTCCGACGCCTCAAGCAGCAATTTCAAAGCCTTCTCCCCCAGAACTTTCACTGCTTCGTGGCGGCCTCGAATGTGCTGCGCCTCGACCGCGTAAAACAACGCTTGGGCAAAACGCCATTGCAACTCTTTCTTGTAGAGAGGGTCTTTGGCGGCAGCCACGATGCGCTCGCCCTCCCGCAGCACAGCTTCCGCTTCTTGCGCAGGATCGAACTCGCCGTTGGCCGCCGCGTAAGCTTCCAACGACTTCTCCAACACGAGGAAACTCAGCGACGCGATATCGCCTTGCTTGTTCTCGACGATATCGCGAGCCGCCCGCTTGCCTTGGTGAATCCACCTTGGCGCCATCTCCCTTTTTCCACGCCAATTCCCCGCGCAAATGGAATACGCAGCGCCCAGGTTCGCCTCGAGCAAGGCCATCTGCGCGTTGCGAAATACTTCTTGGTTGGAGGAGTTTTTGACCGTCTTCGCCAAACGCACAGCCTCCATGAAATGATCCGTCGACGCTTCGAAATCCGGTTGCATTCCTTGGGCGTCGATGGCGCCCAACAGAACATGCGCGCCGGCCAGCAAATCGGCCGGGATGTCGTTTTGCTCCACGATTGCGAGCAACACTTTTCGGGCTTCGGCTTCGGCGGCCTTAGAGATGAGAATCTTGGCGAGCGTCAACCGAAGCGACACCGCCTGGGGCTCGCGCCGGACCGCCTCCCGGGCATTGACCAAAGCCCGCGATTGCTGGCCGATGGCGTGCTGGATTTTCGCTTTCAGCCAATAGACGCGTGCATCTTCGGGATCGAGCTGTTGGGCGTGGTCCAGGTCGGAGAGGTTATTTTGGTAGGAATGGCTGGTGTCGTAAATAACGCGAAGCACAAAAAAATCGGCCGTCGTGGGCTCTAGCGAAATGTGCGAAACCCGCAACGGTTGGTCCTTTTTTGCGTCGGTGTAGATATACGTCACGCCGCGTTCAGGAAAGACCTTTCCGACCAGAACGCCGCGTTTATTAGGTAGGTCGAAACTGCGAAACGGTTCCAAATCCAGTTCTTTGGTAAGCGATTCTGGCGCCGCCAAGGCGGCCAATTTGATGTGAATCGCGACGACGCGATCGTCCACGATCTCGACTTTCACTCCGGCAAAAGGCTCGATTTCGTAGAACAAACGCTCGACGCCGTTTTGCTGCACCGTCTTTTGGCTTTTTCCCCACAACTCCCGGAGTTTCGCCATCGACGTTATGCCTGGCGTCACGCCCCGCAAGCTCGAAGCGTTAATATTGGGCAGGTCCGCACTGAGTTCCGGCGGTTCCCTTGATGAACGTTCCAAGGTGGGCTGAGGTTGTTCCGGAAGCGTTACACGCTCGACAACCGGCGTTGCAACATCTTGATCTTGTTGGTCGGGCTCGGCGACGGGAGCGTTTTCGTCGTCGGCAAAGCGAAGCACCGGCGGCTCCCGCCAGGCGAAGGCAGCGGCTGAAACCGATCCCCAAACCACCAACATGAAAAGGCTTCGCCCCCACCGCAGACCCAGGTTTCGAACCATCGTCCGTCCCTTCTGAACCATGACGATCCAATTCCTTTTTTCTCGTAAAGGCGTATCAAAGAGCGGCGAAAAACCCGCCCATTCAATCGCGTTACCCTATGGGGGGGACCGCCCACCCCGGCGTGCTCAGGGCGGAAGCGTAAGGATTCCTTCCGAGGGTGTCCAGAGGAATTGTCGTATAGTCGCCTTTCGCTGCGCGCGAGAACGCTACTTTCGCGAAAGGCGACACCCATAGATCGAACGGTCCTATGGAACAGCTCCGAATTAGAAGCCCGGCTTTTTCAAAAAGCCGGGCTTCTCGCGTCGCCAATTCGAAACGGGTTGCCCCACCGCTTCTCAGAACCGGGATATCGTTTTTTTACTTTTTCGCGGCGGGCTCATCGGCGCCAAGCTTTCGGCTTGGCGTGATGATGATTTGCTTGCCGTCGTCGGCAAAGCGGAACGTGGCGTTGAATCCGGCTAAAATCAGTTGGAGTTGGTCGACCAGGCCCAGTGGCGGCAAGCTGCGTCCGGCCCAGAGATCGTGCGGAACGTCTTTGGCGTTGTTGATGCGAATGCGGCGTTTTGCTTGCAGAGCGTCGAGTAACTCTCGCGGCGAGGTCAGATCGGGCCATTGGCTGGCCGTCTTTATTGCAAATTTTCTCTGCACCTCAGCCGGCAAGCGGCGCAGTTCGCGTTTTCTTTCTTGGAGCACGCCGGGCAATGCGGCTGCTGTTTCGGCGGGGCCAACGTAAAACACGGAGTCGAGCACGATGGCGGCGGCGCCGATCGGTTTCGCCAGACGCGGGAGGAGCTGTTCGATCGGCTCGTTCTCGGCGTTGAAGTCGATCGTCTGACCAGGATCGATGCGTCGGTCGAGCCAGATCGCCAAGCGGGTTTGTGCTTCCAATGATCCCAGTGCGTCGCGCAAGGGCGCGTTGCGCCAGGCAATTTTCACCTGTTGGGCGGCGCCTCGCCGGAACGCTGGGCCGGTCAAAAAAGTGGGCGGTTCAGCGGCCGACGCCCCCAGCGCACCGGCCCCGATCAACCCGGCAAGCAGGCCCCGCCAGAGGAGCCGGCAGACTCCCGAACAAGCCGCCCGCCTGCGAGCGGTTGGCGGTTGCTGGAAAAGAAATAGCGAAAAATGAAGCAGCGAAAATGTCATCGTTAACAATGGCGGACTTTGGCTTGGAGTGTTTTGAAAACGGGCAAGCTTTAACGCTTCGGACGCCTTGCAAGCACAGAAAGCGAAAAGTTCGTCGGTTGGGCTGTTGGAATCCATTGTAGTCGCTGGCCTGCGTAACTACACTCGAATGTAGAGAGCCGGCGGTATTTTGCTGGCCGAAACACTGATGTTTGGGTCTGTTATCGGTCTCGGTTGAAAATGGCACATTTTCGTTTAACGGCAAGCCGAAGGCGGCTGCGTTTTGTGGCAGCGTGTTTGGGCAAGCAGAAAAACGCAGCCGCCTTCGGCTTGCCGTTAAACGAGCCATTGCTATCCGTGAGAAGTATATCGCTCGCTGATCGGGCTCTTTCCATGAAGTGGGAAAAGCAACAGGATAAAACATTCAAAACATTCGGGCGATCCAATCGTCCTTCCCGCGTTTTTGTTGTCGTCGACCGAATCAGGAACCTGCACCCGTGCCAGATAAATCATCGCGTTCTTCGTCCCCGCTCCTGCACAAGTTCTACCAACAGTACTTGCTGCATGAAGATTCGGCTTCCTTCATCAAGCTGGTTTCGCGGCACTATACGGTTGGCACGTTGGAGCGTCTGGTTCGCAACGGCTCGCGCGGCTCGCGCCGCGCCGGGGTGTTGTCGTTGGGCCTGATCGCCGACTATGAAGTCAACACCACCTTGGGGCAGGCGTTGAACGACGAAGATCGGGGCGTACGCGTTCTAACTGAAAACGCTTTGCGTTCGGTTTGGCGACGCGACGGCAACGCGGGCCATCGGCGAGCATTGAGCGTGATCATGCGAATGAACATGGGGCAGCATTACCTTGAGGCGGCGCGGCGTTGCACCGAGTTATTGGAAGACGCGCCCTGGTTCGCCGAAGTTTGGAATCAGCGCGCGATCGCGCATTATCAACTGCAAAAGTTCGCCAAGTCGATCGAAGATTGCCGGCAGGCGCTCGAACGCAACGCCTATCATTTCGGCGCGGCGATGGGAATGGCGCACTGTTTTCTCGAACTCAACGACGCCCGCCGCGCCTTGGAAACTCTGCGCCGCGTGATCAAACTCAATCCCGATCTGGAAGGCGTGCGCGCACAGGTGGAATATCTGGAGCGCAACCTGGAAGAGAGCTAACAAATTGGCGGTCCTTTCCAACCGACCTTTCGCCATCCGACATTTCAAACGGCCCTTTCGAGCCGGGGAGAGTTTGCCATGAAGCGACGCGATTTTTTCACCGCCGCCGGCGCCTTGGGCTTAACTGGCGCCGCCGCCATGGCGGCCGAAACGCCGGCGAAAAAAAACGCCGCGCCACGCAGACAGCCAATCGCGATCTCTTCGTATTCCTTTTGGCGATTCCTGCCCGGGCTTAAAATGCCCATGACCCAGTGCATCGACCTGGCCGCGAAAATGGGGTTCGACGCCCTGGAAATTTTGCATGTGCAAATGGAACGCGAAGATAACGCACACTTGCAGCTACTCAAACGCCGTGCGCTGATCAACGGACTCGACCTCTGCGGACTCTCCACCCACCAGAGTTTTGTCTCGCCCGACAAAGAGAAACGCCAAAGGAATATCGACCACACCCTGCACTGCATTGACTTGGCGTATCGGCTGGGCATTCCCACGATGCGCGTCAACACGGGCCGTTGGGGAACCACCAAGAGCTTCGACGAATTGATGAAAAACCGGGGTGAAGAGCCAACCCCCCCCGGCTTCAAGGATGACGACGCCTTCGCTTGGGTGATCGAGAGCCTGGAAAAATGCCTGCCCCAAGCGGAAAAAAAGGGCGTCGTGTTGGCGCTCGAAAACCATTGGGGCTTGAGTAAAACGCCGGAAGCGATATTGAAAATCGTTCGGCAGATCGACTCGCCCTGGCTGCAAGTGCTGATGGACACCGGCAATTTTCTCGAAGACCCCTACGACGATTTGGAAAAAGTCGCGCCGAATACGGTGTATGTCCAGGCCAAAACTTATTACGGCGGAGGCATTTGGTACGCGCTGGATCTCGACTACCGGCGCATCGCCGAAATTTTACGCCGCCATAATTACCAAGGTTACGTCTCCCTCGAATTCGAAGGCCGTGAAGACTACCGCACCGCAATACCCAAGAGCCTGAAGCTGTTGCGAGAGGCGTTTGGCGGCTGAGGCCTTCCCCAGAACTCAAACGATTGCCGGTCTATTTCCATGATCAATGAAGGCTATTTTGTCGGCGCCGTGTCGGTGTTGCTGGGCGCGGCAAGTTTACTCGCCGCATTGTTCGATTGGCGGTGGGCCTATCAAACCTCGAATGCCCTCTGGTTGGAGCAACGCATCGGGCATCGGCGCGTGCGCTGGTTTTACGCCCTGGTTGGCTTGGCGTTTGTATCTTGGGGCGTGGCGATTGCCGCGGGCTTCTCGCTCTGGACGCCAATCCAAGCCGCTCCAGAAAAGGCGGTTTTCGGCGGTCGGCCGGCGGATGTGAAGCATTTGGAAACGAAGCCATAGAATACTTCGCCGCGCGCATTAGAAGCAAAGTATTGGCGTGGCGGCGTATTTCGATGGCAACCCCATGCGCGCGGCCACCTCTGGAATGAACGTCTGGGCGTCGATCGGTTTGGTCAGGTAGGCGTCGCACCCCGCCGCCAGACATTTGTTGATCTCACCCTCCATGGCGTGAGCCGTCAGCGCCACGATCTGTCCTGAATACCCCTCGTTTCGTAGGAAGGCCGTGGCGGCGTAACCGTCCATGACCGGCATCTGCATGTCCATCAGAATCAGGTCAAACGGCGATCCCTTTTTCCACGCCGATAGAGCGGCCTCGACTCCCTCTTTTCCATTTTCGGCCAGACAGACTTCCGCACCGGCTTTCTTCAGCACGAACGCCAGCAGGCGTTGGTTGTCGGGGCCATCTTCGACCAACAGCACGCGGCCCTCGATCGTATCGGAGCCGCCGCGCCGCAACTCCCGAGGCGACGTCTCGGCGAAGGCCGAGGTATTCAATCTCGAAATGGTCGGTGCGCCCTTGAGCGGTCCGGTGGCGAGGGTCAAGGTAAAAGTGCTGCCCTTTCCAGGCTCGCTCGCAACGCTGACCGCCCCGCCCAACAATTCAGCGATTCTCTCAGTGATTGCCAATCCCAAGCCTGTTCCGCCATGCTCGCGAGTGGTTGAGGAGTCGGCTTGGCTGAACGGCTTGAAGATGCGCTCCATTTGTTCCGGCGAAATGCCAATGCCGTTGTCGATCACACGAAAAAACATTTGTTGATTCTCGAAATCGCAACCAGCAACGATCTGAACCACTCCGTTCGTGGTGAATTTCACGGCATTTCCGGCAAGATTCACCAGCGCCTGCTTGAGGCGGGTGGGATCGGTTTGAATGGTTTGCGGGATGCTTCCTTGCAATTCGATTTGCAGCGAATTTCCTCTTTCCCTTGCTCGTTCACCGAGAAGCTGTTTGACGTCTTGCAAAATACCCGACGGGGAGACGCTTCGCCGCTCCACTTCCAATTTCCCCGCCTCAACCTTCGACAGATCGAGAATGTCGTTGATGAGTTCCAGCAGGTGCTGCCCATTTCGATGGATGGTTTGAATGGCTTGGAGTTTTTCCTCCGCTGAAATGCCTTGATCGAGCAGCGCTTCGCTGAAGCCGAGAATGGCGGTCATGGGCGTGCGAATTTCGTGGCTCATGTTGGCCAGGAATTCCGATTTTGAACGATCAGCGGCGATCGCCTTTTCCTGGGAGCCGCGCAGTTCGTCTTCCATCTTCCGGCGTTCGGAAATGTCGAGAACAACAGCCACCAGCACCGACTTTTGCTCAAAAACAGATTTTTGTATGTTGACTTCAACCGGATACCGGGAGCCATTTTTTCGCCTGTGCGTTGTCGTGAATCGAATTCCAGACACGACGCCCTTGCGCAGAGGGTTGATCAATTTCGCAAACGACTCTTCGGTGAACTCCGGCTTGATCGCCAGCGCCGACATTTGACGAAGGTCGTCGATCGTGTAGCCTAGGTTCGCCCTAGCGCCGTGATTCACATGCAGGAACAGCATTGTGCGGGCGTCGAAGATGTAAATTTCGTTGTCGGAGCTGTCAAGAATTCGGCCGTAACTGCTGAGGCGTTCGGCTGCCAGCCTGGCTTGCTCTTCCGACCGGAACGACTCCTTCAGGCGATTCTTGGTTTCTTCGAGTTCGTCGATGATTTCGGCGGAATTTACTATTGCGTCAGCCTGCGATTCCGCCAGCCGACGACTCCTCTGTTCCAAATCGCGGAGGCGAATCCTCGCATTTTTTAGCTCCGCCCTCATGCGGATTGCGGCCGATTTGAGATCGCCATTCAGTACATTTTTCAATTGTGGCGCTATCGAACACTCGATGTGATCGATCAGCGACTCCAACCGAAGAAATGGATCATCATTGGCAACCATGACACATTACTTCCCTTCGTGTTTTTTACGGATCACGGCCGTTAGCCGCTCGTCGGTCTGATTGATTTGTATGAGTTCGTGGCCGGTTTTGTTGCACCAAGCCTCGACATCCAGACAGAAGGCCGGGTCGTTGGCCACGGCGGCGATTTCTTGCCCGGCGTCTAATTGCTTCATCAGCTTGCTCAAACGAACAATCGGCATCGGGCATTTCAGGCCGGTTAGGTCAATCTCTTGGGTTGCGGACATGAAGGGCCTCCTTAAATGAATAGGGTTGTGTTCGACGACGATGCGTCGTCAAGAAAGCTCGCCACTCCACAGCAGCCGATATCGGAATAGTCGAGCAGTTCTTCTTGGCGAATGCCCATCAACGACATAGACATCTCACAGATGCTGATCCGCACGCCGAGTTCATCGGCTGCTTCGACGAGTTCCGCAAGCGAAGCGACGTTTTTCTTCGCCATTTCGCGGGTCATCATCCAACGCCCGACGCCGCCCATCTCCATTTTCGAAAGTTTTCGCTTGCCGAACCCACCCGGCAACATCCAGCCGAACATCTTTTCAACGAGGCTTTTTCCTTTCGCTTGCGGGCCCTCTTTTTTCAATGCGGCCGTGGCCCAGAAGGTGAAGAACATGGACACTTTCATGCCGCAGGCGGCCGCTCCGGTGGCGATCACGAACGCGGCCAGGAGTTTGTCTAGTTCTCCGCTGAATACGACCATGCTGAGTTTGTCGGACCGGGGAGCGGCTGCGGCTTGCTCCTCCAATGCTTCGACCCGCTCCGTCAACGCGCCGAGTAATTCCGGCGAGTATTCCTGTACAGCTTGATTCATCGTTACTTCTCTTTTCTAGGATATTTGTCTCACGCTGGAAAAATCGGCTCGCCGTTCAACGAGCATTGGCAGCCGTGTGGAGCGTACGCTCAAGCGGTAATATCCCGGTATTCGCTTTGGCTTGCGTATTCCGAATATTCGCTAGATACGATTCGTTTTTCCCACATTTGCTTCGGAAATATACGTCGTATTTGAAAGGCAAGTGTTCCGGAAACTCGATGGCGGCCGATTTTGTCTTTCAATCCAAGATTCTGGCGGCTAGCGTGGTTTTCAGTGGGGCGAGTTTGGCTGAGAATGCCCGTCATGGGCAAACCCATGAAACGCAAACCCATGAAACGTCGCCGGCTACGGTAAGGATCTGCCCGAATTCTATTCGTCGCCTAAGCCGACATTTTTGGAAAGGCCGCGATTTTCCTCACCACAACCGGTAACCTATTCTTCTGAAACGCCTTAGGTTTGGGCGCCAGCACTTTCCAACGCTGGAGCACGCAAACATTGAATTGAACAGAATTACAGAGAAAAACTTGCCTGGAATGCGTGGAACAACCACGGCCCGATTCAGAAGCCCGGCTTTTTCAAAACGCCGGGCTTCTCAAACGCTATTTCGGGAACAAATGGTTCCTCGCTTCCTTCCAAAGCCCAGGGCGGACCGGCGCCATGAAAATTAGTTCGATTCCGCAATTCTATCGGAATGTCAAACGCTGGACCGAAATCCTAGCCGTGCTCAGCAAGTATGGCCTGGCCGATTGGTTGAGCCAGCTCAACATCGATTTCGTCAAGGACCAACTCAAAGCGCCCGCCGGCGAAGCGTTGGCGCGGCAATCGCGTTCGGCCCGCATTCGCCTAGCGCTTGCGGAGCTTGGCCCCACGTTCATCAAACTGGGGCAATTGCTCAGTACGCGGACCGACCTGATCGGCGTGGAGTTGGCCGAGGAGTTGAAATCGCTTCAGTCGTCGGCGCCGGCCGATCCTCCCGACGTCGTGCGAGAAATCGTGGAATCGGAATTGGGGCAGCCGATCGATGAATTATTCGCCGAATTCGACGACACCGCGATCGCTTCGGCTTCGATCGGGCAAGTCCATCGGGCGCGTTTGAAAACCGGCGAGTCGGTGGCGGTGAAGGTGCAACACGCGGGCATCGACAGCATTGTTCGTGAAGACCTCGATGTTCTCGCCGGTTTGGCGATGCTGGCGGAAAAAATTCCTGAGTTCGCTCCGTATCGGCCCACCGCAACCGTGGCGGAAATGGCGCGTACCTTGCGACGGGAACTCGATTTTGGCCGTGAAGAACGCAACCTCATGCAGTTCTCCGCCCTGCTGGCCGACAACCCGCATGTTCGTATTCCGCAATCGTACGACGAACTCTGCACGCCCCGCGTGCTCACCATGGAATGGATCGAGGGGATTAAATTTTCGGAATCTTCACGTTTGGCCGCCGAGGGCTACGACCTCGAGGAGATTGCGCGGCGGGGCGTCGACTTGTACCTGGAAATGATTTTCAACTTCGGTTTCTATCACGCCGACCCGCACCCCGGCAACATTCTCATTCTGCCCGGCAATGTGATTTCGCTGATCGATTTCGGCATGGTCGGCCGCATCGACGAAGGCCTGCGGGAAGACATCGAGGAAATGCTGCTCTCGATTGTCAACCGAGATACGCCCATGCTGACGGCCCTCATCATGCGCATCGGCCAAACGCCGCCCGGCCTTGATGAACGCGCGCTGGCGAACGACGTGGCTGATTTCGTCGGCTCCTATGCCGGGCAATCGCTGGCGCAGTTCGATCTGGCCGGCGCACTCAATGATATGGTCGAGATGGTGCGGCGGTATCATATTATCTTGCCCACGCCGGTGAGCATGCTGATCAAGGTGTTGGTCACGCTGGAGGGTTCCTCCAGGATACTGTGCCCCTCGTTCAGCTTGATGGAAGCCATGCAGCCGTTCCAACGCAAGATGTTTTTGCGGCGTTTGTCGCCGGCCCGCCAATTTCGCAAGATGAGGCGAATGATGGTGGAAGTGGAGCAGTTGGCTTCGATTTTGCCGCGACGCATCACCGAAATACTGGATCAAATCCAGGCCGGTAAGTTTGATGTCCACCTCGACCACCGCGGACTCGGGCCTTCGGTGAATCGTTTGGTGCTCGGCATGTTGGCCAGCGCGCTTTTTTTGGGGTCGTCGCTGATGTTGAGTCGAGAAGTCACGCCGGTGCTGTTTCCGGTCGGCACGTACTTTGGCATGCATCGCCTTTCCTTGCTCGGGTTGGCCGGTTGCACGCTCAGTATTTTGCTCGGCTTGCGGCTCCTCTGGGCGATCGGCAAGTCGGGCCACCTCGACCAACGCGATTAAACACGGAAACACCCAGCCCGCGGAGTTTCATGCCTCTGATGTTGTCTTTCGTTCATGAAACGCCGGCAGGCATTAAATTTCGCGCGAACAAATTAGGTAATAAATTTGCCACTGTTCGCGGTGTCGCAGGAAATTGCGATAGCAAACTAGCCGACAGCGAATAACCGACAGCGAAATCGAACGGGAACCGGCCACTAAAATTCCTGAAGAACCAACATGAATGGCTCCCGCTTTAGCTGGCCTCTTGCCGCCGCTGGCGGATTTGGTCGACGGTCACGGCGCTGATGATGATCCCGCCCAGAATGATATCTTGGATCGGATTCTCCAAACCCAACTGCGTGCAACCGCTGGCGATCACCGCCATGATCGCGGCGCCGGTGAGCGTGCCAAGCACCGAACCTCGTCCTCCGTTGAGGCTGGCGCCGCCAATCACAACGGCGGCAATCACGCGCAATTCCAAACCCAGGCCCGATGTCGGGTTCCCCACCGACAGCCGCGAAAACTGGTAGGCGCCCGCCACGCCTAGAAACAACCCGCTGAGTCCATACACGCCAATCTTGACACGCGAAATCTTAATGCCGCACAGCCGAGCGGTGGCTTCGTTGGAGCCAATCGCGAACACATGCCGGCCGAACACGCTGTATTTCATAACCACCGCCAGTCCAACCGCCAGCACCAACAGCAACCAAACGCCATAGGGAAAACCGAGCCACAGTGCGTCGGGCGAATTTCGCGTGATGTCGGCCAGCCAGTGGGGAATTTGATCGAGCGCCGGTTGCACCGGCACGTTGCCTGAAATCAGGTTGCCCAATCCTAGATAGATCGTCATGGCGCCGAGCGTGATGATAAACGGCGCCACGCGCAGCGAACTCACCAGCAGTCCATTAATGACTCCCGTCAGCACGCCGGTGAGCAATCCCAGCAGCAGCGCCAGGGGCGCCGTGGCGGGGGCATTGGCAACACCCGAGAGCCAGCGGCGGTTGTCGTCGAGATGGAAGTTAGCGTCGTTCAGTTGGACCTGTTTTTTTTCCAACGCCTGTAGTTCCGCCTGACGCCGTTTTTTCAGCGCGGGCGACGCGGCTTTCTCCGCCGCTCGGCGGGCGGTCTCTATTTTTGCCGCCACGATTTGCAGCAGCGCTTCCCGGCGTTGCGCCACGATATTTATAAGCGTGTCTCTTTCAGACGACGCCGCATCGGCGAGTTGGTCTTGGGCGTCGGCGAGTTTTTGCGAAGCGCCGGCGAAGTTGTCGCCTTGCCAACAGTAAAACGCGACATCTTCCCGCAACCCCAGCGCCAGAACCGTTGCACACAGCGCCAAAGCCGTGCCGGCGGAAAGATCGATCCCGCCCGAAACAATCACCATCGTCATGCCCAACGCCGCGACCGCCACCACGCAAGTTTGCACGCTCACGGTGCGCATGTTGCGGAAGGTCCAGAAGGTGCCGTCGGCGAAGACTGCGTCGGCCACGGCAAAAAAGGCAATCACGCAGAGCAAGGCCAAGATCGGCCCCAGCATGGCGGCGGCGAAACGCCAGGCGCGCGTCCCCCGATTCGGGGCGACATTTTCCAGCGGCTGTTGGTCGTTCATGACAGCTCCGCGGCGCGCACGGCGCGCAGCATGATTTCTTCTTCGGTCCAATCCGCCGCGGCGCGCGTTTCGCAAACTTCGCCTCGCGCCATGACCGACACCCGATCACACACCGCCAACAACTCCGGCAGATACGAACTCACAAAGATGACTGATTTCCCCTGGGCGGCCAACTCCCCCATCAGCCGATAAATTTCGCTCTTGGCGCCGACGTCAATCCCGCGCGTCGGCTCATCGAGAAGATACACGTCTGCTTCCTGATGCAGGAGCCGCGCCACCGCGACTTTCTGTTGATTACCGCCGGAAAGCGACGACACCGCCTGCCCGGCGCCCGCCGCCTTGATTTGCATGCGCTGCATCCATCGCAGAACCGCTTTCTCCCGCTTCCCCAGCGAAAGCCAACCCCAGCGAGCATACGGCGCCAAGCGGCTGTAGGTCATGTTGTCGGCAATCGAGCGGTCTTGCGCGAGCCCTTCTGTTTTCCGATCTTCTGAAACCATGCCCACGCCCGCGCGAATCATCCGGCAGACCTTCGGCTTGATCGCCCGGCCATGCAGCCGCACGACGCCCGCACTGATGGGAGCCAGTCCGAACAGGGTTCGTAGGAGTTCGGTGCGTCCCGCGCCCACCAGCCCGGAAATGCCGAGTATTTCGCCCCGCCGGAGTTCCAAATCGACCCGTTGCGGAATCGTCCGCCCGCTGACGTTTTCGATCGCCAGCAGCGTTTCACCCGGCGTGTGAGCAATACTGGGAAAGAGGTCGGCCACATCTCGCCCGACCATCAAGGAAACAATCTCGGCTTCGGAAACGCCCCGCATGCCGCCGGCGCCGGCAACTTCGCCATCGCGCAAGACGACGTAACGGTCGCAAATCTCACGCACCTCCTCCAGGAAATGGCTGATGTACACAACACCCATTCCGCCGGATTGCAAGTTGCGTATGACCTCGAACAAACGCAGGGCGTCGTGGCGGGTGAGCGAACTGGTGGGCTCGTCGAAGACGATCAATTTTACATCGAGCACCAAGGCCCTTGCTATCTCGACGAGTTGTTGCGCGCCAACCGAAAGCCAGCCAACCCGCGCATCGAGCGAGATATCGGCCCGGTCCAAACGCGCCAGCGCTTGGCGCGCCTGTTCCCTTTGCCGCCGATGCCGCACCATTCCAAATCGTCGCTGCTCAACGCCCAGCATGATGTTGTCTTCGACCGTTAAATCGGGCGCCAGATTCAACTCTTGGTAGATCATCGCCACGCCGGCGGCGCGGGCGTCTTGAGGACCGCGCGGTTCGTACGCCCGGTTGTCCAGCCGCATGTTTCCGGAATCGGCCGCCAGGGCTCCGGCGAGCACTTTCATTAAGGTGCTCTTGCCGGCGCCGTTTTCACCAATCAAGGCCGTGACCGAACCGGGTGGAACCTCGAACGAAACATTTTTCAAAGCCTGGGTCGGACCGAAGTGTTTGTAGACGCCCTCCATTTGCAGCAACGGCGTTTTTTCGGGAGCGGTCGGCATCGGCAATACTATCTGTTTGGGCCGGGCTAGATTGGCTGCTCGCAATGGAGCGGAAAAGCCCCGCATTTTGAAATGCCGGGCTTTTAAGGCGAGCGGCAGAAAACATTTACCAGCACGCAGCGGGAGTCCGTGAGCTTATTTTGGGTTCTCGCCTACACGGGAATGACCGTTTGCTGATTCACTCGCTTGCGCTTCGTGCTTGTATTAGGCAAATTTTCATCTGCCGCTCGCCTTAACTTGGCAATGAAATTTATAGTTGCTTACTTCGCGGCCGGTTGTTCGTTCGTTTTGTCGTCGATGGCGCGCCCCAGTGCTTCGGCCAAACGGCGAGCAGCGAGTTGGCCGCCATGAAAATTATCGGTCGCGACATAACTCACGTAGACGTCTTTGTCATCAAGGTCGCTGTCAAAAATCACGGTGGGAATGCCTGCCTGTTTTGCTTCGGCGACAGACGGCACAAGCGACTGCGAATCGAGCGGCGCTAAACAGATGCCGTCTACCTTTTTGGTGATAAAGTCTTGCACCAAGCTGACCTGCGCCTCGCGTTGGCTTTCCAACTGCGGCCCTTTCCAGAGAATCTCGACGTTCCCCAACTCGTCGGCGGCCTGCTGCGCGCCGAAGTGGACCGACTTCCAAAACTCGTGCGTCGTGCCCTTGGGAATCACGGCAATACGATACTTGGCCGCTTTCACGGGCTTCGCCTCTCCAGAAAACTGTTCGGGAAAGAGCAATGTTTGCATCTGTTCGGTGGCCATGTTTTCCGGCGTGGCGACGAATTCACCGGTGGAAATTCGCTTCTCGACTTGCTCGCCCTCCAAGTGCGCGACCAACGTTTTCACGGCGCGGTAGCCAATCGTGACGGGGTCTTGCAGAACAATGCCAGACATTTCGCCCTCGCGCATGGCCTGCACCATGCGCTCGTTAGGATCGAAACCGACGAACTTCACCTCCGACGCCACGCCCGCTTCCTTCAAAGCGCCCAACACACCGTTGGCGTTCGGTTCGCAAACAGCAAACACGCCCTCGATCCGCCCTTCGTATTTGATCAACAACTGTTGAGCTTTGTCGAGCGACGATTCCGGCGTCGTGCCGGAGTACTGGTCGGACGACAATATAGGTATATCGGGATGATGTTTTTGCAGGTAATCGAGAAATCCTTCCTCGCGTTGCGTGGTGCTCTCGCTGCCGGGCGTATAACGCAAGAGAATGACGCCGCGCGGCTCTTCCGCGCCAGACCGATTCGCCCCGCCGCCCGATTGCGAATTGCAGCCGCATGCCGCCAAGATCAAACCGACCAGCAAGAGTTTTCGGCTCACGCTATCTCTCTCCCCAAAAAAATTCCGCGGTACACGATTTTGAACGAACGTATTGCGACATCGCACACCAACGATTTCGCGAATCCTCGCCGATAAACCGCTCATCCTAACACCGACGGACCGTCGAAAAAAGAGAGGCCTCCGACTCAGTGGGTTGGCGTTCACGCTTTAGCGTGCTGAAAGAAAAACACGCTAAGCATCGCTCGCGAAATAATTGCCCGATTTTACTTGTACGATGGCCTTCCAAACCAGAAAATCGACGGCATTGGAAGGCCATCGTACGGCAGTAATTTCTCGAATGCTCCTCAAGCAGAAATCGCCGCTGGTGTTGCAGCGACAAAAATGAGCTACTCCACGTTCGCGTCTGCTGCCAGGGCGCGCCAATATTTGCGGGCGGCGCGGTGATATTTCAATACTTCGGCGCGCTGTTGGGGATCGGAGATTTTGACGCGGCGGGCGCGCTCCTCCACCCAAGCCGAAAAGAACGCGGCGGCCTCCTGACTGATGCGGCGCTGCTCGCCGATTTGCACATAATAAGGACCGGTCGATGCAAAGCGGTACGACTTGGTGTAGTTGGTCACGGCGCGAATCAGCATCCAACCACTGGATTGAAACGTGAGCGGGGGCAGTTTCCCGCCCGCCTGGGCCCAATCGGCAAGCCGCACCTGCTGCACCACGTCGCCATTTTGAATGATTTCGAGGTAGTCGATTTTATCGCGAGTGGCCAGATTCAAGGCAATTTGCAGTTCCACTTCTTGGCCTTCGTCTGCCGTGAAAACATGCCCCGGCACTTCGCCGTTGACGCGCGGCCGCAACAGCGGACCATTCGTAACCACCACCTTGCCCGCCCGGAGGTTCTCCCACCAAGTGTTGTAATTGAGCGTATCGCCGCAATAAACGTACACTCGGTTATAACCCACCGGGTTGGGCAACACGCCCGAAGCGCTGCCGGCGGAAGGAGGAATGCGCAGTCCACAATTGAGCAGGCGGTAGTAAATGTCTTGCGACCAGCGTCCGTTGCCGATCGCGCCGGGGTAAAAGACTTTGTCTCGCGGTTTTCCCCAGGCTTCGTTGTCGAGCGCGCCATCGCGTTGCATATGATTGTTGGCCAAGCCGATGGAATCGCACTTTTGGCTGGCCACCCAAATCGGCATGTCCCAGCAGAAAGGTTTTTCAATATCGATATGCGCGCCCGCTTGCCGCCTCGCCAACTTCAAGTACTTCACTGGGGAAGGATACTCAGGATGCCGGCGTTTCGAGCCTGGCAGCGCGAGCGGCTTCGCCAGGTTGAAATAGAGCAGGGCGCCGCCGTTGCGTTCGTCTTCTCCCGCCAAGAGATGATAAAACCGGTTGGTGTCGAACAGGCCGAGCGGATTCTCGGGAAACTTCCCCTGGGCGTACACGTTTCGGTCGTTCCACCAAGTGATTACCGGGCCGATGTGCAGATCTTCGGCGCGCATCAGCAATTCGATATCTTCGGGCGAGCGGTGGATGTGTAAATCGCCCGACCACCAACCTTCTTTTTTCATGTCGACAAAACGAATCATTTCGATCGTTTTTGTGTCGGCGCCGTCGCGCTCCATCTCGAAATAACCGGAGCGGAACCGATATTCAGGACCGCGTTCAATTTCAAAGGTGTAATGGCCGGGTTTGAGGTCTAGAACGATTTTTCCGTCAAACACGAAGTGGTCTTTCCAAAACGGAACGCCTTTGGGCCTGACCACGCGCCCGCGTTGGTCTTTGAGATGCATTCTGGCGGCAACCGGGGCCTGCGTTTCCTTGTCGATGGCCGTGAATTCCAACTCACCGCACCGGGCCGTTTGCACTTCGGTGAACGGGGAAAGCGAAAGGATTCCCCACGCCAGAAATGCCCAACACGATAGAACTGCTCGTTTTCTCGACACGAAACCGTCTTTCCAGGCAATGTTTTCAAGAATGACAGACGCCGCATTTTTCGACGCCGCTACGTTCAAGCCTAGCCCACAGCGCCGCTTGATGCGATTCCCACCCACGTCGTACAATGGACCAGCTACAGAATTGGAACTTGCGGCGATTCACCCCCAACGACACGAAGCGACATGGCCGACGATTATTACAAGATTTTGGGCGTAAAACGCAGTGCTTCCGCCGCCGATATCCAAAAGGCGTATCGCGATTTGGCCCGAAAACACCATCCCGACATGAATCCTGACGACGCCCAGGCCAAGGAGCAATTCCAACGCGTCCAGAATGCCTACGATGTGCTGGGCGACGAGGAAAAACGGGCGAAATACGATCAATTCGGCGCAAACTTCGAGGCGGTTCAGGGCGGCGGGCAGCGGTCGGCCCAAGCCGCCGATTTCGAGAACGCCGATTTCAGCCAGTTTTTTGGTGATCAACCAGGAGGCGGGTTCGCCGATTTTTTTAGCCAGTTTTCCGGTGGCGGTCCTCGGCAACGCACGGCCCCGCCGCGGCGCGGCGCCGATGTGCGGCACGACCTCCGCATACCGTTCCAAACGGCGGTGGTTGGCGGAGAAGCACGGCTGGTCGTACGCCGCCGCGGCGCCAACACGGAAACGATTAGCGTCAAAATTCCCGCCGGCATTAACGACGGTCGAAAAATTCGGCTGCGCGGCCAGGGAGAGCCCTCGCCGCGCGGCGGACCCCCAGGAGATCTGCTCATCACGGTGCATGTCGAACCGCACGAATTTTTTCGACGCTCGGGAAAAAATCTTGAGGTTACGGTCGAGGTTACGGTGGCCGAAGCGGCGCTCGGCGGTAAGATTGACGTCCCCACGCCCAAGGGAGTCATATCGCTGACCATCCCGCCGGGAAGTTCGAGCGGACGCCGCCTGCGCATCAAGGGGCATGGGGTCCAACCCGCGGGAGAAACCGCCGGCGACCTCTACGCCGTACTGCAAATCGTGCTGCCCCCGGAAACCGACGAGCGCAGCGCCGAATTGATTCGTCAACTCGACGAGCTACAAGCCATGCATCCCCGAAGCAACCTTCACTGGTGAGTCGCTATGTCGAAATTCTTGGCGTCACCGGCCTTTGCTTCCAGCGGAGTGCTCCGCCTGTTTTCGCAGAAGGGCGAACTACCGATCGAACGGCTCGACCCCGGTTCGCGCGCGACCGTTTTGGTGGGCTTTGCCATTCTGCTGCTACTGCTGGTTTTTTTGCTGGCGTTTATTGTTTTGGCCGGCCGTTGGGCGCGGCACTACGCCCGCAGTTCGCCGCCCCCTTCTGGAAAGCAGTCGTCCGTCCCGCCGGCCGACGATTGGGCCAAAAAGCCGCTGTTTGAACATGACGCCGACGACAAACCAGAGGATACGTCTTGAGTATCCACTCGAAATTTCGTTGCGAATGAGAAGCCCGGCATTTTGAAAATGCCGGGCTTCTCATTCGCGCTCCCATCGTTTGACAACCAAAAAACACTCACCGCTGGCATGAACACATCGGACCATAACCAATACCTTTTCCGCCGCGAACACCGAATGAAAACGCGCGCCGATTTCAGCCGCGTGTTTGCCAAAAAGCGTTCGGTCGCCGATGGCGTGTTCGTGCTGTACGGCTGCCGGAACGAACGCGGGAATTCCCGGCTGGGCCTTTCGGTGTCGCGAAAAGTGGGCAACGCTGTTTGCCGCAACCGTTGGAAACGTTTGTGCCGAGAAGCGTTTCGTCTTTCTCGGACGGCGTTGCCGGCGGGTATCGACTTGGTTGTGATCCCCCGCCGCGGCGCCCGACCAGAATTCGGCCAGATCCAACAGTCGCTGATTGCACTAGCCAGACGCGTCGAGAAACGTTTGTGAACGACAAAACAGGGTAACCGTTCACGGCTTTTGAACTGCCGGTTGGATTGTTATCGCTATTTCCTGCAACGCCGCGAACGGTTGCGAAGAATGAACAGGAAGACGGGAGAAAGGAGGACCGCCTTCTTTCCGCCGTCAACGTTTTCGTGTTGTTCGTGGCTCCCTTCAGACGGGCGGCAGATGAAAATTCACCTAATACAAGCACGAAGCGCAAGCGAGTGAATCAGCAAACGGTCATTCCCGCGTAGCTGGGAACAAAAAAATATTCACGAACTCCCGCTACGTGCGGGTAAGTTATTTTCCGCCGCTCGCCTTACGGCAACCTGCATGGCGACATTCTTTTGTTCCATCCTTTTGCCGGGGTCATTTTACAACCACGAAAGACACGAACGGCACGAAAGAAAAAGAGCAACCGTTCTCAGATTTTAATCTGTCGGCTGGATGTGATTGCAATTTCTTGCGACGCCGTGAACGACAAAAAATGAATGCGAGGTTTTGCGGCCTTTGGCCACAACGGAAAAAACGTTATTGCAAGTAGAGAGCGCTGAGAAAACACAGGACTGCGATAAAAAAGGTGATGTTTCCCGCAGGCCGTTGCGCGGCGACATTCTGCGGCCCTCTGCATCTTCGGTGCGTCAGGCGAAGCCTGGCTGATCTACTGAAATAAGATCCCTCTGTTCGTAACCGTTCACAGGACATGTAACGCTGAACCGAGAAAGGCAAGAACTATTTTCTTGAATCGTGGAAGCGAGAGTGTACTATCCCGGATGATTCATCAGCCGATGAGCGCGAGCTCACGGTTTGCAGTATTCTCGGAAAACCGGACGCTAAGCACCGCTCGATAAATATCTGTCGCATTTGTGTAGCCATCGTCGCCAGACGGTGGGTGAGCGGTGAACCATCCCACGCTCTGGCGAGCATGGCTACGACACTAATTTTCCGCTCGATGCTAAGCCGGATGCGGGAAATTTGCACGTCCGGTTTGATGAGGAGGGGCGTCAACGACGCTCCTCCTCTACTCGACCGTCCTTCGTGGTTAATTTGCCCGCACCGAACAAGGCGATGCACGGGAGCGGGAACACGTCTTATCGAAACGCCCTGCGGCGGTGCGTCTGGATCGTGCGCGGGGCTAGTCGTCTCACCTTGCAGGCGGCTTCGTATTGATCGAGGAGTTTCATGCTTCCCGGCATGTCGCGCAAGAATGGTTCGGTCAATTCGCGAGGTGAAATCCGCTGCAACTCACGTCATGGCAAAATTTTGACATCCCCTCGGCATCTGCTATTCTCAACGTGTTCGATTGAGAGAAACAGAAGTTATGCCCCATCAAGGTCGCCCATGTTTGAAGCTGAAAATGATCTGGAACACTCGCTGATGACGGCATCCAATGATCCTAGCCACCGGCCACAGTTTTATCGCGATCTGCTGCTTTCCATGATTTACGTCATCAATGCCGGAGACGAATCGCTCGACATACAGAACGGCGTACTTCAACAGGGCAGCAATATTCAAATGCAGTCGTGGCAGCGCGATGGCGAGGATTTGTTTTGCCCCAGTTGGACGTTGAGTTTCTTGTCTGGAGGATAAGCTAGTCGCTAGAACGAGCACTGCGGCCGGATTGCGCCAGGAATGCACCGCAATTGAATCAAAGTCCCTTGCTTTTGGCCTAAATGCGAAAA
>JAJRWU010000234.1 GCA_024276655.1 Planctomycetota bacterium
AAATGGTCCGAGGGTGTCTCCGAACGCCGACAGCCCCAAACCCGCGTGCGGAAACTGCAACATTCCCGCCAGCATGACTTGCAGACAATGCGGGTACATCACATCGTCGGAATCGAGATATTTCAGATAGTCGCCGCTTGCGTAGCTCGCCGCTTTGTTACGGTTCGGATAGTCTCCGAGGTTGGTTTCATTCTGGTAGACGCGAATACGCGCATCCTGCGCCGCATAGCTCTGGGCAATCTCGACGGACCTGTCCGTACTACAATCGTCAACGATGATGTACTCGAAGTCTTCGTAAGTCTGCGCAAGTACGCTCTCAATACATTCTGCAATGTACTGTTCACGGTTATAGCAGGTAGTTAGAACGCTAACGGTCGGCATGGTGTATGTCGGAATCGAGGCTATACTTGGTTTTCGGCAACTTTGAATTGTTTGCCGCTGTACTGTTGCTGTAAGTCTTGGACGGCGTTGTCGCCCTGCCGCACGGCGGCGCGGAACCGTTTGACTGCGGAACGCAAGGCGAGCTGGTTCTGGATGTTATGTTTTAACCACCGAAACCGCTTTTTTGCGGATAGGCCGCGTTCTTGAAACAACGCTTTCGCGGTTCGAAGAACCGGCATCGCAATAGGCGGGCACTCTGGAAGTTCGCCGAACATCCGGTACCGCAGGCAACTGACTGTTATCGTTCGCTTGAACGTAATTACGGCGTCTTCAAAATGGTAGTGGTACACTCGGGCGGCTGGGCAATACACCAAGGCGTATCCAGCACGGTAGGCTTCCTGAGCCCACTGGATATCTTCGCCATACGTAATTTCCCGGTACGGGATTTCATTCTGGATGACTCGCCTACGATACATCGCCACGACGTCATCCCAGCCGGTGACGCGATGCTTTTCGTCGGGCGGCAATTCGTCATACTCGCCTTCCTCGGTAAACTGAAATCGTTGCGAGGTAGGTTTGCTTTGGGGACGAAACCACTCGACGGGGTTTTTGTCGTGGTCGTGAGGCACGACCTGCAATCCGCAAACGCCCGCGACCGATTCGTCAGTAAAGCATGCCAGCATCTTCTCCAAGACTTTGTCATCCGTCGGACGTGCATCACCGACGGTCATCATTACGAACTCGCCGGTTGCCGCCTTGATTGCTTGATTACGCGTCGCACCATGATTGAATTCACACCCTGCGATCTCGATGACCGTCACATTGGAAAACGACCGAGCGATTTCCAGCGTATTGTCGGTTGAGCCGGAGTCGATCACGACAATCTCTTCAACGGGAATCGTCTGGCTGTTCCAACCATCCAGGCAGGCCCGCAGGTGCTTGCCTTCATTCTTGACCGGGATAACGATTGATACGCTCATTGCTGGTGGATCATTCACTTAATGGGAGATCGAAAGCACGTAACTCGCGAGAAAAACGACTCGCTGCATCTTAGGTGGTTGATATGTCTTGGAGGCGAAATCGGCCCAGGGCGGCGTCCAGTTCGTGGGCCGTTCCAATATCGAGATACGTCCCATCGACAAACGGACACGCCTTGACTCGGCGATCTTGTTGAAGAGCCAAATTAAACACGTCTCCAAGCACGATTTCGCGGGCTGTGCCGGCGTGCTGCGCGAGATAGGTATTGATCAAATCGGTAAACGACTTGGACCACACGCAGCAGCCCCACATGAACTCTAATTGACTGTTCGACGGTTTGTCGATGGTCGAGATCACGTTATCGCCGTCAATCTCGACCATTCCAAATTTGTGAGGCGTCTTGGTCGGGAACAGCCCAAGGCTCAACTCGGCTTGGCTGGAATGATGAGACGCGAGCATGCGTTTCAGTATGTTTGTAGGTTGAATGATCGTATCGGGCATTCCGAAGACAACCGTGGCGTCGCCGATCCATGCTCTCGCCAGATTAATCGCCGATGGCATGCCGTTGAGCCGCTCTTGGTACAGGTAGCTAATCTCGCATCCGAACCGGCTGCCGTCGCCGTAGAACTCCATCACATCGCTCTTGCCCTGGCCCAGAATGATCATCACGCGGCGCACACCCGCCTCGAGCATCGCTTCCAGGATGTACTGGCTAATAACCTTGGGGCGTTTTTCGATCACGCCCTGGACTTCGTAATCCTGAAACCCAATCGGGAAGAGTTCTTTTGCGCAGGGAAACGGCGCCAGCCGAGTTCCCTTTCCCGCAGCGGGGATGATGCCGACAAGATTCATATTATGACGCGTGGCGCATTGAGTTAGTGAGATTCTTGCCTAGCGAGGCCAGCCTTGCGCGATGGCCATGAGCCGACTCGCAACCAGTCCGCGATTGTATCGGCGATGTAGGAGAAGCTCGAAAGCGAGCCCAGATCGATCGGCTCCAATGAAGGACTGTAACACAACACGGGCGCGTATTCTCGCGTGTGATCGGTTCCAGGCATTGTCGGATCGCAACCATGATCGGCCGTGATGATTAGCAGGTCATCGTCGCCAACGGCTTCCAACATGCGAGGAAGGAAGGCGTCAATCTCCTCGACCGCCCGCCCGAATCCCGCGGGATCATTGCGATGACCGTAGAGAGCATCGGTATCGACTAGATTAGTGAAGATGAACTCGGAGTCTGCTTCGTCCGCACAAGCTTGCCCCGTCTTAAGAGAGTCGAACTTTAACTCGCCTCGCAACGCGGCCAGCGTTTGATCCAATCCGTCGTGATTGCCCGCGGTGTGAACGGCATGAGAAACGCCACTGCTGACGAATATGTCAACAATCTTGCCGATTCCCAGCACATGTCCGCCGGCGTCCAAAATATGGTTCATTACGGTTGGCATGTGGGGCACGACCGCATAGTCGCGCCGGTCGCCAGATTGACGTTGCAGTTGGCCATCGATTTCTCGATACGGTCGAGCAATCACCCGGCTGACATTCCATTCGCGAAGCAGCAGTTCGCGAGCCTGTTCGCACCAACGATAAAGCGTCGGCAACGGCACGACATCGGTGTTGACGGCGATTTGAAAGACGCTATCCGCACTGGTGTAAATGATCGGGTGTTGGGTGGCGACATGGTCGGCGTTAAACTCGTCGATAATCGCCGTACCCGAAGCGGCGCAATTGCCGAAGTAACCTCCGCATTTCGTCATCGAGACAAACTCATCCATTAACGTCTTTGGAAAGCCGTGGGGAAACACTTGGAAGGGTTCGTCCAAGATAAGACCGGCTATTTCCCAATGTCCGGTGGTGGTGTCTTTGCCATGACTGACTTCCATCATCCGACCGAAACTGGCTTGCGGTTTGGGCGCCGGCTCCAGACAGTCCACGCCAGCGATGTTCCCCAGCCCCAGACGCCTCAGGTTGGGAACTCGCAACCCATTGTTGTGTCGATACACGTTGCAAAAAGTATTGCAATCCATCGTGTCGTTATACTGCGGGGCGTCGGGAAGCGCGCCAATTCCCATGGCGTCAATAACGATCACGCAGACGCGTCGTTTGATACTACTGTTTCGACTCATGCGTCCGCCAATTCGTAAACCGGATTCAAGAACTCTCGCTCGCGTCCGACCGGCACGCGCCCCAAAAAGGAGCGGCAATTGAATTGTTTTGACATGCGGGAGATCCAGCGTTTCGCGCCCGGAAGGCGATAAAACCGATAGCGATACAACCAAACGATGCGCGCCAAGGTGCGATGCTCCCGTGGATTGATAACATCGTGTTGAACCGCAACGCGAATGATCTGTTCGGCAAGGTCGAAGTGCCGAGCGTTCGCGTTGCCGGCGGCAATCTCGGCGACCATGAATCTTGCCCAGCGCCTTTTATCGCCCTGGCCGTTCGCCTCCAACATTCTGATTGCCGACGTCACGACCGCGATTCGGCTCTCTTGTTTGTCTCGCTGGTGGAATCCCGCACGACTCAGACTGGCGTGGTTACAGCGATTGTGCAAATCGGCGGGCAAGTCAAAAAACGTGTCGTAGCGATAACCGCCGATGAAGGCGCGAAAGTAAAGGTCAATATCCTGCCACAGCGCTAAGGACTCGCTCCACATGCCAATGCGCCGGAACGCCTCGGTTCTCCAAATCGAACCGGTTCCTTGGCAAATGGCGTCCTGCCGAAATTGGCGTTCCAGCAGGTCTTCGCCGGTGTCGATGTTCCACCATAAGCCGAGGTCGTTCGGCTCATTCTCAAACATTAAGGAAGGAAAGATGGCAAAATCGAGTTGCGGGTTTTCCTCCATCGCATCAACACGCTGCTGGAGACAAAACGGTTCGATAATGTCGTCGGTGTCGAGCGAAATGACATACTTGGCGTCAGACGCCCGCGCCCCGATATTCCTGCAAGTACAAGCTCCTTTAGGACCACGGTCGCGACGCAGCACTTTGACTCGCGGTTCATGGGCGCATTGAAGTTCAATCGCCGCAAAACTCTCTTCGCTTGAGCCGTCATCAACCAACCAGCATTCCCAATCGACGAACGTCTGCGCCTGCATCGACGCCAACGTTTGCGGGAACAAGTCGTGGCGGTTGAAGTGCGGAGTTAGGAAAGCGACTCTTGGCATTGTGAATTACAGCGGCTACCCGAGCGCAGCCTCTACTATCCGTTCTGCAAATTGAAAAAGCGGCTCCAGCGAGGGACG
>JAJRWU010000235.1 GCA_024276655.1 Planctomycetota bacterium
ATTCGCGCCGCCGCGTTATGCGACGACGACCGCCTCGCAAAATTCCTGGCCGCTCGCCCCGGCCGCCCATTCCACCCAAACGTCCAAGCAACTCCGCCAAATATGGCCACCTAAAAAAAGGAGCCGGTTCCTGCACCCTATTCATTGAATGGTTTGGGAGAACGGTCCAAACTCGCCGGCGTTTCAAAACTATTGTCGCGTAAATACTTGTTGAAATAACAAGTATTTACGAACTTGCTTTACAGAGTTTGATCGGCCGGGCTGCGTTTTCCTTTCGACGCTGTCAAGGCGATTGTACCGAAGTCGATTCAGTTGGCGAGCCGGTGCGTTTGATTTCGGCGCGAGGGCGTTGCAATTCCGCCGCCCGTTGGAAGAGGCGGCGGGCCACAACGCTGGCAAGTTCGCTGCGTACGTCGGTCCAGGTTTTTTTTCCGGGCTTGATTTCCGTAACCGTAATCAGGCGCCAGCCAAAGGCGCTCTCGACCGGCTGGCTGATTTCATTTTTTTTCAGCGAAAACGCGGCCTGTGAAAACGCTTCAGGCATCGGCTCGAAACGCGAGATCAGGCCAATATCTCCGCCGTTTTTCCCGCTGGGCGAGGCGGAATATTTCGACGCCGCTTCGGCGAACGTCAGGCTGCCGGAGAGAATTTCATCGCGGATGCGGTTCGCTGTTTTTTCGGGCGGCGACCCGGCTACGGGCGCCAGCAAGATGTGCGACACGCGAAGCTCCGTTCCGTCGAACTGCCGCGCATGCGCCTCGAAGTAGGCTTGCAAAAGTTTATCGGTCAGCTTGGCGTTCAGATACCGACTCCAACTGACGCGCCAGAGGATCGTTTGGCGGAGTTGGTCGAGGCTCTGGTTGCGACGCTTGAGGTAGTCGTCGAGCGAGCGCATTTTTCTCTCGAACGCATTTTTCAAGCGGTCCAGCTCTAGGTCAACTTCCGTCGCGGTGAGTGCTTCGCCGGTTCGCTCCAGGAACCCAAATACGAGGCGTTGGTCAATCAGATGCTCCAGAACCTGCTTTTCGAGTTCGGGCCGCGGCGCGGCGGGACTGGCGTTTTTTTGGTTGGGCGTCCGCGCCGACAATTCCCGCAAACGGCGTGTTACGTCGTGAGCGAAAATGGGGGTTCCGTCGACCGTGGCCAAAATGCGGCCGTTCTTTTCCGCGGCGCCGGCCTCTGCCGGGTCTTCTTCCGCCGAGGCGATGCACTGCGCGCTAATAACCAACAGCGTGAGAATCATCGCCCGCCATTGTGGGTGGCGGGCCGAGGTTGGAAACTGGGCGAGTCGCATCATGGGAGTTCGATGTCGTGCAATTCGAAGGCCGCCGTGGTGCGAATGATTGCCGCGGGCGTCTTGTAGATGAAGCGGCAGCCTTGAGCGCCTTCGTCGAGTACGAAACGGTACACGAAGCCAACTTCGTTGACGTCTTGGTAAGTGGCTTCAAAACCGACGTTCTCAATTTTCTCACCGTCGGGGCCGAGCATGTACGCTTCGTTGCTGTAAACCCATCCCCGATGCGACTCCAACGCGTTGGCCGCGGCGTCGTATCGGAGCCGCATACGCACTTCGTAGAGGGCTTGGTTCCGCCGGAACGAATCGAAAAACACCGTGGCCCCCGCATG
Source organism: Planctomycetota bacterium (assembly GCA_024276655.1). Lineage (GTDB taxonomy): Bacteria > Planctomycetota > Planctomycetia > Pirellulales > Pirellulaceae > SZUA-33. The sequence goes on from JAJRWU010000235.1 coordinate 1,627, forward strand.
CGATTGTTCCGACCGGCGGCCCGATTCCAGGTCGTCGAATTCAAAGCTCGTGATCCTCCCTGGAAGCAGCGCCGTAAGTTCGCCCTTGAGTGAAGCGATTTTCAAAACACTCCGCGCCGGCAGCGCCAACGGCAATTCGAGTTCGACCGCCGAAGTGTCGCTGGCCGGCCCCGCTTCCAATGTCTGACGCTGCGAATTGAAACTGATTTGTTTGCCGTTTTCATCGATTGCGGTGATTTTGTCGATCGGCTGCATGAGCGAAATCGGCGTGATGCGAGGCTCCCAACTGATTTCCAAGGCAATCCGTAAGCCCTGTACATCTGGGTTTCGCAGACTGCGCGTGGCTTCGATTCTGATCGGCTCAAAACGCAGCAAACCGACGTACTGTGCGGATCCGAACCGGTCGCCCGCGGCATCGGGCCGGGCTTGAAGCACGAGTCGTTGGAACTGACCACCGAACGCATTGATCGACAAACCGGCTTGGTCGAGAATGCGGTCGAGCGCTTCCCAATAGGGCGTGTCGTTGAAATCGACCTCAATTTTCAGGTCGCCGTTTCGCGGCTGGCTGACTTTATTCCCGGTCTGTTTCTCCAGGGCGGCCAGCGCCGCGGTCAACGACATTTTTCCCTGAAGCGTGACCAGCGACGCCGTGGCTGATTTGGCGGCGGCTCTCTTTTCCAATTTTTCCCGCACGCGGTCCAGCCGCACTTTCACTTCGGCCGACGTGCGCGCCGTGGTTTTCGGCAACAAACTCAAGATATCGGCGCCGAGCGACTCCAACGCCCGCTCGGCCTCTCGGCGTTTGGCGAGTGTTTCGTCGTCGAGTTGTCGAACCAGATGTTTTACTTGCTTGGCCAGGGCGTCGTGAGCAGTCGTCACACTGGCGTGGGGCGCAGCGGCGGCGGGTTCGGTTTGCCCCAACAAGACGCCGCCCAACAACAGAAGGGTGTTCAGCACGTTCTATTTTCCTTTCGTCAGCACAAACCGGTCACTCTGTATTCATATTACGAAACCGGGATTGATTCCGCCACTATTTCATGTTGGATGGCCGTGGGCATGTTCCGTCGAGAATTCACCGGTTTTTGAGTATTCAACGCCACGCTCGGCGGAACGGCAATAACCTATGCTTCAATACTGCTCTCTTTTCATCCTTTCGCCGACAGCGAGTTTCGCATGCGCCGTTATCTGTTCGCCCTTTTGGTTGCGATATTGCCATTTTTCCCGATTTTGCCCCTTCACGCCGCCGGGACCATCGAACTCGACTACGCCGGGCAACGGCTCGAAGGCTCGCCGTTGCAGTGGTCGAACGAGTCGGTGCATTTGCTTTCTCGCGACGGCCGCTGGTGGACCTTTCCGCCTAGTGAAGCGGAAAATTTTCGCCGCGTCTCTCCCGTGTTTAATAGTTTTTCCCAGGGGGAAATTCGTGGGCGGTTGCAACGGGAATTCGGCCGTCGTTTTGAAGTGACGGCCGCCGGCAGCTACGTGGTTGTGCATCCCGCCGGGCAAGGCGCCGTCTGGGCGACGCGGTTCGATCAACTCAATCGATCGTTCCGGCACTATTTCACTGCGCGAGGTTTCCAACTCCAAAGGGCGCGTTTTCCGCTGGTGGCCATTGTATTCGCCACACGCGAGGAGTTTTTCCAGGCGGCTCGCCGCGAGCACGCAACGATCAACCCTGGCGTGCTAGGATATTACTCCCTGGCCACCAACCGCGTGATGATCTACGACCAAACCCAGCAAGGACGCGATTGGTCGGAAAACGCCGAGACCATCACCCATGAAGCCGCGCATCAGTCGGCCTTCAATACCGGCGTACATAGCCGATTTTCCCCGCCGCCGCGCTGGGTGACCGAAGGCCTGGGCGTGATGTTCGAGACCCGCGGCGTCTGGAATTCCAGACGCTATACGAAACGCAGCGATCGGATCCAACACCGAAAACTAGCCGCCTTCCGTCGTTATCGGAATAGCCAGCCGACGCAAAGTTTGGCCGAATGGGTGTCGTCCGACCGGCCGTTTCGAGCCAATCCGCAAAACGCCTACGCACAGGCCTGGGCCTTGAGCTTCTATTTGTCGGAAACCCAGCCCCGAAAGTACATTCGCTTTCTCGCCAAAACCGCCTCTCGCCCCGACTTCACCCGCTACCGCGGCCCCGAACGATTGCAAGATTTTCGCGCCGCCTTCGGACAAGACCTCACCATGCTCGAGACGCGTTTCCTACGATTCATTGCCGAGATGGAATAGCGCCAGTGCCGTCGGACTGCAATCAGTCATTAAAATCGCTGACGAACCTTTAATATGCGGCTTCCGCAACGACCTCCGCGTGAATATCGGTATCGCGCATCACGCGGTTAAAGGTTCTCGCGTAAACCTCTGCTTCGTGCGGGCGGAGAAATCGCTGAACGATTTCCCCACGCGGCATAATCGTAACGTAGTACCGTTGCTGCATCATGGACGCTGCATCTCCGATCTGCCTTCGCTCCAAAACGTTCTCTCCCCATGCCGCCAAACGGTCGCAATAAGCCGGCCCCGCTGGACCGCGCTGAACAATCCTTTCTATGCAAACCGTGAGCCGCCGGTCTCCCGATTCCGCCCACAAATTTTGGTGAGGAGGCGTATTTATAAACTTGAAACGATGACACTCGCTGGGGTCGGGAAGTGTTGGAGAACAAGTTTTTACAACCTTGTTTTGCAGAGGCGCTGGGGGCCGCGGAGGACGAGCGGCTGCGTCATGGAATAGGCGTCAAAGAATAGCCGCCACGTATTTGAGGTACGGCGCTAGGCTTTGTTGCAGCGTGCGAAATGAAAACGCGTCGGGCAGGGCGGAACGCAAGCGGCTGTTGTCGAAGATCAGGTCGGCGGAGCGGTCGGATTTCTTCCCGTGAACGATCGTCTGGGGCATGTTCGCGGCTTGCGCGATGGCGGTCAAAAGTTCGTTCAGAGTACATCCCGACCCAGTGGCCACGTTGAAAACGCCGTGGCGGGAATTTTGCAGGAAGGTTTCCACGATGCGGCAAAGGTCGTGAGCGTCGACGTAGTCGCGCTGCGTGGCGCCGTCGCCGTGTATTTCGATCGGCTCTTGCCGCAGCGTGCGGGCGAGAAACAGTCCTGCAATGCTTGTTAGCTTGTCGGCGCGGCCGAAGACGCCCGGCAGCCGCAGCACGACAACCGGGCAGACATCGCGCAGGTGCATGGCGTAAAGATGCTCCGCCGCCAGCTTGGAAGTTCCATAGTATGTGTCGGGGCGGGGCGGCGTGTTTTCCGTGAGCGGCAATTCTTGCGGCTGCGCGCCGTAGATGTCGGCGGAGCTTAAAAATATCAGCGACTTGGGCGGCGCGGCCTTGCAGGCGCGCGCCAGATTGTCGGTCATGCGCAGATTCTTCTCCAGGGCGGGTAGAGAATCTTCCTGCCGGCGGCCGATTGCCGAACAGTGAATCACGATGCTGTCGCCGGCGGCCTTGGCCATGGTTTCAAAAACGGCGTGGTCGTCGAGCAAATTGCAGGAGGCCGAGCCGTGGCGGTCGACGGCGTATCCCGCCCGACCGAGATGCTCGGCTATTCGGCCGCCAATAAAGCCGGTGGCGCCGAAGATGATCACGGGTGGTGGCATGGCGGTTTTGTGTTGGAGTTCGAGCACCATTCGCCGAACGCGGCGGCGTCACTCGCCGGCGTACAATAGCGGAAAGAACTGGCCGCCCAGCGGCTGGGTGGCCGGTACGGCAGGAACGCCGCCCAACAGCGGATCGTTGCTCGCGGAGCAGACGCCATCTCGCACGGTGTTCAAAACCACGGCGCGGCGCGGCCGCTCGCTGCGGTTCTCGAACGAGCCATGCACCGTTAAAGGATGATGAAAAGTACACTCTCCTTTTTTAAGCTCCACCGCCACGGGGTTGTTGAACTGCTCCCATTGTTCGTCGGAGAGGACATCGCGGATGGCGGCCATGTCTCCGGCTAGGCCAGTGATCGGCAGCAGATCCCACTTATGGCTGCCGGGAATGTAATGCACGCAGCCGTTTTCCTTGGTGCTGTCATCAAGGCCAATCCAGCAGGTGAGGTGGGCCATGGGCTGGGTGCGGGTCCAATAGGAGTAATCTTGGTGCCAGGCGACCACGCCGCCATGCCGCGCCGGCTTGCAGAAGAGTTGATCGTGCCAAAAACGAACCGGCCCCTCTAAAAGCTGGCTAGCGGGAGTCGTGAAGGCCGGGTTCCAAAGCAAATCATGAAAACCGGGCCGGGTGCGCCAAGCGCCGAGTGCATGAAACAACACCTGGCTAGGATCGGGCGACTCATTACTGTGGTACTCATACCAAAGTTCGCGGCCTTCATGCTCCGGCTGGAACAGTTCTTCCAGTTCGCCACGGAGCGATTCGACTTGTTCGTCGGCAAGCAAACGCACGCCGGCCAGATAGCCGTTTTCTCGATAAAACGCGACCTGCTCGGCGGTCAAGCGAAATGCGGCCCGCGATTTTTCATCGCGCGGCAATTCAAACAGGTCACTGGTCAACTCATGGCGGAGAGAAAGGTCTGGCATGATTTATTCTATGGTTTCAGAGCCGTTTTTGTTCCCGAAGAGGCGGATTGCGAGGGCCCCGCTTCTTCCAAGGCCCCGAGAACGTCGGCCTGGGAAAGTAAATCTCGCAACACGATTGGCTCGCCGCCGCTGGCGGGGTACACGGCCAACACGGGAATCGAGGCGCTTTTCAGTTCCGCCAGCGCGTTTTCGATTTCCTCCGAAGGCTCGCTCCAATCGGCGAGCAACGTGACCACGCCGTGGTGTTCGATGACCTGTTCCACCTTTTTGGTGTTGATGGCGAATTTCAAGTTCGTTTTGCAATTGGGGCACCAACTCGCGGTGAAGTCGACCATGACGGTCTTGCCCTGGGCTCGCGCCGCAGCCAACGCTTGGGGAGAATAGGGCTGCCAATCGAGGTGCGTGTCGGAGGGCGTCAACAACGTGAAGGCGGCGAATCCGATGCCAACGGCGGTTATCACGCCCACCGACCAAGACCGAAGTTTTTGTTCGAACGTGGCCGCGAACGAGATGCGCCCTACAAGCCAACAGGCGAAGCCGACGCCCACCAGCAGCGCCAGCGTGGCCAGGAAATAATCTTGATTCATGGTGGAGAACAGATACACCACCGTGCCCAACAAGATGAACCCCATGAGTTGCTTGAAGGTTTCCATCCAGGCGCCGGGCTTCGGCAGGAAACGAACCAAACCGGGAAAGGCGCCCACCAACAGATAAGGCGAGGCCATGCCGAGTCCGACGCAACCGAAAATCAAATACGTGACCAGCGGCGGTTGCGCCAGGGTGAACCCAAAAACCGGGCCCAAAAAAGGGCCGCTACAGGGCGTGGCGAGTATGGTCGTGAACACGCCTTTGAAAAAAGCGCCGGCAATACCTTCCTTGGCCTGAAGATCGTTCGACTTGCCCGAACCCACGAAACCCGGTATCGGAATTTCCCACACCCCGAGAAAACTGAGCGCCATGACAAATACCAGTATCACCATGGTCAACCTGAATTCAAAAAACGTGAACTGCTCCCCCCATTTCAAACTCATGAACGCCGCCAACGTGGCCAACACCAAAAACACGGAAATCAGGCCCAAGGAATAAGTGATGTTGAGCGCCAAGATTCGCACGCGGCCATGGCCGGCTTGTTCGGTGAACGACAAAATTTTCAAGCCGATTACCGGCAACACGCAGGGCATCAGGTTCAAAATGAGGCCGCCCGCCAGAGCGAAAACGAGTGTCATGGCCAAGCCGGGGGCATTGGCCGATTGCGACGCCTGCTTGGCTTTTTCCTGCGAAACGCCAACCAACGTAGCGGCGGGAATCTGCGTGGCCAAGGTTGCCGTGGCGTTGTAACCACCCTCTGAAAACGCCAGCGGCGTTGCACCGGGCGCGTACTTGTCGCCCACTGTAATGGCGACGCCAAACATCGCCGCAACAGGCATATCGCACGACTTTTCGCTACAAACCTGATAGCCGATTTGGCCCGTCAGCGCATACTCGCCCGGCTTCGCGTCGTCGGGCACTTGGAGCGTGGTCGTCCACGAAACAGGCCCTTCGTGATAGTACAAATACTTCGGCTCATCCAACCCCGACTCTTCCTGATGCGGCTCTTCCGACGCCACCGGCGCCGAATACTTCCAGCCCGAAGTGCGTTGCAACACGATCAGGGTCGGCTTCGAGATTGCTGTTTCGGGCACGCTCGATTCATAAGCGTAGACGTGCCAATGTTCGTCGGGAATGGCGGTCAGCACCAGTTTCACTTCATCGCCCGGCTGCACGGCGCCCGCATCGACATGGCCGCGAATCGTGACATGCGTGCGTGCATCGCGGTATTAGCCAGTGGCCGCCGCTGATTCGTAAAAACCGGTGAACTTGGCCGTGAACTTCTCGTGCTTCGGCACACAAACATCTGAGCAAACTTGGCCATCCAGCACGACGCTAATTTCCAACGTTTGCGGTTCGACCCCCGCAGCGAGTTTGATGGGCGCGGTCCAGATCACTTGCTCGTGATGTTCTTCGCCAACCACAGGCGGCGTGTAGACATCGAGCAAATGTTGGGCGGGGTCTTGATCGGGTTGAAAATCTGCGGTCAACGCGACGCCCTTGGTGGTGATTTTGATTTCGGTTCTTTTCGGTCCGCCGGGCGGCTGCGTGACGGAATAGATGTACCAATCGGGCGCCATTTTGGCCGTCACATGGATCCGCCCCAGCCGGGAGTCGGCCTGCATTTCAAACGTGGCGCTGACCGAAAGATTCGCCTCCGCTGGCCCGCCGGCATTGAATTTGCCCTCACTGAGTCCGCCAAAAAGAGAGGGCTTGAACTCAGCGGCGTCTTGCGCCGGCGCGGCGGGCGCCAAACAAGCAACCAGCAAGGATGAAAGCAGCCAAAATCGTAGCACTCGCTGGTGAATCATGAGACTCCCGTATATCGTGAGCAGCGTAGGGCGGTTGTTTGTAACCACCAATGTTTTGAACGCACGCCAAAGCGTACATTCCAACGGCGCGGTTGGTGGTTCAAGCAACCACCCTACAGTCTGTGTATATCGCTTGTTACGTCCGCCAGCCAGATTCGTTCGAGAGAATGCAATCTGCCGATTATTTCAAATGAATCGGCGTCGTGGGGCGCCATGCAATTTTATTGTCGTTGCGATGGGGCTAAACCCCTCGCCTTCAGGCGAATTCTTTAGGGTCTTCCTGAGGGGTTACCACGAAGAAATCCAAGTGGAAGGAAATTTTACCACAGAGCACACAGAGAGCACAGAGATTTTTCAGGGCGTCTTTTCCTCTGTGCTCTCCGTGCCCTCTGTGGTAATTCTTCTTTTTTCATTGGGCAGCCTTTTGAGGAAGGTTGCCTGTTTTCTTTCGTCGTGTGCGAAGGACTTCAGTCCGTAGCTCACGACTTCTTTTGGCGAACCTACCGGCTTCTAGCCGGTAGTCGTTGAGTGCCGACGGAGCTTTTGGGGCAAGCGGAATCAAGACGCCAATGCGGGCGCCTCAACCGCTGTCCTGAGGTTATTATCGGACTTCCGGGCCGTGAAATCTGTTCGATCCCATACGTTTGCCGTCCACCGTTGGAGTTCAAGCTTTAGCTTGTTTTGTCCTTCTGCACGCTTCAAAACATACGAAAGCATGAACTCCAACCGTACGAAACATGCTGTATAAAAGCCCGGCATTTTGAAAATGCCGGGCTTTTTCGAGCCGATACCGGTAGCGTATTATCGGACACTCCCTCAGGCGTCATACCCCAAATTGGGGGCCAGCCAGCGTTGTGCTTCGCTGAGCGACATGCCTTTGCGCTTTGCGTAATCTTCGACTTGGTCGCGCGTCAGGCGGTCGACGGCGAAATATCGGGCTTGGGAATGGCCGAAATACAGTCCACTGACGCTGGCCGCTGGAAACATGGCGAACGACTCCGTCAGTTCGACGGAGGCTTCTTTTTCGGCGGAGAGCAGATCGAAGAGAATCTTTTTCTCGGTGTGGTCGGGCTGCGATGGGTAGCCCGGCGCCGGCCGAATGCCCCGATATTTTTCCGCGATTAAATCTTCGTTCGACAACGACTCTGCTTCCCCGAAGCCCCACTCCCGCCGCACTTGCTGGTGCAGGCGTTCGGCGAAGGCTTCGGCCAGACGGTCGGCCAGGGCTTTGACCATGATCGCGTTGTAGTCGTCGTGATCGGCTTCAAATTCCGCCGCGAGTTTGTCGGCACCGAGGCCGGTGGTGAGCACAAAGGCGCCGAGGTAATCTTCGCGGCCCGATTCCAACGGCGCCACGTAATCGGAGAGCGCTCGAAAATAATCTTGCCCCTTGCGCTCCCACTGTTGCCGCAAGGTGTGGAAGCGGGTTCGCTCCTCCGTTCGGGCGGCGTCCTGAAAGAGCACGATGTCGTCTCCGACGGAGGCGGCGGGCCAGAATCCATAGACGGCGGCGGCGCGCAATTGTTTTTGGTCGACGATGCGCTGGAGCAGTTGTTGGGCGTCGTCGAAGAGAATTCTGGCTTCCTTGCCGAACTTGGGGTCGTCGAAAATCGCGGGATATTTTCCCCGCATCTCCCAGGCGCGGAAGAACGGCGACCAATCGATATACGGAACCAACTCCTCCAGGGGAAAATCGGCCAGCGTGCGGATTCCGGTGAATTCCGGCACGGCAATCGGCTCGGTTTCCCAATCGGTGACAAACTTTCGCTGGCGGGCCTTGGCCAGTGAGATGAGTTTGACGCTGGCGCGCTTTTGGTACGACTCGACCAAGTCGGCTTGCAGTTTTTGGTTGTTTTTGAGGAACTCCGGCTTGTTATCCTGGCTGAGCAAACGATCGACCACGTTGACGCTGCGCGAGGCGTCGAGCACATGCACCACGCCGTGGTTGTACTGCGGCGCGATTTTGACGGCCGTATGTTTGGGGCTGGTCGTGGCGCCGCCGATCAGCAGTGGAATGTCGAAACCGAGCCGCTCCATTTCTCGCGCCACGTGCGTCATTTCATCCAGGCTGGGCGTGATCAATCCGGAAAGGCCGATGATGTCGACACTCTCCTTGCGGGCCGTGGCAAGAATTTTCTCGGCGGAAACCATCACGCCCAGGTCGATGATTTCAAAATTATTGCAGCCCAGCACGACGCCCACGATGTTCTTGCCGATATCGTGTACGTCGCCCTTGACGGTGGCCATCAAAATTTTCCCGCGCGCCGAATTGGCCGCGATTCCAGCTTCTTCTTTTTCTTTTTCCATGAACGGCAGCAGATAGGCCACGGCCTTCTTCATCACGCGGGCGCTCTTGACCACCTGCGGCAAAAACATTTTTCCCTCGCTGAACAAATCGCCCACGACCGACATGCCGTCCATCATGGGGCCTTCAATAATTTTCAGGCAGCGGTCGAAATGTTGGCGGGCTTCTTCGGCGTCTTCAACAATGTATTTGTCGATTCCCTTGACCAACGCATGCTTGATCCTCTCGGCGAATGTTCCTTCACGCCAGGTGAGATCTTCGGCGGCCCTTTGTTTGCCCGCCCCTTTTACGGTTTCGGCATAAGCCACCAAGCGTTCGGTGGCGTCGGGGCGGCGGTTCAGTAGGACGTCTTCGACACGCGCGAGCAATTCCTTGGGAACCTCTTCGTAAACTTCCAGTTGCCCAGCATTGACGATGCCCATGTCGAGGCCGGCGCGAGTGGCGTGGTACAAAAAGGCCGCGTGCATCGCTTCCCGCACGCGGTCGTTGCCGCGGAAGGAAAACGAAATATTGCTCACCCCGCCCGACACCTTGGCGCCGGGGCAGCGCTGCTTGATCAGCTTGACGGCTTCAATAAAGTTGACGGCGTAGTTGTCGTGTTCGGGAATACCCGTGGCCACGGTGAGGATGTTAGGATCAAAAATAATATCTTCGGGCGGGAAGCCGACTTTTTCCATCAGCAATCGAAAGGCGCGCTCGCAAATGCTGACTTTATCGGCCGTTTCGGTGGCTTGCCCGTCTTCATTGAAGGCCATCACCACTGCGGCGGCGCCGTATTCCCGAACCAACTTGGCCCGTTGGAGGAAGGTTTTCTCGCCGTCTTTCAGACTGATGGAATTGACAATCGCCTTGCCTTGCACGCACTTCAACCCGGCTTCGATCACCGACCACCTGGAGCTGTCGATCATGACCGGCGCTTTGCTGATATCGCTTTCTCCGGCAATCAGGTTGAGGAACCGCGTCATGGCGGCTTCGCCTTCGAGCAGGGCGTCGTCCATGTTGATGTCGATAATGCTGGCGCCGCCAAGCACCTGCTGGCGGGCGACTTCCACCGCTTCTTCGTACTGCTCTTCGCGAATCAGGCGGGCGAAGCGGCGCGAACCAGTGACGTTGGTCCGTTCGCCGATCATGGTGAAATTACTTTCGGGCCGCAGCGTGAGCGGTTGCACGCCGCTGAGTCGCATCAGAGGCGTCGGCTTAGCGATCGTGTGAGGACGATGTCGACTCACGGCTTCCGCCATGGCGCGAATATGTTCTGGTCGGGTGCCGCAGCAGCCTCCCACGATATTGACCCAACCGTTGTCGGCGAATTCACCCACCAACTGAGCCATTTGCGCGGGTGTCATGGCGTATTCACCCATCTCATTGGGCAGCCCCGCATTGGGGTGGCAACTGATGCGCGTCGGCGCCAGCGACGACAACTCCCGCACCAGCGGCCGCATGAGTTCGGGGCCCAACGCACAGTTCATGCCCACGCTCATCACGGGAAAGTGCGAAATGGCGTTCCAAAAAGCCTCCACGTTCTGCCCGGATACAAACGTCACGCCGGCTTCGGTGAATGTGGCCGAAACCATCACTGGCAAAATAACGCCCTTCTCCTCAAAGCAGCGGCTGATGGCGAACAGGCAGGCCTTCAAGTTCAAGGTGTCGATCACGGTTTCGGGCAGCAGAATATCCACGCCGCCCTCAATCAGCGCGGCCACCTGCTCATAATACGATTCCGAAAGTTCGTCGAACGTGGCGCCGCGGGCGGCGGCGTCGGAAACGTCGGTCGAAATCGAGGCGGTGCGGCCGGTGGGACCAATCGAACCGGCCACAAAACGCGGCTTCTCCGGCGTGCGCTCGTTGTATTCGTCCACCGCCCGCCGCGCACAAGCCGCCGCCGCCAAGTTCAATTCCCGCACCAACTCATTCGGCAACTCGAATTCCAACATGCCCACGCGTGTGGCGCCAAAGGAATTCGTCTCGATAATATCGGAGCCCGCCTCCAAATACTGCCGGTGTATTTGCGTGATGGCGTCGGGATGCGTTAGGCAGAGAATATCAGAAAAGTTGGCAAGATCTTTGTGGTGCCCCGCAAATCGCTCCCCGCGAATCGAGGTTTCATCGAGCTTCAAAGCCTGCACCATGGTGCCCATGGCGCCGTCGAGCAAGAGAATTCGTTCGTCGAGCAGCTGTTCCAAGCATTGCCGACGTTCTGTTTGAGGACGTTTCAGCATCAAAAAACCACTGGCGGAGCCGAAAAAGGTTGAGAAATCTCCGAAAAAATGAAGGCTCTAGTGAGCAGATCACGGAGATACCGGTGTTTTGGCGATTTTTCGTCAAACACTACTAAGATGGCCACTAATAAGATGGCATGGGAATCGGGGCGACGCCAATGCGGCCACCCCAAGAGCAAGCCCAAAAGTAAGAAGGGACGGCCAAAATACCAGAAAGTGCGGGTGAGAGGAGTTGAACCTCCACGTCCGTAAGGACACATGAACCTGAATCATGCGCGTCTGCCAATTCCGCCACACCCGCAAATGTGTCGCTGCCCTCTATTTATAGGCGATGCCCCCGCTTGGCATCAAGAGGACGATTTCCCAAACCCCTCCCTCCCTCCTGAAGAGGGGGTTTTTGATTCATCTGCTTTTCAGCAAACGGTCCAGCAAATCAGAGACTCCCACCGACAGGGCCGAACGTTGCAGATAATCGTGATCGGCGTCTTCCCCCAGCAAGTCGAGAAGCCTAGAGACGTCATCCCATTGGCGCTCCGAGGTTTCATTCGTCGACCGATACCGCTCCAGTTTGCTGATGATCGAGTCTTCGGCCGTGGCAATCGGTATTTCGACAAACTTTGATCCGCCGAGCCGCTGCATGGTAGCGCGCTGCATCGCCTCGATATCAAATGGCCGGTTCCGACCAACAAAAACATCCACTTTGAATGCTGTTGGCAGGTGAATGAGATTAAAGCAAGCCTTGCACCGCACTGCTTCGCGCATGGCGGGGGCGCTGGCGTAAAAATCGTCGCCAATGAAGGCAATAAACTGCGGGATATCGCTCTCGGGCAACTCACATACGAGGTCGACATCCATCGTGGAGCGTGTTGCGCCGTGAAAGGAACTGGCCACGCTGCCAACAACACAGTGGCGAATCTTCAGCCTGCGTAACGCCCGCACGACGGGCAAAAGTGAATCGACGATTTCTTCGAGTTCATCCAACCATGTGCTCCTTCTGCCAACGCCGCACGTCGTTCGCCAGAGTTTTGCCGTACGTTACCTCAATGAACTTGAGGCGAACTGCGTTGTCATCAAACTCAGGATGGCGGCGGCGGATGGCGGCCATCGCCATTCGCTTCACATGTCGAGACAAAGCGAAAGCCTTTCTGAGACGCATCAAGGGCGACATCCGACGCAACAGTTCTAATTGCACGGCGTAAGCTTCGGGCGATGTGTCGGTCGTGTACGGACGGTTCATGGTGATAAATTCTACGCCGCGCGGCCGATCCCGACGAGCCCTTGGAAAGTGCGGAAAAACGACGTTCTGGTCCTAGAAGCCCGGCTTTTTCAAAAAGCCGGGCTTCTCAGACCGACAATCGGCAACTTAGCACCTGTCCAAGATCTATTCCGTGTTTTTCAGATGGGGGCAAGCGTCCGGCCTGGCGGGTATCTCATAAGGCGGGCGGCAGATGAAAATTTACCTATATACAAGCACGAAGCGCAAGCGAGTGAATCAGCAAACGGTCATTCCCGCGTGGGTGGGAACCCAAAAACACTCACGGACTCCCGCTGCGTACGGGTAAGTACCGCTCGATAAATAACTGTCGCATTTGTGTAGCCATCGTCGCCAGACGGTGGGTGAGCGGTCTGTTGTTTATACATAAGTCATTCGCCAACCCGCCAAGTTTTTTCACCAGGGCCGCAAGATTCGCGCGCCGATTGAAGCAAGAAGGCGTTCGTAGCAGGCAAGAGTTCGTTACAAGCCGGAGGCTTGGCAGCCATTAGCCGGCGGTCAGCGCAGCGCCACC
>JAJRWU010000236.1 GCA_024276655.1 Planctomycetota bacterium
AGCGACGCCCATCGCCGTTTCGTCCAATCCCTTGAGGGAAACTACTAACTGGAGAGCCGTATGCGGGAGAACCGCACGTACGGTTCGGAGGGAGGGGGAACCGGAAATTCAACCGGTTCTCCCTACCCCTATCGTTGCTGGAAATCGGTACCGACTTCTACGAATCTCAGAACACCGGGCTCGGCGCCTATTTCAACGATTGCTTGGCAGCGGAGGATCGAATCATTAAAATGTTATGTTGCATTCTGCTGCTGAAAGAACAGGACAACCCGTACGAAGATGTGGCCTTGATTTATTGCGTTTTTCTTTGCAACCGCTGCTCCAACGAACTTCTCGATCACCCGCACCGAAAAGATGACCCAGGCAGCGGATGGGAGAACGCCTTCGGGGAGTATGCGAAACAACAAGGTTGGCTGGCACAGTGGCAGCCAGGGGAAAACGATTGGCTCGTGCTTTGTCCTACTTGTGTGCGTTCCCACGGTGGCGCCACATAACAAGGCGCTCAACCTGACTCGGTGCTGCCGGGCGGGGTTTTAGTAAAATCTGTGTTCTCTGCCCGGCAGCGCCGGGCGGGTGACCTTGGTCGTTATGCCCACTGAAATCGAATGCCAATTCCTGATTCCGAACGGGCTGTAGTCGCGGACGAAAAAGTTCGCGACTACTTACTGAACCTCGACCATGCCGATGGTGGATCGAAGGCCGTTTGGTTTCACTCGCTTGGATATGTTCGGGAGGGTTGGGAACAACTCGCTCACGATTTGCTTGAAATTGCGCGGCACTGCAAAGACTTCGATGTCGAAACCACCCCATTTGGTGTAAAATACAAGGCGACGGGCCATGTTGGGCGGCCTGACCACCGTCGCGGATTGGTTTTGACTGTGTGGATCGTTGAGGACGATGATCCGCCCCGACTGGTTACTGCTTACCCGAAAGATACGCGATGATAACCGAACACTCGTTGGTCGTTCTAGATCGTGATCCGCCACACGAAAAACTGAATCGCGGTGATGTCGGCACCATCGTTCATGTCTACAAGAACGGCAAGGGATACGAGGTCGAGTTTGTCGATGGCGGCGGTCACACCGTCGCACTCATCACTGTTGCGGCGGGGGACGTCCGACCGATCAAGGCCGGAGAGTTGCTTCACGCAAGACCAACAGTGTAGGGCCTAATCGGGTAAGGGCGGCCATTGCTGACCGCCCTCCCCACACCACCTAGCGTGCGGGTCCGCACTAGGCGGTTCGACGAAGTGGAGCAAGTTCGGCCCAGAGAGTTTTGATGCGCAATAGTCCTTACTCCGCGAGCCATGCGTTTGTCAGTCCGACGCCACGGCGATTGTCTTGGACATGCGCCAGTAGCCTTTCCGACTGCGAGCGTGGCGAATGGCTAGTGATTCCTTCGAGATTGCTCTACGGCCATTTGATGAGTGTCACGCCTTGCGCAGCAGCAGCGAGGCTGCTTGCCCGGTTCGGGCTTGGCTGAGCACGAGCGCGGCGTCTTGGCGGCGCGCCAGCGGTTTGCCTTGCACCACATTGATCGGGCATGCGGGGTCGGGCGTTTCGTAATTCAACGTGACCGGAACCCGGTCGTTTTGCAACGCCTGCACGCTGGCCGCCAATTCAACCGCCCCGCCGCCGGCGCCGAGGCGTCCGAAGTAACTGGTGGGCGCGGTAACGGGAACGTCTTGCAGGCAGGCGGCGATGGCTTGCGCCTCGATTCTGTCGGAGGCAATCGCGCCGAGTCCATGAGCGTTGACGTGGCTGAGTTCGTTCGCCTGGCAATCGGCGGACCGCAAGGCAGCGTTGATCGTTTGTTTGATCGCGGCAATTCGCATGGTCTCTTCGTCTCGGCAACCGGCGTTTCCGTGTCCCGCGACTACGGCGTAGAGGGTCGCGCCGCGGGCCTCGGCATGTTCCCGCCGCTCCAACACGACGGCGCCGGCGCCTTCTCCATTAACCATGCCTTGGCGTCGCAAGTCGAACGGCCTTGAAGCTGCTTCTGGCTGGCCGGTGGTGGGAGCGAGGAGTTCCGATCCCCGATAGAGCGACTTCGCCAAGCCCACCTGGGAGCCAACGCCGCCGGAAAGCATGATGTCGGCGGCGCCGCGTTGAATCGCATGGCAGGCTTCGGAAATTGCCAACAAGCTCGACACCTCGGCGTACGTGATCGTGTTATTAGGACCGCGCGCCCCTTGCGAGATGCCGATATGGCAGGCCGCCATGTTGGGTAGGTATTTGAGCATCCAGAGGGGAAACATATCCTTCATCGACTGCTCGCCCCAGCGATCGTAGACGAAACGTCCCGCGTCGGCGCAACTCCGATAGACGTCGATCAGCTCGGTTGTGTCGCCGTAAAAAATCTCGCTGCCGAACACGACGCCCATGCGGTCGAGGTCGACCGAGGCAACGTCTAGGTTGGAGTCGTTCACGGCGAGGTCGGCGGCGGCGAAGGCGAGTTGGATCTCGCGGCACATCACCTTCAGGCTTTTGCGAGGCCGCACATATTTTTTGGGCTCGAAATCGTCAACGATGGCGCCAATTTGGCAAGGCGCCTTCGCCTCCTGATTGACAGCAAGCACACTGACGCCGCTGCGTTGTGCGTCGATCGAGGAAAAAAACGCTTCCTTGCCGATGCCAATCGGGCTCACGACGCCCACGCCGGTGATCACGACTTCAACTCTTGGGGCCATTCAGCAACACCGCATCAATCAAAGAATCAAACATGGGAGCGCGAAAGAGGGGGATCCATCAGCGGCGCCGAGCACACCAACGGAATGCACCAACGCCTGCAATAAAAGCAACACGAAAGGCATCCTAACGCACTGATAACTGTTATAGCAGTTTGGAGGCCCGGGGGCGAAGGCAAACACGGGCGGAATCGGCATTTGCATCGCCCTACTAGGATTTGTTGCTCTTGACGGGGGCTTCGTCATGGGTGACGTTAAGCAAATTACTCAAATGGCGCACGCATTGGGGCCACGCCCCTTTGGCAACCGTCCCCAAATTACCTGCCGAATTAAAAGCCCGGCATTTTGAAAATGCCGGGCTTTTCCGAGCTGATTTTCCGAGCTACAGCCGGGAACTTATTTCGAGATGGTTGCTCTGCGGCCCGGACGCATCCAGTTCACCTTCCAAACACAAACAGAAAGAGAATTTCCCGTGTGGAGTCTTCTCGGTCAAACCACGCCGCCAACCGGCTTCCTGGGCGCGCGGGGCTCGCTCATGCTCGATTTCGTGTTCTTGGCCATGTTCGGCATTGTGCCGCTGATGGGCCTGAGTATTTATTTGGTCAAATACCGGCGAAAATACACCGTTCACAAGATCATGCAGATCTCGCTCGGCCTTACACTGGCGGTGGCCGTGACGGCGTTTGAAATCGACATGCGACTTTTCACCGACTGGGAAAAGCTCGCCGCCAGTTCGCCCTACTACATCGCGGGCCAGTGGAACACCGTGTGGTACAGCCTACTGGTGCACCTCAGTTTTGCCATTCCGACCACCTTCCTCTGGATTTTCGTGATCGTCCAGGCGGTGAGAAAAATACCCGCGCCTCCCGCGCCCAGCGACTACAGCCGCCAACACATTTTTTGGGCCCGATTGGCCGCCGGCGGCATGACCATGACCGCCATCACGGGCTGGATATTTTATTATCTGGCTTTTGTGGCGTCGTAAGACGAGCGGCGGAAAATAACTTACCCGCACGTAGCGGGAGTCCGTGATTTTTTTTGGGTTCCCACCTACGCGGGAATGACCGTTTTCTGATTCACTCGCTTGCGCTTCGTGCTTGTATAGGTAAATTTTCATCTGCCGCTCGCCTAAGGCGAAGCCCCTGAATTCCCCCTCCAAAAGGTGGGGAACACGGTTGGTAAATGCTCACCCGCCGTAGGACGAAGAATGCGCGCGTTTTCAGTCGCTTGAAGTATAATACGGAACCTATGGTCTTTCGGCCGTTTGCGTTCCAATCCGCCTGCGATTCGTCCACGATATATGAACCTGACGCGTATTCACCGCTTGGTTAAGGTCATTAGCCTTTTGCAAAACGGCGCCAGTTGCGATGTCGAAGCGTTGGCGAACGCGTGTGATGTCAGCCGCCGTACGATCTACCGCGACATCGAAGCCCTGCGGCTGGCCGGCGTACCGCTCGTTTTCGACGAGCCGCTGGGTAGGTACCGAATTTTGGGGGCTCACTATTTGCCGCCGACAAACTTCACGCCCGATGAAGCCCTGGCGGTCATTCTCCTCTGCCACGAACTGGGCGACTCGCCGCATTTGCCGTTTAGCAAGGCGTCGTTATCGGCGGCGGTCAAGCTTGAAAACGCACTGCCGGCGCGGCTCCGGGATTACGTTCGCCATTTGACCGCCGGAGTGCGCATTCGCCTCGATTCGACCTCCAAACGCGACGACATCACGCCCGTCTACGACCGGCTCCTAGCCGCCATGGCCGAGCGGAGGTGTGTTCGTATTCATTACGAGAGTTTCACCGAAGAGGAATGCATTGGCGCCAAAATCAGCCCGTATCGGGTTTTGTTCCAGCGCCGAAGTTGGTATGTGATCGGGCGTTCGTCGGTGCATCGGGAGGTCAGGACGTTCAATCTTGCTCGCATCAAAAAGCTGGAAATCCTGGAGGAATCTTACAAAATCCCCCAGCGGTTCAGCCTTGACCGGTACCTGAAAAATGCTTGGAGTTTGATTCCCGAGCCGGGCCCCGACCATCAAATCGTGATACGTTTTTCGCCCCTGGTCGCGAGGAACGTCGAGGAAGTGGTTTGGCACAAAACACAAAAGACCACCTGGCTGGAAAACGGAGAGCTGGAGTTTCGCGCCACTGTTTCAGGGCTACGCGAGATTTCCTGGTGGGTCATGGGTTACGCCGACCAGGCGGAAGTGCTCCAACCGCTCGCCCTGCGGGAAATGATCGTCGAGCGAACCCGAACCATGCTCCAGCGTTACGGCTTGGGCGCGTAGCGAGCAATCAGACGCCTTGCCCGCCAAACAACAAAAGCCCCGCCGGCGGTTGCCGCGCCGCCCCAAAGACTGAACAGAACCACCAACCAGGGCAGCCGCGTAAAGAGAACCACTACGCCGCCGAGCAGGTAACGTCCTCCTGAATGCTCTCCCAAAACAGAGGAGGAGGCGACCACGGGCGCAAGCAGCAACAAGAAAAAACTAATCACATGGCCTACAATGAAGATTTCCAGGAAAGAAAGCCGCCTTGGGTATGTTCGGGATGGCTGCGAGACCGCTTGCGGTGATTGGTAGGGATTGGCGGCCATTGGGCGGGCGTTCTTTCAGCGTGCATTCCGCGATTGGGAGCGACTCTTCAGCCGACGCAACTTGACGCCCGGCAACGCCCGGCGGCTGCGATCAGCCATTAGGCTCCATTCTAACCAACCAAGAAGCGCCGTTGAAACCGATTGCCAAGAAAAACAGGACATAACAGAAATTGCCGCCGTTAAACTCCGCCAAAGCCGCGCAGACCTTCGTGCATTCTTTCACGTTGCCGTTTCATCTCAGCGGCCCCACGCCGCTTTGCGAACTCTGGTGCGCCAGGCGAAGCCTGTCTGATCTACTCAAATGAAAGGAGTTGAGCATGATAATTGTTCGTTAATCATGTAGCTGAGGAGGCGATGTTCTCGGGGTAACCCGGTCGTTGAAGCCCTCCGATAGCAAAGGTGTC
>JAJRWU010000237.1 GCA_024276655.1 Planctomycetota bacterium
AATGCACCGCAATTGAATCAAAGTCCCTTGCTTTTGGCCTAAATGCGAAAAACGCAACCCAGAAATACTGCCTTTAGTCCGCTTTGTTACTCACGACTAGCGATTCACCAAAACTCAACGTCACGCTGAACCAGTACACGGGTTGGTCCAGGTGGTGAGTTCATATTCAAACCAAACTGAGACACGGTGAAACGGATATGGCAAGTGGCCCGCCTTCTATAGCCGAAACTTCACCGAATCGGATTCGATTCTCGCGGTGCTGGGTCTTAATTTTCATTTCGTTGTTGTGCGCGATTCTTGGCTTGGGCGTTTTCGCTTACCAACGACATCACGTTCGTGAGACCGCCGTGGCCGAAGTTCGCAAACTCTGCGAAAGCAAAGGAGGAAATCTAGAGCAGGATCTTGTCGACGGGCATTACATTGTCGATTTGGCTGGCACCGGGATATCCAACAGTGATTTGGCGGAGGTGATGATAGCGGCTTCAAATCTTCCGTCAGAGTCGATTGACTACAGCGGAGAGATTCGACTTGTCCTAAGCGGCACGAGTATAGACGATGCTGGTCTTAGAGCATTAAACGCGCGCGTTACGTCTTGCGACCTTAGCGGCCTCTTGATCGGAGACGACGATATCGAGTTGCTTGTTTCACATAGCCCCAATCTGAGACAAGCGTACTTGGCCAATACGCAAATCACTGATCGAAGTATGGCGGTATTGGCATCTTGTCCGCTTCAGGAACTCGATATTAGGCATACCGCCGTTACTAGCGAGGGTCTGGATGCGCTTAGTGGCAAGACCACACTTTACATATTGCGCGTTGCGGGAACTCAAATCTCAGAGGATGCAATCCAACGTTTTGAGTCCCAGACGCCAAGTTGCATGATCAATCGCGACGGATAGAAATGTTGCTAGACATCTTTGTCGTTCGCTACCAGTAAACATCCCTTTCGATTCACTCGCTTCAACAACCCGCGTTTCCCGGCCAAATGTAGATGC
This sequence comes from Planctomycetota bacterium, assembly GCA_024276655.1. GTDB lineage: Bacteria > Planctomycetota > Planctomycetia > Pirellulales > Pirellulaceae > SZUA-33. Next base: position 996 of record JAJRWU010000237.1, read on the forward strand.
GTCATGACTGTACCGTAGTCGCGTCCCAGCTGATCAGCCACATCTTTGGTCCGCACTGGGTTCCTTCCGTCGAACGTCGCGACGCCTAACTCCCCATACTGTTCCAGTAATGGCATGGGAATATCCAAGTTTGCTTCGGTGAACTCTATCACATTGTGCCTAGTTGTCCTCGCACGGATTCCAATGTTTCGTTGAACCGCTAGCGGCACACCATCTCAACGAGCGCTTTTGTGATACGAATCAACCACCTCAACGCCCCGCCCGAAGCATTGCGCCGGGGCGCCGTTGCAATCGGGAATTTTGACGGCGTCCATCGTGGGCACGCCGCGCTGATCAAGCGGTTGCTCCGACGCGCCAAGGAAGTTCGAGGCCCGGCGGTGGTGTTCACGTTCGACCCGCACCCGGTGCGGATCCTGCGTCCTGAAAACGCGCCGCCGCCCCTCACCTGGACCGACCGCAAGGCAGAGCTTTTGGGCGAGTTGGGCGTCGATTGGGTGGTTGCGTATCCGACCGACGAAGCGCTTCTGCGTTTGCCGTCGGAAACGTTCTTCAAACAGATTGTGGTGCGGAAACTGGCGGCCCGGGCGATGGTGGAAGGGCCGAATTTTTTCTTTGGACATAACCGCGCCGGCGATATCGAGCTGCTCCGCGAGTATGGCGCGAAGGCCGGGGTTTCGGTTGAAGTGGCGCCGCTGGTGGCCGGCGAAGATGGGCGAATCGTATCCAGCAGCGAGATACGTCAGGCGATTAGCGCCGGCGACCTGAAACGCGCGGGTGAAATGCTGGGGCGGCCTTATCGCATTCGCGGCATGGTCACGCACGGCGCGGCGCGGGGCGCGAAAATCGGCTTCCCCACGGCCAATATCGAAGCCATCGACACACTCACACCGACGCATGGCGTGTATGCGGGCGTGGCCCATGCGGCTGAAACGAAACACGCGGCGGCCATTCATATCGGGCCGAGTCCAACGTTCGGCGAACATGTTTCCAAGGTGGAGGTTCACCTGCTCGATTTCGACGCATCGCTCTATGGTTTGCCGCTGGAGGTTGACTTCCTGGAGCGATTGAGAGAAATTCAACCGTTCGACTCCGTGGAGTCTCTCCAACGGCAACTCCGGCAAGACGTGTCCAAGGCGCGAAGCGTGGCGGGCATGGTTACCTCTGAAGAAACGCCTTTTGAATGACGATTGACTGGCCGCGATTGGCGGAAATTGTCGCCACGCACGAATCCTTTCTGCTCACCAGCCACCGCCGCCCCGATTGCGACGCCCTGGGCAGCGAAATTGCCTTCGCCGCTATTTTGGAGCGACTGGGAAAGCGAGTCGTGATTCTCAACGCCGACCCCGTCCCGCCGCACTTGGCGTTTATCGACCCCGCACTGCGGGCGAAAGTGCTGGGCGTCGACCACACGCTCGATGCGCCGCCAGAGCATGACGTATTAGTCGTGCTCGATACCTGTGCCTGGGGGCAGTTGGGAGAGATGGCCGAGTTGGTGCGCGCCACGCCCGCGCTCAAGGTAGTGCTCGACCACCACGTTGGCGCCGACGACCTCAACGCCGTGGAGTTCAAAAACACCACCGCCGTGGCCACGGGATGTTTAGTTGTTGAAGCGGCCGACGCGCTGGGCGTCGAACTGACCAAGGAAATGGCCGACGCCCTGTTTGCCGCCATTGCGACCGACACCGGTTGGTTTCGCTTTCGGACCGTCGGCGCCGACGCCTATCGCACCGCCGCCCGATTACTCGACGCCGGTGCCGAGCCAGCCGACGTTTTTACCTCGCTCTACGAACAAAGCACGCCCGAACGCGTGCGGCTGCGCGGCCGAATTCTTCAACGCGTGCAGGTGAAAAACAACGGCCGTCTGGCGTATACAGTGGTAAATCAGGCCGATTTTACAGAAACCGGCGCGCTGCCCGGCGATACCGAAGATGTTGTCAACGTGCCGCTCACCATTAGGGGGGTGGAGGCGGCCTTGTTCTTTTTCGAGCAAGCGGGCGGGTATAAAGTCAGTTTTCGCAGCCGTGGCGCGCTCGATTGCAATGCGGTGGCGGGGCAATTCGGCGGCGGCGGGCACAAAGCGGCATCCGGAGCGTTTGTCGAAGGAAAATGGGAAGAAGTTGAGTCGCAGGTGCTTGACGCTGTTTTCCAAGCCATGGGATAATAGAGGCGGTTTGGTCAGCAAACTTCAACATCCCCTGTTTACCCCCCCACCTGGAACCCACTTCCAGCAAACAGGATGCAAACCGTGGAGTAATCGGTTCCCGAACTTTCGTACGAGCAGTCCGGCTTTTTCAAAAAAGGCTGGGCTGTTGAAATGGGCTATCGTTTCCCACGCTTTCTTTGTTGGATCGGCCACACCGGTTTCGCTCCGTTTGCGTTCGGTTCTCCTTTACCCCTAGAGGCGTTCATCGATGACAACCACCAACCCTGAGAACATAACTCCCGACCAGCCGCCTCCGCGCGAGCGACGCAACTTCTTGGCGGAGGGCGCTGCCATCGTGATTGGCGGAATCGTCGGTCTGTTTCCGGTTGCGGTTGGGCTAGGCGTGATTTTCGACCCGCTGTTTCGCCCCAAGAAAAAAGGCCCCGGCGGTAAGGTGATCGGCGGCGGCTTTGTTCGCATCGCCAGCCTCGACTCCCTGCCCGAAAATGGCCAGCCCCAGCAATTCCCCGTGATTGCCGACCGACTCGACGCCTGGAACTATTTCCCCGACGAACGCGTCGGCTCTGTTTTTCTCCGCCGCGTCGGCGAAAACGAAGTGCAGGCCTTCAATTCGGTTTGTCCGCATTTGGGCTGCCTGGTTTCTTACGCTCGCGGAAAAAACTATTTCCATTGCCCCTGCCACAACAGCGCGTTTCAAGTCGACGGCGAAAAAATCGACAACCCCGATAAGCCCAACCCGAGTCCGCGTGCATTGGATTCGCTGGAGGTCGACGAGGAAAAACTGACCCAAACCGGCGAGATTTGGGTCAAATTTCAAAACTTCTATACGGGCAAGAAAGAAAAGGTGGCCAAATGATCCACAGCCTACTGAAGTGGCTCGACCACCGCACCGGCTACCAAGCTGTTCTTTCCGACGCCCTGTACGAAAATATTCCCGGCGGCTCGCGTTGGCGTTATATCACGGGCAGCATGCTGGTGTTTGCTTTTGTCACGCAGGCGATCACCGGCCTCATTCTCTGGGCCGCCTACAGCGCCAGCGCCCAAACGGCCTGGGAGAGTGTGTTTTACATCCAGCACGAAATGGCGGGCGGCTGGTTGTTGCGAGGCGTGCATCATTACATGGCGCAGTCGATGATCATTCTGCTGGCTCTGCATATGTTGCAAATCGTGGTCGATGGCGCTTACAAACCGCCGCGCGAATTCAACTTCTGGGTGGGGTTGGTTCTGATGCTGCTCATTTTGGGCTTGGCCCTCACTGGCTACCTCTTGCCGTGGGATCAAAAAGGCTTCTGGGCCACCAACGTGGCCACGAACTTGGCTTCGCTCACGCCGGTCGTGGGCGATCAAATACAAAAAGTCATCGTGGGCGGAACGCAATACGGAAACCACACCCTGACGCGTTTCTTCGCCGTCCATGCTGGTTTGCTGCCGGCGCTCGTGGTCGGTTTTCTCGCTCTGCACATGGCGTTTTTCCGCCGACACGGCATCACGGCGGAGCCTTCGCCCGACCGTTCCGACCAATACTTCTGGCCGCAGCAGGTTCTCAAGGACGCCGTCGGCTGCCTGGTGCTGATGATTGCCGTGGTGGGCGTTGTCGTTTACACCCACGGCGCTGAACTGACCGCGCCCGCCGACGCCTCCGAACCGTATGCGGCAGCGCGGCCGGAATGGTACTTTTTGTTCCTCTTCCAAATGCTGAAGAAGTTCGAATCGGAGTTCATCGGCGCGATTGTCGTGCCGGGCGTCGTGATGGGGTTCCTGTTTCTCATGCCCTTGACCGGCCGCGTGAAGATCGGGCACATCGTGAATGTTACCGTACTATTGGTGTTGCTCGGCGGCGCCGGTTATTTGACGGTCGAAGCTTGGAATGAAGATCACTTCGCGGAAAGGAACGTCGCCCCCGGCGAGAAAGACTTCGGCGGCAACGCTGAGGCCAAAACCGCCTACACCGACAAATACGAAGCGTCCGAAGGTTTTCTCAAGGCGCAAAAACAGGCCCACGCCGATTACGAGCGTTTGGTCGAGCTGATCGAACGCAAGGGAATTTCCAAGGAAGGGGCCGTGGCTTTACAACGCAACGACCCGCAAACGCAAGGGCCGATGTTGTTCACCCGTCATTGCAGAAGTTGCCATAGCCACGACGACGGCAGCGGCGAGGGTATCGTGGCGGAATCCGACACGGCGCCCAATCTGTTCGGCATGGGCTCGCGCGCGTGGCTCGCCGGGCTTCTCGATCCTCAAAAAATAAAAACCGACCACTACTTCGGCGGCACGGCGCTGATGGAAACCGACGCCGGCATGATGGAGTTTGTTTCGAGCGATCTGGCAAACCTCGACGCCGACGGCAAGGACCTGCTCGACAAAATCATTGTCGCCGTTTCGGCCGAGGCAAAGTTGCCCGCGCAAGCCGCGCAAGACGCCACCGCCGCCACCGACGGCGCTCTGGCGGCGGGGCGCGCGGCGTTTGAAGAATCGTTCGATTCCTACGCCTGCGCCGATTGCCACAAACTCGGCGATATCGGTGAACTGGGCGATGCGCCCGACCTCACCGGCTGGGGTTCGCGCGAGTGGCTGCGAGGCATGATTGCCAACCCCAACCACGAGCGGTTCTATCCGGAAAACAACGACCGCATGCCGGCCTTCGCCAACAACGCCGACCCCGAACGCAATCAACTCAACGACCACGAACTCGATATGCTCGTACGTTGGCTGCGTGGCGAAGACTAACCAACCGCATGGAAAGAGATCATCGGTTGTGGCACAAAAAAAAGCCCGGCATTTTCAAAATGCCGGGCTTTTATTTATCTTCACGCGTTTTGCAGTAGTTCGTGAACTCCAACGGTTGCAGTCAAGACGCGTGTCAGACGCTCATCTCGAACCCGTTGAGCGTTCCGGTGCTGGATCCAAATGCTTCGGTTTCGACGCCCAAGTTTTGCAGCATGGAAACAAAAAGGTTGCTCAGCGGCGTGTTGTTGTCGTGTTTGAAGGCCAGATGCCGGCCGTGTTGGAAGCCGCCGCCCGCCAAGAGAATGGGCAGGTTTCGGTTGTCGTGCCGGTTGGCGTCGCCCATGTTGCTGCCGTACAGAACCATGGTGCTGTCGAGCAAGCGGCCCGATTCCGCCGGCGTTTCGGCCAGTTGCTTCAGGAAATTTCGCAACAGAACCATCTGCCGCCGGTCTGCCTTTTCCAACTGGGCCAGATTCTCAGGACGCATGCCGTGATGACTAAGATTGTGGTAGCCGGTCGTACTTTTTTGCTCGTCGTTGAGTTGAAATACGGGCGTGGCGAAGGCGTCGACCATCAGCGTGATGATGCGTGTGGAGTCGGTTTGGAATGCAATGTGCGCCATGGAGAGCATCTGCTCGAACTTGTCGAACAGCAGGGCGCGGTCGGTTATGTCGTGGGGCGGCTCTTGTTCGGCCTTCGGCTTGGGACGATGCTCCCATTCGCCCGCCGTTTGCAGCCGGTGTTCGAGTTCGCGAACCGAGGTGAAATACTGATCGAGCCGCGCGCGGTCGGAATCGCCCAAGCTTCGGCTAAATTGCCGCGTCGATTCCAACACGGCGTCGAGAATACTGCCCCGTTGCCGCAACTGGTTCAAACGCGAGGCGACTTCCGCCGCCGCGCCCTGCAAGAACATCTTTTGGAAGAGCGCCGCGGGGCTATCTTCGGCCGGCAGCAGCACGCCGTCGCGGGTCCAGGATAAGCTACGGTTCGCCTTGTCGATATTCACTCCCACGTTCAACGTGGCGAAACGGGTTTGTCGTCCTTGCCGTTGGGCGGCGAACTGATCGAGCGAAATCTCGTTGCGAAAACCGCTGCTGGTGGGATTTTTCGCCGCGGTTAGAAAACAGTTTTCCGTGGAGTGACCACCTTCGACCGCCGGATGCGAAAGCCCGCTGAATACGGTGAAGTCGGCGCGGAATGCTTCGAGCTCCTTCAGATAGGGCGAAAGCTGGTAATCAACGCCGGTTTTTTTGGAAACGGCCGCTTTGGGAAAAAACGGCTTGGGCAGCACGCCCAGGTTGTTCGAGATCAGCAACATGCGTTGCGGCTGCGAATTTGAACCGGCCGCCGCTAGCGTTTGCCGGCATTCCAACAGCGGCAGCGCCATCGCGACGCCCGCGCCGCGCAAAAAAGTACGACGCGAAAGCCTCGCCAATAATTTAGATGTGTGTGTTGTTGTCATCGTAGATGCTTCGTATCGCGGAAGAAGTCAGTGACCGGTTGCAGTGCAAAAAAGCCCGGCATTTTGAAAATGCCGGGCTTTTAATCCGGCGTCTAAAATTCGGGCCAGACGTCTAACGGCGGCTCCCCAAAAAAATCCGGCTTTGCACCAAACCATGCAGCAGATCGCGCGTGCGATATTCGTTGGCCCGGCAGCGGTCGAGAATTTCCTCGATCACCGGCCGGTCTGAAAATCGGACCGGCGTCCCCGTGGCGTACATGGTGAACTGCTGCAACACGTTGCGGGCAAGCTGCCGGGGGTCGGACAAAAGCAACGCCTTGAGTTCCACGATTCCTTGAAACGATTGGCCATCTCGCAAACGGCCGCCGGCGTCAATCTTGCCAGCCACGTGGTAGGCGAAGTTGTGGCCGGCGCGGTCGATACCGGTTATTTTATCACCACTGGCGAGGCTTCGGTAGCGATCGCGCCAGGCGCCCAGAACATCGAAGTTTTCCAATGCCGCGCCAACCGGGTCGAAGCGGGCGTGGCATGCGGAACAAGAGGCGTCTTGGGTGTGTTTGGCCAACTGTTCGCGAATCGTTGTTGCGCCGCGAATGTCGGGTTCGACGGCCGGAACCTGCGTGGGCGGCGGAGGAGGCGGCTGGCCCATGATTCGGTCCATGATCCAGGCGCCGCGAACCACGGGCGATGTCGTGGAGCCGTTGGCGGTCACTTTCATCATGGCCGCCTGCGTGAGCAGGCCGCCCAGCGGACTCGAAGCCGGCAGCGCAACACGGCGGAGGCGAGAACCGCTGACCGGCGGTAAGTCGTAATGGCGCGCCAGGCGGTCGTTGACCAAGGCGAAGTCGGCGTCGACGAGAACCGAAACCGGTAGATTCTCGCGCACCATCAGCGTGAAGAAGGCGCGCGTTTCAGCGGCCATCGAATCGATCAGGTAGTCGTCAAAACGGTATTCAGGATACAGCCGAACATCGGGTTCGTCGCGGCGAATGTCTTTAAGCGAGAGCCAGTAATCGGTAAAGTTGTTCACGAACTGTTGGAATGCGTCGTCTTGAATGAGGCGGTTCGTTTCGTCGTGCAGTAGGTTGGCGCCGCGAAGTTGTAACGCTTTCGCATGCGCCGATAATTTCGCATCTGGCCGCGAGTTCCATAAAAAATGCGAGAGCCGCGAGGCGATGGCGTATTGATCGTGAAGCTGGTTTTCACCCGTTTCCGCTGGAACCGGCAGATATAGAAAACGCCCGGAGCACAAAAACGCGCTGTAGCCGGCGAGCAACGCTTCGGCCAGCGGGGTTTCGCGTTTGAGTTCCGCCAAAACGAGTCGTTCGTAAACCGCAACCGCTTCTTCTGGTATCGGCCCTCGCGCGGCAAGATGCACGAAACGCCGCAGCAGTCGTACAGCGTCTTGCTCCGGTTGCTCTGAAACGAGGGCTACTTTCAACCGCCCACCCGTTGCTAGGCGTATCGGCAGGTTGTCGAACAAAACGTGGTGCGAAGCCGGCGGCCACTGCGGGGAATCGATCGGACCGGAAATCTCCAGCCACTGGAAGGCAATTCCAGGATGCCCGCCCGGCGGCATGGGAGGGAAGTCGTAGTAGAGAGGACCGTCGTCGGGGTTGATGGCCCGCGGAACCGGCAAGCCGAGCAGGCTGTATTCGAAGGTTTCATTCCGCTTCAAACGAATCGTGGTTTCGTAAACCGCGACTTCCGGTCGGATATCGAGCAGGCCGCCGGTGGCTCGCACATCGCCGGAAACATCGGCCCCCGAACGTTTCCGCGCTCGAAAGGTCATCGGCAAGGGCGCCCAGGCGGGAAGCAGACGAAAATCTCGCACCTGGCGCACGGCGCGGGCCGAAAAACGCAGCCGATACGCGCCGGGTTCGGCGGCGGTGAAGGTGTCAGGATACCCATAATAAGGCCACGACGGCGAGCGAAAAATCGCTAGTTCGATGGCGGGATCGTGGTTGTTTTCTATACGCATTCGCGCCAGGTCGGCGCCCGAAAGCGGCGCCAGTTGCGAGTTCTTGGCGTAGAACATCGCTTCACGACCGCCAAAGGTATGCGACTCTTTAAACATTCGCGTGGCTGGCAGTCGATGCCGCACGACCTCGCGAGCCTTTACGCCAGGGGCCGCCGCTTGCCGCAACGCCGCATCGGCCACCTCCAGATACGCCGCAAGTTGCACACGGGAAATATCGAGTGTTTTGGCCGACTTGTTGCTATGGCCGTCTTCACGATCTTCGGGCAGCATGTCGCGAATGTCGAGAAACGGCAACTTCAAAAGATCGCGCAGGTTCGCTTCATACTCACCCCGATTCAGCCGCCGCATCGGACCGCGCCCCCGCGACACAACCTCGGCAAAATCGGCGGCGTAAATCGCCTTCGATAACACCTGCAGCAGCGCCGCACGATCCGCCTCTGCCAACTCTTCGTCTTCCGGCGGCATTTCATGCTTTTCGATGCGATCGAAAATCTGAATCCAACGCCGCCGCTGTTCGTCCGACTCAAGCCGCCAGGGCAGCGTTTCCAAGTTAAGGCCGCCTTCCGCCGTATCGTTACTGTGGCAGTCTAGGCACGCCTGCTCGATAAAAGTAGGAACCACCTCTCCGGCCAGCTGTTGGGCGGCAGCGTTTTCGACGGCAGCGTTTTCAGCAGCAAGGGCGGCGCCGCCGCACGATACAACAAACGCCGCCATGGCAATTACGAACCGTTGGCGTTGTGTGAACACAGTTGGCATCCATCTTGGGCTATCGCGATCCAGAGTGTGTGAAAGTTCAGCAACATCCATTCTACCACGGAGCGACGCACCAGAAACGCCTGTCTGACAATTGGTAAATTTCCACCTGCCGCTCACCTGGGGGATAGTCCTGAATTCACATACCGAAACTAAAAGCCCGGCATTTTCAAAATGCCGGGCTTTTCCGAGCTGCAACCAGGAACTTATTTCAGGACTATTCCTTACTTGCTCTCTTCATGCGGAAGCGCATGCGCCAGACTTAATAAGGCGTATGCAGTTACCAAATTGCGATCACCCTCCAGCCAACGCGATGTTTCGTTGAACCAGGAGCCATCGGGCTGTTGGCGGCGGGCAAGTTCGGCCAGCAATTCCGACCGCCAATCGTGCTGGACGCCATCCGAACTGGTGAGTTCATCTTGGCCGACCGCTTGCAAGGCCTTGGAAAAAGTGTGGTAGTAATAATACAGGCCGTTTTCTCCCAGCCCCGGATTCGACGAAAGGTCGTAATGTTTGCGGATCCAATTCGTGGCCGCTTTGACGCGTGGGTCTTTTGGCCCGACTCCGGCGTAAATCATGCTTTTGAGTCCGGCGTAGGTCATGGAGCCGTAACTGCGTAGTCCGCCGTTGGGCGTATCGCCGGCTTGGCTGGTGCCTCCGGCGGCGGGCGTGTAATAGAAGCCGCCATCGGGATTCTTGGCGGCGAAGGGGGTGTTGTTGTGTTCGGTTTCCAAATTTTGGCATCTTGAAACAAACAACAGCGCCTGTTGGATGGCTTCGCTGTTGGCATCGTTGCCGGCCGCTTTCAACGCTTCAATGAGAAAGGAGGTATTGGAAAGGTCGGGCCGCTTGTGGCTGCCGTAGCCGGCGCCGCCGTATCCTGGGTCGGAAACGTCTTTACCTTCTTCGGCGTTCCATTGGATGCCCTTGATGAAGGCGTCGGCCTTTTTGATGACGTCGTCGTAGCGGCCGTTTCGATTGGCCGCGGTGAAGGCCAAAACCGCCGTACAGGTTTCATAGTTGCGGTGCGTCGACTCCGGCGCATAGATTCCGCCGGAAGGTTGAATGAACGACTCCAAGTAAGCCAACGCCTTGCGCACCGCGGGGTCGTTGGGCGATTGCCCACTCTCCAAAAGCGCCGTCGCGACCAAGGCCGTCAAACCAGGACCGCCATACGCGCTGAACGACCCATCGGCCGCCTGCCCCTTGGTTTTGAGGTAGTCGATGGCTTTGGCCACTACTTGTTCGTGCCGCCGAAAGTCGTACTTGGCGTGTTTTTGGGAGGTGGCGTCCTTGGCAACCGCGTCTTGGGCGACTGCGGTTTGGAGCCCCGCCGAGCCGAACGAAAACATGACCAACGAAAACACGGCCAATGGAAACATGACCCACGATAACATGACCCACGATAAATTGAGCACTATGGCGCTGCCGCGCCGGCGGGATGATGTCTTCATTTTTTTGGAGCCTTTTTTCAAACAAGCGATCAGACGCTATCTCTGTTCGCATGCGAGGTGCAACTTTCGTTCCGAAACGCCTATTCTCAGCATACTGTACGTTTTGAGCACGTAGCGGACAATCTAGCCAAACACAAAGGCGAAAAACACACCGCAACGGCGTTTTTTTCACCTTCGGGTGTCTCAAGGGAATGACAGGAAGGGGTTTGTGTGGAGAAGATCAAGTTCGCGTGCGAGCGGGGAAAGGCGTGGCAGCCGTAACGTCACTGATCACTGGGCGGCGGTGATTGACTTTCCACCGCCGATTCGCGTGACTTCGCCGCTCCGGCGCCTCGGATTATTCGTCGGGGTATGAAACGCAGACGATCCGACTGCTGCTCTTCAGCTTGCAGGCGATCAACCAATGCGTCAAGCGTTCCGCCTGCGTCAGCCAGCAGCCGTTCGCGCACGGCGTGCAATTCATTAAGAATAGGATTATTTGTCATTGTCGTCTCCGCCGAGAAATTCAGCAGGTGTGCATATCAATAATTGCCCGAATCCGTGTGCATCTAAAAGGCGATAAACGCGTGGTAGTTCGTGAGCGTTGGCGATATGCTTGCAGTTGAGTGTCAGTAGGTATTGTATACCCGCTACGGCAGCCGCGGCAACATGAAGCGCGTCGGCAACCGCTTTTGATTTATTCCGCGCAATGGTGTTACGGATTTCTCGCCAAGCCGGAGGCTTGCCAGCCATTAGCCGGCGGTCGAGCGCAGCAAACACCGCCGGCTAATGGCTTGAATCCTTCCAGGATAGGGCTGGCCAATTCTTCGCGTCTTCGCGTGAGAAAAATGGCGTGCGAAGGCGCGAAGAACACGAAGGATAACAAATCAGAAATGTGAAGTCGCCACTAATTTCACGAGCGGTGTTTGGCTTCCCGTCGGCAAACGGCTTGGGCGATTTTTCGGGCCGATACGTGCAGCGGAAAGTCGACGAGTTGGTTGGTGGTGGTCCAGGAAAATTCGGTGTTTCCCTGGGCTTCGCCGGAAACCCAATCGGCTTCGTAGCAGGTCAGGCGAATGCGATAGCGCGTCACCTGATGCCGGACCTTGGTCACGACCTCTCGCACCTGCGCCCGCACGCCAATGGCTTCATGCAGCGCGAGGCTGATTTTTTCCGCGTCTTGCCCGGGGCCGGGAACGCGAAAACGCGGGAATCCCCACAGGCCCGCCCAACGTTCGCCTTCGGGGCATTTTCTCAGCAAGACGTGCGGCCCTTTTCGCAGCAAGATCGACGCTTCATGGATCTCTTCATATTGCTGCTTGCGTTTGGGAAGGGGAATTTCCGACTGCCGCCCATGTTGGTTGGTGGGGCAAAGCGGCGCCACGGGGCATTGCGAGCATTTCGGCGCGACCGGCAGGCAAAGCGTGGCGCCCAATTCCATCAACGCCTGATTGAATTGCCCCGTCGCCTTGCGCGGCAAGAGATCTTCGGCGAACGCCCACAGCGTTTGTTGGCCCCGCGTGGAATGAGGATCATCGGTGAAGTACAATAGCCGGCTAAACAGGCGTATCGTATTGGCTTCCAGAATAGGTTGCCGTTGATCGAGGGCGATCGAGAGAATCGCGCCGGCGGTGTAGCGGCCCACTCCCGGCAACGCCAGCACGGCTGCCATGTCTTGTGGGAAGACGCCGTCGTGCAGCGCGACAATCTGTTGGGCGGCGCGAAGCATTTGCCGGGCCCGGCGGTAATAGCCCAAGCCCTCCCAATACTTGAGCACTTCTTCTTCGCGCGCCGCGGCCAGGGAAGACACATCGGGAAACCGTTGCAGAAACCGTTCGTAGTAGGGAACGACTGTCACGACTTGCGTTTGTTGCAGCATGATTTCGCTCACCCAAACCGCATAACCATCGCGCGTGCGGCGCCAGGGCAGGTCGCGGGCGGCGTGGGCGAACCAACCCAGCAGGCGGCGGCGAAGACGACGTTTCCAATTGGCGTCGGGCCAGATTGCGTTGGCGGCGAGTGGGGCGTCCATGCGATGGGGGAGTTCGGTAGGATTTTGAAAAACACAGCGATGGGCGATTCAGCGCGATTGAGGCGTCCCCTCGCCGGACAAAGTACAAGGCAAGCGGCAAGTGAGAATTACATCGACCGTTCACCGGAGCCCTGAAAATCAATATGCCACAGAACCCGAGACCATAGCGCGGCCGTTGACCGCAACCAAATTTGTGATAGGCAGAGTTGTTCACGAAACGCGAGCGGGTGACAAAAAAACATTTTAACCACAGAGGACACCGAGCACACAGAGAAGAAAGGGAGGAGAAGCCGCGATTCACATGAACGGAAGAAAACGCCCGCGGCATCAAACTCTGTGTGCTCGGTGTTCTCTGTGGTTATACTTCACGCGGCTAGGAATGTCTGATCGTCGAAGAGTTGGAAGTTGCGGGTGATGAGGGAATGGATTTCGTTTTGATCGGTGGTGTTAAGGTTATTCAGAGTCTTTTCGATCGCCTCGCGGAAGTCGC
>JAJRWU010000238.1 GCA_024276655.1 Planctomycetota bacterium
CCGCACGGAAAGGATTGACACAATGGCATCATATTGAGTGCTTTGTCACATCTTAATTTTAGGATCAGCCGCAGGGCGCTAGCCCACGGTTTTGAGCAGGAAAACCGTGGGCTAGCGCCCCGCGGCTGATATCTTGCAACCCTAATTCTTAGCTGTGACAAAGCACTCGTGCAAATCTCACATTTTCAGCCGCTTGAGGTATAAAGCTTCAGCGGAGCGGCGGCGGGGGAAACACAAAACAGGCTGAGGCGTGAACTCCGGCGTGCGAAGCGCTGCCGCTCTCAAATACTTCCCGGCGCCCGCGCATTGAGGCCCGTTGGAACTCCCTAGCTTATGCCGCCGTGAACCGCGACGCCAGCCGTTTCCTCATACGTTTCCCTGGGCGACGTGAGAGAATTCCGGGAAGAAATGCCGCAGCGGCGCACGAAGTTGTTGTGAAAAAAACTTGTCTGGGATAATAAAAGGCGGTTCTTCAGTGATTTCGTCGAGCGATTGCAGTACGATTCACCTCAAATGGCGTGTGTCGATGGGAGTGAGGCGGAGCACCGAAGACCCACGCTCAAGTTCGACGAAGCTCTGTTTCAAAAGGAAGCTAGGGAACATTCCTGAAATAAGTTACCGATAGCGGTTCAGAAAAGCCCGGCATTTTGAAAATGCCGGGCTTTTAATTCGGTATGTTAATTCAGGACTGTTCCAAAGCCGCTCCAATGTTGTGTTGCGTACGCCTTTTACGCCGAGGGCGTTGTATTCCAAAACCCATGCTCGCGCACCGAGCGAACGCGTGTGGGGTGTGATTTTCCGGAGAACGACGGCATGATCGATCAGAAACACGGCATGAATCGGAGGCGGTTTCTGGCGGCGGGCGGAGTCGCCGCGGGTTGGGGGCTATTGCCGCAAAGCATCGGTTTGGGTGCGTTTTCGCCGATGCCGAGAAAGAAAAAACGCGTGGCCGCGGTCGTGACCATCTACACGCACAACTCGCATGCCGATGTATTGCTCGGAAAAATTATCGAGGGTTGGAAATACGATGGCGGCCTTGGCCCCGATTTGGAATTGGCTTCCTTGTACGTCGATCAATTTCCCCAAGCCGACATGGCCCGCGCTCTGGCGGCGGAGCACGGCTTTCCCATTTGCGACACAATTGATGAAGCGATCACGCTCGGCGCCGACAAACTCGCCGTCGACGGAGTGATCAGCGTCGGCGAGCACGGCGATTATCCTCACAATGAAAAGGGACAGCATCTTTACCCCCGCAGGCGTTTCTTTTCTGAAATCACGGATACGTTCCAGCGATGCGGCGAAGTCAGGCCGGTGTTTACCGACAAACACATGGGCCCGGTTTGGTCGGACGCCAAATGGATGTACAACCGCGCACGGGAAATGAACATTCCGCTGATGGCCGGTTCGTCGATACCGGTGAGTTTTCGCAGGCCCGATGTTTCGATTCCGCTGGGCGGCCAGATCGAGGCCTGTCTGGGATTCGGTTACGCGGACCTCGACGCGTATGGCTTCCACGCCTTGGAGTTTTTGCAATGTTTTCTGGAACGCCGCGAAGGCGCCGAGACCGGCGTTCGCTGGGTGCGTTGCCTGCCGGGGGAGTCGCTCAAGGAATTGACGGCCCGAGGCGTCGTTCGGCGCGACCTCTTGGACGCCGCCGTTGCCGCGACGCTCAGATCGTCGTCGGCAAACATCTTAGACGTCGACCCATCTCGATTCACAATATTTTTGGTGCAATATCGCGATGGCCTTTTGGCGCCGTTGCTCATGCTAACCGGTTTTGCCGCCGCGAACACCATTGCGCTACAGGTTCGCGGTCAAAAAGAACCGCTTGCCTGCCGCGCCGAAGAGCGGAGCGAACCGCGTTACCCGCACTTTGCCTATCTGCTCAAGGGCATCGAAAAAATGATGCACACCGGCAAACCGGCGTATCCGGTCGAACGCACCCTGCTGACCGGCGGCATTCTCGACGCATTGCTGACTTCCAAAGCGAATAACGGCCAAAAACTTCTCACGCCTGAATTAGGAATTCGTTACCAACCGGTCGATTACCCACACGCGCCGCATCTCGATTTAACGGCGGCGCCGGTTTGAGGACGGCGGCATTGCCTGTGGGCGCCCTGGCGGCGCGTTGAAAAACGCATTTTGGCGGCCGAAGCACTTTCTCCACGGGCTGCTGGCATGCAAGGGTGTGCGGAACTATAATTTCGCGTTTCCTTCCGAGGTATTGTCTCGCTGTGGCGGCGAGATTTTTTTGTTTTCACACATCTCTATTGAACGCCGATTATGGATCAATCGTCTCGCACCACCGATCAACGCGTACTGGTGTTGGATTTCGGCTCCCAGTATTCGCGACTCATCGCGCGGCGCGTGCGGGAGCAGAACGTGTACTGCGAAATTGTCCGGCACGACATCAGCTTGGAACGCGTGCAGGCGCACGCGCCGCGGGGACTGATTTTTTCCGGCGGCCCCAACAGCGTGTACGACGAAGGCGCCCCGCGATGCGACCCGGCTTTATTGCGAATGGGGCTGCCGGTGCTGGGCATTTGTTACGGCATGCAATTGGTGTGCGACGCCTTGGGCGGCCGCGTCGAGAGCACGCCGGCTCGCGAATACGGCCGCGCTCGCTGTCATTTTACCAAGCAAGACCCGCTGCTTTCCGGGTTGCCCGGCGAAATGCAGGTTTGGATGAGCCATGGCGATCAAGTTTCCTCGGTTTCCGACGACTTCACGCCGCTGGGCAATACAGAAACCTGCCCGCTGGCGGCGGTGCGGCACCATGAATTGCCTATTTACGGATTGCAGTTTCATCCTGAGGTGTCTCATACGCCGCAGGGCGATGTTATCTTGCGCAACTTTTTACGAGATGTTTGCGGCTGCGAAGGAACTTGGAAACTGGGCGACTTCGCCGAGGAAGCCGTGGAAATAATTCGTCGGCAAGTGGGCTCGGCGCGCGTGATATGCGGCCTCTCGGGCGGCGTGGATTCTTCCGTCACGGCGGCGCTGCTTTACCGGGCCATTGGCTCGCAATTGTCGTGCATTTTGGTCGATAACGGCTTGTTGCGCAAAGGCGAGAGCGAAGCCGTGATCAAGGAATTCACCCAGCATTTCAAGACCGA
Source organism: Planctomycetota bacterium (assembly GCA_024276655.1). Classification (GTDB taxonomy): domain Bacteria; phylum Planctomycetota; class Planctomycetia; order Pirellulales; family Pirellulaceae; genus SZUA-33. Next base: position 3,117 of record JAJRWU010000238.1, read on the forward strand.
CCTGCATGTCGTTGACGCCAAGGATCGTTTCATGCAAGCCTTGGCGGGAGTGACCGAACCCCAAGAGAAACGCACCCGAATCGGCCATGCATTTATCGATTGCTTTCGCCAGGAAGCGGTTGATATCGTTGACGCGAATTTTCTCGCCCAAGGCACGCTCTATCCTGATGTGATCGAAAGCGGCGCCGCGACCGACGGGCCCGCCGCCACGATCAAACTCCATCATAATGTTGGCGGTCTGCCCGATGAACTCGGTTTTGAACTTATCGAGCCTTTGCGAGACCTCTTCAAGGACGAAGTTCGAAAACTCGGCGAAGCGCTGGGCTTGCCGACCGATTACGTTTGGCGCCATCCGTTTCCTGGGCCGGGGTTGGCGGTTCGCTGTTTGGGTGAAGTGACCGACGACCGCCTCGTGATTCTCAGAGAGGCCGACGCGATTGTCGTCGAAGAGATCAAGGCGGCCGGTCTGTACCGGCAAACCTCGCAGGCGTTCGCGGTGTTGCTGCCGGTGCGTAGTGTGGGGGTCATGGGCGACTCGCGAACCTATGAAAACGCGGTGGCCGTTCGTTGCGTAGACACCGACGATTTCATGACCGCCGACTGGAGCCATCTGCCCTATGAGGTGTTGGCCAGCATTTCGACACGCCTGATTAACGAAGTTCAGGGCGTGAACCGCGTCTGTTACGACATTAGCAGCAAACCTCCCGCCACGATTGAGTGGGAGTAACCACTCGCCGGTTCAGAAGCCGGGCTTTTTCAAAAAACCCGGCTTCTCAGGCGCCGAATCGAACCGCCGGCCCTTCTCGCGTTAAAATAGGCTACTTGCGTTTTCTTTGCGGGCTGTAACGGAATTTATCATAATTCCGGTGGCAAAGCGCCGATTCCCCGTCTTGGGTAAACCATATCAAATAGATGGCCAACGGGGGGCCGCACAATGAGACGACTTGCAATTTTCCTAACCTTGGCGTTCACAGTTTGTGCGATGTCACAACAAACGCTGGCACAGGGTTCGCCCTATGCTGGCGGCCAGCCGTTACTAGCGGCCCCATCGCCAGGCCAAACGGCGCCGGAAGGCTACATTCTCCAGCCTGGTTTCGTTTACGCTGACCAAGGCGCTCCCGCCGCCCAGCTCATTGCGCCGGCTTCCTACAATCATCCGGAAAACTCTGGCCAGAACGATATAGAACTCTCCAGTTGTGGCAGTTGTGGCAAATCAGACTGTGCCGGATCGTGTGAAAATTGCTCGACCTGCGGCAACCAAGGTTGCAACCGTCACTCCTCGGCGTTCTACAAAAGGTCGGCCTGGGGCGAGTTCCTTTTCCTGCGTCCTCGAAATGCGGAAGTGGCTTACGCCGTTCCGGTCGACGGCCCGATCAATGCTCCGGTTGTGAATACTCCCCAACAAATCGGTCGGGTTGGTTTGGTCGACCCCGACTTCAGCGCCGGCTTTCGTGTTGGCTTCGCTCTCGACATGGGGCCCACCTCAAGCCTCGCGGTGCAATACACGAAATTTGAGAACAGCACGCAAGACGCCACCACGATCAACGCCCCAGACGTCGTCTTTCCCTTAGTAGTTCACCCCACCACGATCAACGCCGCGATCACGACCACCGCCGCCAACGCCACGATGGACATCGACTTCGATCTCATCGACTTGGAGCATCGCGGACTCTTGAGCTGCGGAAAGAACTACACCCTGAGTTATTTTGGCGGCCTGCGTTATGGTCGGTTGGCCCAAAACTTCCACGCTCAATACAACTTCAACCAAACAACCGACGTCTTCACCAACATGAACTTCGATGGCGTCGGCCCGCGAATTGGTTTGTATGGCGAATCGTACGGCCGGCACGGATTTTCGTTCTTCGCCCGCACCGAAGCCAACTTCCTGGCGGGCCAGTTCAGCGGCAACTACCTGCAACAATCGACCACGAACTCCCTGCAAGCCCAAGCCGACTGGAAAGCCGGACGCATCGTCAGCATTCTCGAATTGGAATTGGGCATCTCCTGGAAAGACCGTTGCGACCGCCTGCGTCTGAGAGCTGGTTACATGGTCAGCGGGTGGTTCAACACCGTGACCACCCAACGGTGGGTCGACGCAGTTCAGGCCAACGAATTCGACGCCCTCTCCGACACCGTCACCTTCGACGGCTTTACCGCCCGCGCCGAGTGGCTCTACTAAACCGACGCGGAAGAAAAAGTTACCCGTTGTTAGCAAGATTGCGCAACAAAAAATCCCGGCATTTTCAAAATGCCGGGATTTTATTTTGCGCCGCTCCCAACGGTGGCAATCAATGATCAATTCGGCGCCGCTCCCGCGGCCCGCTTGGGAGCAAAGCCGAGCGAGGTTTCCATCCAAGAGCCGCAACTGCAACCGCCGCCGCCTTCGGGCGAAAGCAGCATGCCGGCGGCGGGAATCGTACTCAGCCAACAATCGGGCCGCAAACGCGTCCACTGGGTGGCGGCTGCGGTTTTTCGGTCCCACACGGTCACTTCGCCCGACCGAAAGATCAACGCATGTGTTGTCGCGGCGTATGTGCCGCAACCATGACGCACCGGCATCTTCTGCGACAGGAGCTGGCCCGTTTTCAGATCCAATACATGAGGACGCACATAAACCGTTCCCTTCACAATTGCCGGCCGCGACATATGAGCGCCATGGTTATCTCGCCACCAGGGGATTCCTTTCTCCCACAGCGTTTCGCCCCCCTTCATGGAAAAACCATACACCATGTATTTACTCTTGGCCGACGACACCAGCACCAGTTTGCCGTCGCCGGCGGCGAGAAAAAACACCACCACGCCCGGCATCACGTTCAGTTCCCGCTCCCACTGCACCTTGCCGGTGTGTAGATTTAGCGAAGTGAGTTTCATATCGGCCCAGTCCGTTTCCGTAAGGCGACGCCCTTCCGCCTGCAAGCGGGCCGCGTTTGCAGAACGAACGAACATCACGCTGTTGTCTTCGATGGTGATGGTGCAGTTAAGAATCAGGCCGTTGGCATACGTCCAGACGCGGCGCCCGGTTGTAGGGTCGAGCGCGAAGAGGTTATCGCTGCAAACTTTGTTGGTCGACTTACCAGCCGTGCCATCGTACCAGCCTTCGTGTGGTCCGCCCCAAAACGAAGTGTACAAGGCGTCGCTTTTGACGGCCGAACCCAAGAGCAGGTCACCCACCCGGGCGATATAACCCCAATGGTATTTCCAATCTTTTCGCGGTCCCGGAAGAACATCGCGTTCATTGAGAAGATTGCCGGTTGCGGCGTCGAATTGCAGGCAGCGGTCGCGCACCGCAACGAAGAGATGCTCCTCGTCGGCGCACCAGTTTCCGCAATCGCGGGGCATGTTAAAACGCCCCAGATGGGGAATCTCCCACGACCATAAAATGCTTCCGTTGTGGGCGTCGAGCGTGATCAAACGCTGCAAGCCCTGGAGAAAGAGGCGTCCAGCGGTGGAAAGCGGCGGCGGTTTTCGGCCATTCCGGTCAGGTTGATAATGTGCGCCCGGGCGGCCGACCCAACGCACTTCCAAATCGGCAGCGCTGCGCGCGCCGCCCAACGATTCACCGCCGTAAGCCGAGTTATTCGCCGGACCATAAATATGCGACCAATCACCCATGCCCGGCCGCTCCGATTTGACCAACCGCAGCCAATGTTCGCCGCCTAAATTTATGGGCGTCATGCTGACACCCGCCGCCAGCAGGTCGGCCGGCGTTTGTATCACGCCAGCAGCGGCGGCGTCGGCAAAAGGCCCCACGTAACCCACGCCGCCCGCCGGTTGCAACAGCCGGACCGTGGAACGCACCAAGACGTCTGCATCGCGAGCATCGTTCAATCTCGCCACCACCAAATTGGCCACCTCTCGCGCCACCGGCGGGTTGGCAAAATCATCGATCGCCAAAAAAGAAATACGCGAACCCAACAGCCCCGCGTTGTACGCTTCGCTGCGCGCGGCGGCCCATTTTTCCGGCTGGGCGCTAAGGATGGAAATTTGCAGGTCGGTGCGTTGCGATAAGGCTTGCGAAAGACTGATCGAATCGCCTCCCGGAGTTTCACCTCCTAGAAACAGAGCCAAACCCCGGCCGCCGCCGAGCTGCCCGACGATATCGTCCAGCAACGCCGCGTCCGCCTTGTTAACGGAGTGCTTCGCCGCCGCGCCTATTTTCGGCGTGGTGTAATTGAAGAAATTATCGCATTCGAAGCGTTTACTCGACGACTGCTTTCCGTCGATCAAAGAAGTAATTGTGTAGCCATATTTTCGCCCATGTTTCAAACCGGTCATCAACAGCGAATGTTCCGTTTTGGGGACGTCGTCGCGCACGGTGTGCAGCAGTTCTTCGGCGCCGTATGAAAGTATCGAGGGCGACATTCCCGCCGTGCGCCACCAAACCCGGGCCACGCCCGGCGCCATGAAGCGGAGCAACGGTCCGGCCGCTAATTCCGCCACGGGCGCCGTTCGAAAGACCTTGCTCGCGGCGTGTTTTTTTATCTCTTCTTCAGACAAGACGCGGCGAAAAACACGCACTTCATGCAACGCGCCTTGGAGCGGAAAGTATTCGTCTTGATCATGGTAGGCGGCCAGTTCGTACGACGCCTTCTCAGGATACGCGATGTTTCCCTGTTGGGCGTCGGACGTATTGGCCAGTTTGCCATCGACATACAGCCGCATCTGCTTGCCATCGTACACGCCGGCCACATGCCGCCACTGCCCGGTGGGGAAATCCGACTTCGCGGTCAGATAGGTCAAACGCCCCTTGCCGTTTTCACTCGCCAAACCAAAACTGAAACGGGCGCCCTTGTACCCTAATAGCCAGCCATGTTCATCGGCTCCGTTATCTTGGATCACGCCAATAATTCCGCCCCACGGTTGCGGCTGATCAATGCGCACCCAGGCTTCGGCCGTGATGGCTTTTATCGGCAGCGCGGCGTTGCGGAACGAGGGCCGAATCACTAGCGGTTGCGAATCTCCCTTGAATGTTATAGCTCCGAAGGCGCCCACGCGCTCGAACGTTGGAGGATGGGAAAACGTGGCCGCGCGATGGCCCGAAAGATCGCGCAGCGTTCGGCCTTTTACCTGCTCGCGTTGAAACACCCAGCGGCCGAGCAAGGCGGGGTCGTCGATGTTCGGCGGTTGAAATGTTGACGCATCGCCTTGAACCAATCCTTCAGAAACAATTGCTTCCGGCGCGTGAACGCTCTGCGTGGGCGACGCAGCAGCGCCGGTGCTAAAACTCAATACGGCGCCCTGATCCGTACTGGCCAACAGATGCCCGCCGGCCACGGCAAGGCCATGCACCCGCCCCGGCGCAGCGCGGCGCCAAAGCAGTGCGCCGTCTTTGGTGGCGTACGCCGCGATTTCGTCATCGCCGCCAGCGAAGAGCGTGGCGCCCGCCAGTATCACGGCATGATGTTGCGCGCAATCGACGGTCCAGAGGTGTTTGCGTTTGACAAAATCGGAGGCGATCAAACTGGTGTTGGTAAGCAGATAAGACACATTGCCGTCAACCACGATCGCGCGGCCTTTTTCGTACGTGGCAATCGTTTCGCGGCTCTTGCCGTCGCTGGCCTTGAGCCAACCTTTTTTGTTGCCGGGTCCATGAAAAATATGAGATTCATCTGCCAGCACCACGAAACAGCCGCCGCCGCCTTTCAGATCGCCGAGCGATTTTCCCTCGCCGAGCGAAAACAGCTTCGGCGCCACGCGGCCTTGTGGCGCAATCAGCCGCGTGGGCGACATCGCCATGGCGCCTTCAAAAGTGACGTTCGGCAACGCATGTTGGAAACTGCCCGGCCCTTCGAGCAGCCCGGTTTTTGCATTCACGGCGCACAGATAAGACGTTTCCCAGGGCAACAGCGACGCGGCGAAATACGCCACGCCTTCGCTCACCACCACGCCGCTGCGAATCGGCAGCAGCGGAATCAGCCGCCCATTGTTCACGATGCGCTCAGATAATTCGCGCGGACGATATTTCCAAATTTGCCGACCGGTTTTCACGTCCACCGCGTAGGCATGGCCATCGTCGGAGCCGAAGTACGCCGCGCCCGCCACAATCGAGGGCGGCGACCGCACCGGCCCTTCTGTAAAAAAGACCCATTTTTCCTTGCCGCTGGCCAAGTCGAGGCAATGCACGGCGCCGTCGGCCGACGATCCAAAAAACACGCGCCCGCCGCTAACAACCACATGAAATACAGGGTCATAATTTCGCATCGAGCCGAGGTCGCGAATGCCGGCGTAGGCGTCCCATTTCGCGGGGCGGCTCCAAGCCGGTTGCGGCGGCGCCGGGCTTTGCCACGTCCAGGCAAGGCCAAGTTCGCCAACGTTCAGTTGTTCGCTGGTCTTGGCGTTGCGACGATAATTCTGCTGGAACGTGGGCCAATCGGCCGCCTTGGCGGTTTCGACGACGGCGACGCCCGCCAACACAATCAGCAAAAGAATTCCGTTACTCCATAGCTTCATCGCGTCAGCCTCCAGCGTTGCCGTATTATTGATACGCACGGACGAGCGCCCTCTGCCGCCGCCCGTCGTTACAGCATAACCGATGGCGTCGCCGCCCGTCGATTGCACGTTGGAGCTGCGCAGCTTACCGCGCGGCGATCAGCCGGTCTAACTCCTCCTTGAGACGCGGCAGAATTTCGTCGTAAGGATACGCGCCCAGCGAGGCTTCGCCGCGTTTCAGGTTCACATGCGTTGGGCCGCACCAGAGGCCTAGGTCGGCGTCGTCGGTTTCTCCGGGGCCGTTCACGCGGCAGCCCATCACGGCAATAGTCAGCGCATATTGTTCGGCGTAACGTGTCATCTCCTTGACTTGCTGGGCCAGTTCAATAAAGGCTGTATTTTCCACGCGAGAACAGCTAGGACACGAAATGATATTGAGCGTATCGCGGCCGAAGTCGACCACCGAACGCACCCGCCCAGCCGCGATGTCGGCCAGAATTTGCCGCCCTGCTTCAATCTCTTCGTGCTTGCGGTCGTTGGGCACGGTGAGCGAAACGCGAATCGTGTCGCCCAGTCCGCGGCTGACCAACTGCTCGAAGGCGATGCGTGTTTTGATCACGCCATCGGGCGGCAGACCGGCTTCGGTCACGCCCAAATGCAGCGGAACATCGGGCCGCTTTTCAGCGAACCGCCGATTGACTTCAATCACCTTGGCGGGATCGGAATCTTTCAACGAAACGCAGTACCGCGTGAAACCCAAGTCATCAAGATGGGCGCAATGCTCCCAAGCGCTTTGCAGCATGGGCGTGATGGAATCGTCGGGGGCGAACTGCTCACGTTGGGCGGGGTCGACGCTGCCGCAGTTCACGCCCACCCGCATGGCGCAATCGTTCGCGGCGGCCACGTCCGCCAGAAAACGCACCTTCTCTTGCCACGGCGTTTCCGGCTGGTGATGATAAAGATGACCTGGGTTGTAGCGAATCTTTTCGACATGCGGCGCCACGGCTTCCGCCAAGCGGTAGTTTTCCTGCAAGTCGACCGCAAGATTGGCCGACGTTTGCCGCCGGATTTCCACCAACGCTTCGGCCTCTCGCTTACTATCGACCGCAATCCGCACCACATCGGCGCCCGCATCGGCCAAGGCGTTTATCTGCCGGACGGTGGCGTCGATATCGTGCGTGTGCGTGGCGGTCATGCTCTGCACGGCAATCGGCCGACCGCCGCCAATCGTGATCTTGCCGATGCGAACTTCACGCGTTGGGTTGCGTTCGGTGTTCATGTTCACGTCCGTTGATAAGATTAGAAGGGGCTCACATCCTGGTTATGCCTATGTTCCCCACGCGCGAGCCACTTCGACCAACGTTTGCACGAACGCGCCGCTACCGCCGCCATCGAGCCAGGGTTTGGGCTTTTCGAGAAAACTGGGGCCGGCAATATCGATATGCACCCACGGCGTTTCGTCGACAAACTCTTCGAGAAACTTGGCGGCGGTCATGGCGCCTCCCCAACGTCCTTCGCCGACGTTTTTGATGTCGGCCACTTCGCCGCGAATTTGTTTGCCGAACTCCGGGAACATCGGCAATGGCCAGCAGGCTTCTCCGCAGCGTTTGGCCGCCGCCGAGACGTCGTCGCACCAAGCTTCGTTGTTGGTCATGAGTCCGGCCACATCGAGCCCCAAGGCAACCACGCAGGCGCCGGTGAGCGTGGCCAGATCGATAATTTTGTCGGCCCCGCGATCAACCGCCGTGGCCAGCGTATCGGCCAGCACGAGCCGTCCTTCGGCGTCGGTGTTATGAATTTCGACCGTCACGCCGTTGCGAGCGGTGAGCACATCGCCCAGCTTGTAGGCGTCGGCGCCTAGCATGTTTTCCGCCAGACCGGCCAAGCCAATCACATTCACCGGCAGCTTCAACCGGGCGATAGCCTGCATGGCGCCCACCACGGTGGCGGCGCCGGCCATATCGCATTTCATGGTTTTCATGCTCTCGCTGGGTTTGAGCGAGAGGCCGCCGGAGTCGAACGTCACACCCTTGCCCACCAAGGCCAGCGTGGGCGCATCCTTGCCGCCGCCCTTGTGCTCCAGAATCAGCAAACGCGGCGGTTGCGACGATCCCCGAGAGACACCCAAAATGCAGCCGCACTTCTCTTCCGCGAGACGTTTTTCGTCCCATACTTCGACCGAGAGTCCACAACCGGCGGCCATTTTCTCGGCGCGTTCGACAAACGAAATCGGATAGATTTTGTTCGGCGGTTCATTCACCAAGCAGCGTGTTAAGTTGACCGCTTCGCCGAGAATGGCGCCGCGCTGCCGGCCTTCGTCGTCGCCGCTCCAGAGCAACGTTTTGAAAGGATGGCGTTTTTTTTCCCGCCGATAAAGATCAGCGCCCACGCATCCGGCCAACACCGCCGAAACGGCCTTTTCGGTCTGTTCGGGCGACCAATCTTCTCCCACGAAAAAGGCCACACAGCTCCGTTCCGCGCCCGCCAACCAGCGAGCAGCGGCGCCGCATGCTTGCCCAGCGACGCCCGCGTTCATCTCACTCTTGTCGCCCAAGCCGACCACCAACACCAGCGGTGCGGCCACGCTCGGCAAGGCCCACAGCGGCGCGACCTCTCCCACTTCGGCCTTGATGCCGCCAGCTTGGAATGTTTTGGTTAAAGCGCCGCCGGAAGCGGCGTCGATCAATTGGGCGGCGGCGTCGAACCCGGCGGCGGCGCCTTCATCGTTTTCATAAACGCCGACCACAACCGCATCGGCCTCCGTTGTTACGGCGCTACCGGGGGTGGGAGAAATCTGCATGGGGGGATATCCTTTTTTGCTGGGGAAGCCGCTATTTTACCGGCGGCGCGCAGTAAGGAACATGGGGCCGAACGGCGCGGGGCGTTGGCGCCAAATTATCAATAGTTATTTGTCAATGGTCATTTGTACCCGTTCACGGAGTTTAATTGGAACGTTCATCGTTACGCCGGCTTGTTTTCACAGGAGGGAGCGGAGAGAACGGAGGACCCTGTTTGTTTCCTCGTTTCCTTTGCATGAAAGGCATTTCGAGGCATGCTTTGTTTTCC